>DASQGF010000125.1:0-36614 GCA_035632755.1 Terriglobales bacterium
ACGCGCATGTTCAGGGTCTGATCGGCGAGGTTGACGGCGCCATCGGCCGCCATTGTGCCGCCGTCGATCACCGCCTTCAGGTCGTTGGTCTGCGCCAGCCCGTTGGTCACGTTGAAGTTGCCGGTCAACTGCGCCAGGTTGGTGAACTGCTCGGGTGCGCGCGAATAGCCGACGAACTTCCCGATGGAAGCCAGCTGGTTCAGCAGGTCCATGCCCACGAGGCGTCCGTTGCGCAGGTCGAGCGAGAAGCTGCCATTGAGGGTGCGCGCGATCTGGTCGGCGGGTGCCGATCGGAAGGTGGTGTTGGCGTTGGCGGCCAGCAGGCCGTAGAGCGTCTGTTTGATCGAGGAGACGGAAGAGATCAGCTTGTTGGCGTCCACGCGGGTGAGCTTGGTGTTGACGGCGTACGTCATGGGCGTGGGGCGCGTGTCGATGGTAATGCTGCCGGTCTCCTGCCCGCCATACACGTCGGCCGTCAGCGGCGCCAGCCGCACCACCCCGCGATCGAGCGTGGCGTTCGAGCGCACGTTGCTCAGCAGCAGTTGGTCGTAGATGACCGTCCCGATGGTCAAAGTGCCGCTGCCGGTGGCTTTCGCGAGCAAGCTGTCGTTCGTCGGTGCGGCAAGAGCCGAAGGAACCAGGCTGAAGGCCGCGCGCTTTTGCGGCTGTGGCGGGCCGCTGGAGAACATCTGCTCCAACTCACTGACGTTGATCTTGTCCGCGGCCAGCGTGAACTGCACCTGGGGGGCGTTAAAATCCCTCAAGGTCAGGTTGCCCGTGGCATGCGTCTCGCCCAGCGAAGCCGAGAGGTTCTGCAGCACGATGGAGTTGCGCGTGAACCCGATGTTCGCATTCGCTATCCCCAGCGGCTGCGTGAGCTGCGGCCCGCGGAGCGACGCATTCTGCACCTGGCCACTGCCCGAGAAGTTCATGGCAGCCGAGTTCTTTACCGGACCGGTCGCGCGCAAGTCGAGGGTCAAAGTGCCGCTGCCGATCGTGCCATTCAGCGCCGACACGCCATAAGCCTTCGCGATACTCAACAGTTCGCCGAGATTGGCGCGGTTGGTGCGCAACGAGAGATCAATGTTCGGATCGGGGCTGGTATAGGCCGTCAAGGTGAATTGGGCATCCACGCGCGTGTCACCGGCGGCTGCCGAAAAGTTGTTGGAGCGGATCGCCTGCGGCGAGAGCGCCAGTTCAATGGTATCCACCTTCACCGGCTGCGGCAGTTCCTTGCCGCTGATGTCCAGGTTCCGCGCCGAAACTGTGCCATTCATGGCCGGCCGGGTGGCGGCACCTTGCGCGCGTAGATCGGCGTTGAGTTGGCCTTTGATGGTCATGCCCGGGCTGAAGGCGACTCCCGCCGCCGCGGCCAGCCGCGCCGCTTCGTCGATCGAGACGTTCAACGCACTCACCCGCAAATCGATCTCTATGGGCGTGGGCCGCAGGTTGACGGTGCCGGTCACAGAGAGCGGCGTCGAGCCCAGCTTCAACGATCCCTTGCCGATTGCGAGCAAATCGCTGTTCAGGTCGTCCGTGATGTTGAACTGCGCCGTGATCGGATACTCCACCTCGACGCCGCGAAGCCGCAGCTTGTCGAGCGTCAGGTTGCCGTCGGATTCAAGTTTCCCCTCCTGGTTGCGGATGTGGGTCTCGCCCGAGGCGGTCGCATCGGTGCCGGTCAGCGCCGGGCTGTTGAAAAACTTCTGCACGGATGAGACTGAGATCTGGTCGAGCTTGAGCGTGCCGTCAAATGGCGTGTTGAGGGGCTCAACCTGGTTTACCGGCCCCATCTTCCCGCTGACGTTCAGCATCTGAGCGCCGGTCCCGGGCAGGTGAGCCGCGCCGGAGAAGTCGAACGTCTTCTCCGGCGCATAGCCGCTCACGGCGAGGTCGATGTGGTCGTAAACCGTCCGCGCCTGGCGTTTCTCGAGATCGGTGAGCGCGACCTGGCCGTCTTCAATCTTCAGGTCCGCGATCGAGACTTCGGCGGACTTGGAGGGACCCTGCGTCCCTGCCCGGCCCAGGCTGGCGAAATTCCATATGCCCTGCTGGTTGCGCACTAGCTCGATCTGCGGCCTGCGCAGGTTAAGCGACTGCACTTCGACCTGACCACGCAGCAGCGGCCAGAGCTTGGCGCGTACATCCAGCTCCTGCACGAGCGCGAACGGTTGCCTGGTGCGGAACGCAGGGTCCTCGCCAATGACGGCGTTGGTTACTCGGATCGCCAGTGGCAGCACGCGGAGCCGCATCTGCCCCAGCGACACCTGGCGTCCGAGCCGCTTCTGCAACTGTGTCTGTATTTGGTCGTGATAGCGGTTGATGTTGACCAGCGACGGGACCACCAGCGCGGCCACGACAATCACCGCAGCGATGATCAAAATGGTGACGATTAGCTTGCGCATAAATGCCTCCCTGCGCCCAGCTCGATTGGCGGGCACCTGCGCCGGCGCGCGTTTGACGCTCCAGAATTGCCACTGTTAGACTCCTGTTGACTTCAGCAAGGGTTTTCGTGGCCTACACTCGACAGCAACTCAAGCAGGACAAGTTCGCCGCCACCGCCAAGGAAACGGTTTCCTGGGCCGTAGAACACCAGAAGACTCTGACCACCGCTGTGGTCATAGCCGTGGTCGCGGTGGCCATCCTGGGCGGGGGCTGGATCTACTACAACCAGCGCGACCAGGCGGCCAGCGCCGAGGTCGGCGCCGCGTTGCGCGTGTATGGGGCGCCCCTGCGCTCTCCCAATGCCCCCAAGCCGGACTACATGAGCTTTACCTCGGCCAAGGAGCGCGCCGAAGCCGCCCGCAAAGCCTTCCAGCAGGTCGAGGACAAGTACCCACACACACGCGCCGCCGAGGTCGCCCGCTACTTCGTGGGGGTGACGTCGCTCGACTTGGGCGATACCGCGGGCGCCGAAAAAGTCCTCCAGCAGGTGGCCGGCTCCCGCAACCAGGACCTCTCGGCGCTGGGCAAGTTCGCGCTGGCCTCCGTGTATCGCGCCGAGAACAAGGATGCGGAGGCCATCAAGCTCTACCAGGAGCTTGCCGCGCATCCCGCCACCACCGTGCCAAAGAGCACGGCGCAACTGGAACTGGCCTCGCTGTACCAGGAGAAACAGCCCGCCGAAGCCGCCAGCCTCTACCAGCAGATCCAGAAGGACGATCCCAACAGCCCAGCGGCGCAGACCGCCGCTACGCGTTTGGCGAGCTTGAAACCCACCGGCAACTGACCACTTACCACTGGCCACTGCTTTTAGGGTTCGTCCACCCGCGCCTCATCCACCAGCATGATGGGGATGTCGTCGCGCACGGGATACACGCGCCGGCACTGCGGGCATTTCAGCGAGTCCTGCGCGGCGCTGGGCACCACCGGCTTCTTGCACACCGGGCAGACCAGAATCTCGAGAATCTCCTTGGCGATCATGACGAGCCACCTCTCGAGCGGCACGAATATTGTAGGCCTATGAGCCGTGGCGGCGGGAACTTTCGCCGCCGGCGACCCGGCAACAAATCCCTGACATCCGGCCGAGCCTGCGTTTAAGATAAGTCCCGGCGTTTATTCCATCATCTTGAGGGACTCATGGCAGCGATATTGCTCGACGGCGCCAAGATCGCCAACGACATCAAGAACGAAGTGGCAGAGGAAGTACGCCGACTGCGCGAGACCGGGCTGCGCCCCGGACTGGCCGCCGTGCTGGTGGGCAGCAATCCGGCCTCGGAGATCTACGTCCGCAGCAAAGTGCAGACCTGCGAGGTGCTGGGGCTCTACAGCGAGAAGATCACGCCCTCGGAATCGGCCAGCACGGAAGAGCTGCTGGAGCTGGTGCATGATCTGAATTCGCGCGACGAGATCGACGGCATCCTGGTGCAACTGCCGCTGCCCCCGCAAGTGGATTCCAAGAAGGTGCTGCTGGCGGTGTTGCCGGAGAAGGACGTGGACGGCTTCCATCCCATGAACGTCGGCTTCCTTTCCACGCAGCGTGCCGGGCTCGCTCCCTGCACGCCGGTCGGTATTATGGAAATGCTCCGGCGCAGCAACATCCCCATTCAGGGCGCGGAAGCCGTGGTGGTGGGACGCAGCGATATCGTCGGCAAACCCATGGCCATGCTCCTGACCAATGCCAACGCCACCGTGACCATCTGCCACTCGAAGACCCGCGACCTGCCGGGGGTGTGCCGCCGCGCCGACATCCTTGTGGCGGCCATGGGCCGCACCGGCTTCGTCACCCGCAACTTCGTCAAGCCGGGCGCCACGGTGATCGACGTCGGCATGAACAAGATCACCAGCCGCGAGGAGTTCGACAAGTATTTCAAGGGCAACGAGAAGCGCGAGCAGGCGTTCGCCAAGAACGGCTACACGCTGATCGGCGACGTGCATCCCGAAGTTGCCGAGGTTGCCGGAGCGCTCACACCGGTGCCGGGCGGGGTGGGGCCGCTGACCATCGCCATGCTCATGGCCAACACCCTGAAGGCCGCCGAGCTGCGGCGTGGGGCCCGCTTGCACACCGTGGCCATGGCGGAACGAGGCTAGGTTGCTGCGCGTCGGCCTGACCGGCGGCGTCGCCTGCGGCAAGACCACGGTCGCCGAGATGATGCGTCAGCGCGGCGCGCACGTGGTGCTGGCCGACGAGGTCGCTCACCAGCTCATGCGCCCGGGTGAGCCCGTCTATTACGAAATCGTCCGACACTTCGGTCCGGACATTGTCGGCAGCGACGGCGCCATCGACCGCAAGAAGCTGGCAGAAGCCGCGTTCGGTTCCGGTCGCATCAAAGAATTGAACCAGATCGTCCACCCGGCGGTGATCGCGCGCCAGCAAGCCTGGACGGATGAAGTGGCCGCCAAGCACCCGGACGGCATCGCCGTGGTGGAAGCAGCCTTGATCCTGGAGGCTGGTGTGGGCAAGCGTTTCGATAAGCTGGTCGTGGTCATCTGTACCATGCCGCAGAAGATCGAGCGCTTCGCGCGCCGTCACAACCTGGATTTGGCGGCGGCCGAGCGTGAGGTGACCCGCCGCATGGCCGCCCAGCTCCCGGAGGAAGAGAAGGCCCGCGCTGCGGATTACGTCATCGATAACTCGGGCCCGCTGGCCGACCTTGAAGTGAAGGTGGACGCGCTGATGGCAGAACTGCGACGGCTGGCACAGAACTCCATTCGCCGCGGATAAACGCGGATCTAGGAAGCTGGAGGCAGGTGGCAGGAAGCGGGAACTGCACAATTCACGTGTCTGCCTTCCTGCGTCCTGCTTCCTGCATCCTACGTCCTGGTTCAGCCGCGGCGAAGAAGTTAAGATGAACCGGTAAGCCCATGAGATCGATTCGCCCCATCCTGTTCGCCCTCGTGATCGCGGGCGCCTTCTATTACTTCACCACCCACCATCGCCGCGCACTGGTGAGCCCTGAGTCCACCAGTTGGGTGACGCGCCCGGCGCAGGTGGAGATCACGCAGGCCGCCGGGCCGCAGAGCTTCGATCCCGACGAGCAGCAGAACATCGGCGTCTACAAGAAGGCGCTTCCCGCGGTCGTGAACATCACCTCGACCACCGTGGCCTTTGACTTCTTCTATGGCCTGGTGCCGCAGCAGGGCCAGGGCTCCGGGTTCATCATCGACAAGCAAGGCCACATTCTCACCAACTATCACGTCATCGGCGACAATCCGCGGCGGTTGGAAGTCACGCTCTCCAACCGCAAGAAGTACACGGCGGAGATCGTCGGGCTCGACCGCTCTCACGATCTAGCGGTGATTCAGATCAAGGCCCGAGACGAGGTAACGCCCGCCGTGCTGGGCGATTCCCGCGGCCTCCTGGTGGGACAGAAAGTCTTCGCCATCGGCAATCCCTTCGGCCTGGCCGGCACCATGACGCGGGGCATCGTCAGTTCCATCCGCTCGGTGCGCGAGCCCGAAGGCGGCGCCATCATCGACGAGGCCATCCAGACCGATGCCCCCATCAACCCCGGCAACTCCGGCGGACCGCTGCTGAATTCCCGCGGCGAGGTTATCGGCATCAACACCCTGATTCTCAGCCCGGTGGGTCAGAGCGCCGGCATCGGCTTCGCCATCCCCATCAACGCGGCCAAGGCGGTCATCAACGACCTGGTTCAGTTCGGACAGGTACGGCGCCCGGTTCTGGGCGTCCGCAGCCTGCCGATCGGGCCGGAGCTGGCCTCGCAGATGGGCTTGCCCGCCGACTATGGTGTGCTCATCCTCTCTGTGATACCCGGCGGGCCGGCGGAGCGTGCCGGTCTCCGCGGCGGCGCGGAGAAGGCCTACCTCGGCAACACGCCCATCATGATTGGCGGCGACCTGATCGTCCGCATAGACGATCAGGACATCGAGGACCAGCAGGACATCGCCCACGTCATGAATCAGCACCACACCGGCGACAAGATCAAGGTTACCTTCTTCCGTGGCAAGAACAAGATGGAGGTGACCGTCACCCTGGGCGAGGCGCGCAACGCAGCGGGGGCGTAGGTCGTGTTGGAACACCGTTAGGACGGCGGCTTGAACCCTCTTTCCCTCTTTGGATTATTCGCGGTGACGGCGATGGTGGTCTGCTACGCCATGGAACGGCGCAGTCATTGGTTCATTCTGGGGTTTGCCGTCTCCTGCGCGTTGGGTTCCGTGTACGGCTTTCTTCAGGGAGCGTGGCCTTTCGGGGTGGTTGAAGCGATCTGGTGTGTGATTGCGGCGCGCCGCTTGGTGCGCGCCAGGAGTCAGAACTGACCATCGCGGCTCATTTGACTCCCGGCTGACGCTGGGCTAGCCTCAAATACTTGCCCAGCGCGAGGCCGATGCCAATCCTGCGTAAGTCATTGATTTTATTGATTGTCGCACTTTGCTTCCCGGCGGCTGCGGCGCCTGCAGGTCCAGTCCGTGCGCCCCACGCCATGGTCGCCAGCGGACACGAACTGGCGTCACAGGCGGGCGTCGAGGTTATGCGCCAGGGCGGCAACGCCGTGGATGCTGCCGTGGCTACCGGATTTGCGCTGGCCGTCGTGCTTCCCGAGGCCGGCAACCTGGGTGGCGGCGGATTCATGCTGCTGCGCCTGGCCGACGGACGCGCGCACTTCCTGGACTTCCGCGAAAAAGCGCCGGCCGCCGCTTCGCGCGACATGTATCTCGACGCCAAGGGCAACCCGGTGCCGGACGCCAGCGTGGTCGGCTATCGCGCCATCGGGGTGCCGGGTTCGGTCGCGGGACTGGTCTATGCCGGGAAGAAATTTGGCAAGCTGACGCTGGCGCAGGTGATGGCGCCGGCGATTCGCCTCGCGCACCAGGGCTTTGCGCTCTCCGAGCGCGACGCGCGTCAGCTGCGGGATCCGTCCCTGGCTGCGTTCCCGGAGTCGCGCCGCATCTTCCAGCGCGACGGCCATTACTACCAGCCGGGCGATACCTTCAAGCAGCCGGAATTGGCCCGCACGCTGGAGCGCATCGCCGCCGAGCCTGACAGTTTCTACCACGGCGCACTGGCGCAGGAACTGGCGGCTGCCATCCAGAAAGGCGGCGGCCTGATCACGGCTAAGGACATGGCGGCTTACGATGTGAAGGAGCGCGAGCCGGTGCATGGCAGCTATCGCGGATACGAGATCATCGCTGCGCCGCCGCCCTCATCCGGAGGGATCGCGTTGATCGAACTGCTCAACATCCTGGAAGGCTACGATCTGGCGAAACTCGGCAGTGGATCCGCCGAATCCGTTCATTTGGTGGCCGAGGCCTTTCGCCGTGCCTTCTTCGATCGCGCCGAGCTGCTCGGCGACCCGGATTTCGCCAGCGTTCCCGTGGCGGCGTTGATGGACAAGCACTATGCCGCCGCCTGGCGCGAGTCGCTTGATCCGCGCCGCGCCAGCCACAGCGCCGACCTGCGGCGACCGGTGCAGGCATTCGAGAAACTCGACCGCGTGGCCGCCCTCGGCGCCGGGGCCCCCAACGAAGCCGGGTTTGCCTCGTTGGGGTTGGAGCCCGACCACACGACGCATTACTCGGTCGTCGATCCCGCCGGGAACGCCGTGGCGGTCACCACCACGCTCAACGATCTTTTCGGGTCGCGTGTCACGGCTGACAAGCTCGGATTCCTGCTGAACGACGAGATGGATGACTTCACCTGCAAGCCCGGCACGCCCAATATGTTCGGGCTGCTGCAGGGCGAGGCCAATGCCATCGATCCCGGCAAGCGGCCCCTCTCCGCCATGTCGCCCACCATCGTGCTCAAGGACGGCCGGTTGTTCCTGGTGCTGGGTTCGCGCGGCGGGCCCAGGATCATCACCGCGGTGGCCGAAGTCCTGGTCAGTGTGATCGACTATGGGATGAACATCCAGCAGGCGGTGAACGCGCCGCGCTTCCACCATCAGTGGATGCCGGACGTGTTGCGCGTCGAGAAGGACGGCTTCTCTCCGGCCGCTGGGAACCGGCTGGCAGCGATGGGGCACAAAGTCGCGGAAGGCTACATTGAGAGCAAAAAGTGGCACGCGCAGTGGGGCGACGTAGAGTGCGTGGCCGTCGATCCCGCAACGGGCGAGCGCCTGGGCGCCAACGATAGCCGGTATGAAGGCAAAGCGGTGGGGTATTAGACTTGAAAGGGCGCGGCTTTTAGCCGCGCCGAAGGTGGCGCATTTATGGAACTGTCATCCCGAGCGAAGCGCGAGGGAGCGTCGCGATTGAGCGCAAAGGGAGGGATCTTGGTTTTCACATTCAAAAACCAAGATCCTTCGCGACCGTTTCCCGCCTCGGAAAAGACGGGCGGGAGCCCTCGGTCGCTCAGGATGACAACTCTTTAGTTTTTTTCGGGGAAGGTCGGCCTCTTACCGACGGGAACTAATCATGTTGAAAGCGATTTCCACTCACGTCTACGTCCGAGAGCGGCTGCACGGCGGGCTGCTCGACAGCCTGCTTCATGCCGGCGCTGAGGCCATCGAGATCTTCGGCGCGCGCGGCCACTTCGACTATGCCAACCGCCGCTCCCATGTGAAGGAGATCGGCGAGTGGTTCCGCGAGAAGGGCGTCCCGCTCAACTCCATCCACTCGCCCATGTACAGCGAGTACGAGTGGGGCCGCCGCGGCTCGCCGCCGGTCAACATCGCCTCGCTCGAAAAGCGTGCCTGCATCGAGGCCATGGACGAGGTCAAGCGCGCCATCGAAGTGGCCGAGCAGATCCCCTTCCGCTTCCTGGTGCAGCACCTCGGCGTCAGCGGCGAGGAATGGGACCCCAAAAAATCCGACGCGGCCATGACCTCGATCGAGCATCTGAAGGCCTTTGCCAAGCCGCTGGGGGTCACGGTGCTGCTGGAGAACATCCCCAATGAGCTGTCTACGCCGGAGCGGCTGGTGGAACTGATTCACAGCGCGCACTTCGACGACGTCGGCGTCTGCTTCGATGTCGGCCACGCGCACATCATGGGCGGTGTGGCCCAGGCGTTCGCGTTGTTGAAGCCGCTGATCCACTCCACCCACGTGCACGATAACGCCGGCGAGAGCGACGATCACCTGTGGCCCGGCGACGGCACCGTGAACTGGGAAGAGACCATGAGCTTGCTGCGCTTGGCGCCGCAGGTTCCGCCGTTACTGCTGGAGATCAAGGGCGAGGGCAAGACGGACATCGTCGAGGGCATGGCCAAGACATTCCGCAAACTTGAAGGACAGGTGGCCGCGGCCCAGGGATAGAGTTTTCCCCGCCGATCTATGCTGGCCACAAGCGGGTCAGGTAATCGACCATGCTGAAGGCCAGCAGCAGCGCCAGAAAGAAGATGCCGCAGATGATCACCACGCGCGTCAGCCGCGGCGTGTATTTTGCGCCCATGAAGAAGAGTACCACTAGGCTGGCCTTGAAGGTGGCGATGGCGAGGGCCACCACGGTGTTGAAACGTCCCAGGTCCACGAAGGCCACCAGCGTGGTGACCAGCGTCATCGCCATCAGCGTTGCCCAGACCGCGTAATAAATCTTCTTCGGAACGACATGTTCTGCCATATCAAGTATGCATGCGGCTGATCAGGTATAACAGCGGGAACAGATAGATCCACACCAGATCCACGAAGTGCCAGTAGAGGCCGACGTTCTCTACTGGGTTGTGATACCCCTCGGTGTAGTGCCCCTTCCAGGCACAGATGGTGATCCACGTGACCAGGCCGATGCCGATCAGCATGTGCAACGCGTGCAGACCGGTCATGATGAAGTAGAGCGCGAAAAAGAGCTGCGCTTTGCCGACGTCCACTCCCGCCGCGCCGGACACGAACTCGAAGCCGAACCCCGGAACTTCATGCGCGTGCCAGTGGTGGTAGTACTCCACCGCCTTGAGCGCCAGAAACGTGCAGCCGAACAGCAGCGTGATGGCCATATAGAGCACGACGGTCCTGCCGCGGCCGCTCTGTGCGGCCTGGACACCGAGCGCCATGGTGAGGCTGCTGCAGATCAGCACGGCGGTGTTCACCGCGCCGATGGTCAGGTCCATGTGCCGGCTGGCTTCCAGGAACGACGGGAAATACAGCGTGCGATACACCAGGTAAGAGCAGAACAGGCCGCCGAACATCATCAGCTCGGTGAGCAGGAAGACGAACATGCCCAGCGTAGCAGTCTCGCGCTGCTGGTCCAGGTCGCGATACGGCGTCTGCAACATGGAGTGGTGAACGGCGCCGGCTTCCGTGCTATGCGACAAAATCCATCTCCGGGTGCTTATCGTAGGCGTAGGCTTCTTCGGTCACGACGGGAGTCTCCTCGAAATTGTGCGTGGGAGGTGGCGACGTAGTCTGCCACTCGAGTCCGGTCGAGCCCCACGGGTTAGGTCCCGCGATCTCGCCATAACGCAGCGACCAGATCAGGTAGATGAGCGGCAACAGGTATCCCACCGCCAGGATGGAGGCGCCGGCGGTGGACATCACGTTCAGCACCTGGAACTCCGGTGCGTAGGCGTGGTAGCGCCGCGGCATCCCCAGGTATCCCAGCAGGAACTGCGGGAAAAAGGTGACGTTGAAGCCGATGAAGATGATGCCCGCCGAGAGCTTGGCCCATCCCTCGGGGTACATCCGCCCGAACATCTTCGGCCACCAGTAGTGAATGGCGCCCAAGTAGGCCATCACCGTGCCTCCCACCATGATGTAGTGAAAGTGCGCCACCACGAAATAGGTGTCGGTGACGTGGATGTCCACCCCCAGCGCCGCCACAAAAAGTCCGGTCAGGCCGCCCATGGTGAATAGCCCGATGAAGCCGAAGGCGTAGAGCATGGGCGTGCGGTAGGAGATGGCGCCCTTATATAAGGTCGCTGTCCAGTTGAACACCTTGACCGCTGACGGGATGGCCACCAGGTAGCTCATGATGGAAAACAGCAGCGCCGAGTAGATGGAGATCCCGGCCACGAACATGTGATGGCCCCAGACGAGGAAGCCGAATACCGCGATGGCGATCGAGGCGGCGGCCACGAATTCATAGCCAAAAACGCGCTTGCGGGAAAACGTGGTCACCAGTTCGCTGATGACTCCCATCGCCGGCAATACCATGATGTATACCGCGGGATGGGAGTAGAACCAGAACAGGTGCTGGAAAAGCACCGGGTCGCCGCCCAGCGCGGGGTTGAAGATGCCGATGTGCCACATCCGCTCCACCGCCACCAGGATGAGTGCGATGGCCACCACCGGCGTGCCCAGGATCATGATGACGGCGGTGGCGTAGTAGGACCACAGGAACAGTTGCATCCGCCGCCAGGTCAGCCCCGGTGCGCGCAGCTTGTGGATGGTCGCGATGAAGTTGAGCCCGGTAAAGATGGAAGAGAATCCGGCGAAGAGGATGCCCACGATCGAGCCGAAGACGTAGGTGTTGGAGTAGGTGGTGCTGAACGGCGTATAGAAGGTCCAGCCCGTGTCCACCCCGCCGACGATGATGCAGTACAACGTGATCGCCGCCCCGATCACGTACATGTACCAGCTCAGCAGGTTGATCTTGGGAAACGCCATATCGCGCGCGCCCACCATCATGGGCAGCACGAAATTGCCGATCACCGCCGGCACCGACGGGATGAGGAAGAAGAAGACCATCACGATGCCGTGCATGGTGAACAGCTTGTTGTAGGTGTCGGAGGTCACCAGGTCGCCGGCCGGTGTCATCAGCTCCAGGCGAATGAGCGTGGCGAAGAGGCCGCCGATGAAGAACATGACCGTGATCGAGATCATGTACAGAATGCCGATGCGCTTGTGGTCGGTGGTGAGCAGCCACGAGCGGATGCCGTAATCCACGTTCAGGTAGTGCTCGCGGGGCTCGACGGCGACAGAGGGTGCGGCGCTCATGGACGGATCACCTGGGGTTCCACCTGGGGATTGCGTTTGCGCTGTTCTTCATCCGGGATCGGAGCATTGGGATTCACGTTCAACGGGTTTTGCTGTAGCGACTTGATGTAGGCGATAAGTTCCAGCATCTGCTCTTCGTTCACCTGTCCCTGGAAGACCGGCATGATGGGCTGCCAGCCGGCCACGATCTTCGCTTTCGGCGCCAGGATGGACTCGCGGATGTAATTTTCGTCGGCGACCAGCGTGGTGCCGTCTTGCAGGTGCACTTCCTTGCCGTAAAGGCCGGCAAGGTCGGGGCCGCGCGCGCGCTTGTCAGCGCGATCGCAACTGATGCAGCCGAAATGGCGGAAAAGCTTGTCGCCCGAGGAGGCCAGCGACCCTTCACCGCCCGAAGCCAACCAGGCCTCGTAGT
The DNA here is from genome assembly GCA_035632755.1 of Terriglobales bacterium. GTDB lineage: Bacteria > Acidobacteriota > Terriglobia > Terriglobales > Acidobacteriaceae > JAHFUA01. Next base: position 12,677 of record DASQGF010000125.1, read on the forward strand.
CGGCCGGTTCCATCACCACCACCCAGCCGATCATGCCGCAGTGCGAAGTGCCGCACTACTCGGCGCAGAAAAGGTGATAGGTGCCGGCGCGCGTTGGACGGAACCACACGGTGCGATAGCGATTGGGCAGTACGTCCATCTTCACCCGGAACGCGGGCACGAAGAAGCTGTGAATGACGTCCTGCGAGATCAGTGTGACCGCAACATCCTGGCCCACCGGCACGTGCAGTTCGTTGATCTCGCGCTGGCCGTCCGGATGCTGAAACTTCCACATCCACTGCTTGGCGGTGCCGTAGACGCGCAGCGCGTTCTTGGGGGGCGCGCCGTAGCTGTAGTACACCGCCGCCCCCCAAACGAAAATCACCATGGCGATGGCCAGCGGGATGATCGACCACGTAGCCTCCACCGCCAGCGAGCCCTCGATCTGCTCCGCCTTGGGGTGGACCGACCGCCGATACTTGATGGCGAACACCGTGATCGTCAGAAAAATCCCGACGCTGAAGAAAACCGTTATCGTGACCAGAAAGAAATAGAGCGGGTCGACTTTGTCGGCAAAGTTCGCAGCCCTGACCGGAAACAATGGGAAGTCGGTCCACATATCAGCCAGCCCGCCCTCCGGACTTGTGGTCGCGTGCGGCCAGCGCACCCGCGGCCGTATTCAGGCGCAGTTCGCGTCGCCACGCCACGGCCAGGAACCCGCCTAAGAGCAAAAGGGTCAGCGCGCCACCCAGGCGGAGCATGTTGGTCACCACGGCGCCATACTTGCCGGTGGCCGGGTCGTAGTGATAGCAGTACAACGCCACCTGGTCCACCACATTGCCCAACTTGCCTTGGGAAGATTCCACCAGCGCCAGGCGCAGGTCCTTGGGCGTGTATTCGATGCCATAGAAATAATGAGAAAGCCTGCCGTCCGGCGTCGCCAGCATGATGCCGCTGGCGTGGGCGTACTGCTGGATCTGCGGGTCCCAGGCGTAGCGAAACCCTACCGCCTTGGTGAGCGCCTCGATGGCGGGCGTGTCGCCGGTGAGGAAGTGCCAGCCCTTCTCCGCCCCGGCGCGGCCATAGCGCCGGAGATACGTGTCCCGCTTTTCGGTGGCCACCGCGGGCGTGTCCCGCGGATCGAAGCTGATGGTCACGATGTCGAAGTCGCGTCCCACGCTCAGCTTCAGCGGCAGCAAACCGCCTACCACTCCGTTCAGCACTTGCGAGCACAGCATCGGGCACTGGTAGTAGACGAGAGTAAGCAGCACCGGCCGCTGCCCGAAGTAGTTGCGCAGGGGAACAACCCGTCCCGTCTCGTCACGGAAGGTGAGGTCGAGCGGAAGCTGCTGCCCGACGCGCTGGTCGATGCCCACCTCTTGTAGGATGGGGATGGGCGTATTCCGGGTCAGAGCCTCTTTGGGTTCGTGCATGTACTGGGCCCATCCCGGCGCCGCCGCGATCACCAGCGCCGCGGCGACCACCAGAGCGGTTTCACAGCAGGTGTTCACGGTGGAAGCGCAGGCCTTCAGGCCTGCGAAAAGTGCGCCAAAGAAAGACTGGCCTTCAGGCCCGGGGCTGAAGCCCTTCTTCCATGCCGCCCCAGGTCGCCGGGCTGAAGCCCGGCGCTTCCACCCGCACGCGGGCGGTGACATCCAACGCTCGCCACAGCCACTCTGAAGGTGGCGTGGCCTCACGAAGCGAAGATTGCGATTTGAAGCCCGCATAACCCTACTTCCTCGTCTTGCTCAAGTCTTCTTGTGCCCGCGAGGCGCCGGGCATCGGTCCCGTCGCCGGGTTGGGATTCGGCGCCGTGGGCGCGGGCCCAGTCCCAGGTGCTTTCCAGGGCAGCCCGCGCTCGACCACGAGGTCCATGGCGCGGTCGATGGGAATACGCGTCGTGCCCGCCTTCTGGTCCACCCAGCCGTAGCTGTTCAACGTCTCTTGATCGGACAAGCGGTACACGTTGTAATCGGCCACAGGATTCGGCTGCAGCCGCGGCTGCGGGACGCTCGGCGCTGAAGTGTACATCCGCGGGCTGGGCAACGGCCCCCGCTCCGCTGACTTGCTTCGGAAGTAGCCGAACATCCCCCACAGCACCAGCAGCACCAGCACGGCCGCCAATCCCAGCGCGGCGAGAAACCAAAGGACCACGCGCAGGTCCGCCTCCCTCGGCTCGTAGGCCACGCCGGGGTTGCGAACGTCGTCTTGGCGGATCTCAGGCTGGTTCGGGCGCATGTCCCATCACTTCTTCAAAACGTTGGTCGTGGAGCGGAACCAGCGGCCGCTGGCACAGCGCCCACACGAAGGCCGCCATCCAGATGCCGCCGATTCCGGCGGGAACCGCCACATCCATCCACTGGAACGGCAGCCCGTGCTCGAAACCGGGCAGCGAGTTGGGCGCGATCCAGAACAGCAGGTCCAGGTATCGCACCAGCACCAGCAGCATCGCCACCCGCGCCAGCCGGCGGGCATTGCGCTTCAGGTCGCGCGAGAGCAGGAGCGCGAACGGTACCGCGAAGTGGAACACCACCAGCGCCAGCGCCACGTACCTCCAGCCGGTGTTCAGGCGGCGCAGGTACCACGAGATCTCGTCCGGCTGGTTGCCCGCCCAGATGATCACCAGTTGCGAGTACGAGGTGTAAGCCCAGAGCATGACGAAGGCCAGCATCATCTTGCCCAGGCTGTGCACGTGCTTCTCCTGCACAATGTCCGACATGGGCTTGTGCTGTGCCAGCAGGAACAGTATGGCCGCCGAGAACGAGAAGGCCGCCAGCATCTGCCCCGCGATCAGAATCAGCGGATAGATGGTCGAACCCCAGTGCGGATCGAGCGACATCAGCCAGTCGATCGAGGCAAAGCTCACGGTCAGGGCGTAGATGAGCATGCCCGGCCCGCTGAACCGCTGCATCCGCCGCCGCAGGACAGGATCGCCGCTTTGGTCCTCCTCCGCCGACCAGCGGTTCAGCAGATAAGCCATCAGGATCCACGCCAGGAAGTAGATGCCGGCGCGCGCGATGAACCACGGCGCCCAAAGGTATTGCAGCTGGTGGCGTAGTCCAGCCTCGTGCTGTACGAACTCGCGATGGTCCCACACATAGAGATACGGAATCCCGAAGATCAGCGGCACGAACATCACTGCCAGCAGCGGGAAGATGCGGACCGCCGATTCCAGTGGGCGCCGGATCACGAATCCCCACAGCCCTCCGGCCAAATGCTGCATCATCAAGACAGCCAGACATCCCAGGGACATGCCTGCCCACCAGACGTATCCCAGGAGATAGGCGCGGAAGAACTGCGCCGGGCTATGCTCGACGACGGCAGCGACCGCCGCCGCCATCAGAAACACCACGCCAATCACCAGGGAGCGCCTCTGGATGCGTGCCAGCGCCGGCGGCGCGGGATAGGGCAGCGTTGTGGGCGGGTAGCTCACCGCTTCTCCTCCGGCTTTGGCGGCTCTCCGAGCTTGCCGCGGATGTCGGCAGGCACATCGGCGAGCGCCGCGTGCTGGCTCAACTGCAGCGCCCGGATGTAAGCGATGATCTTCCAGCGGTCATCCACCCCGATCTGCTGCGAGTAGTCGGGCATGCCGCCGAGGCCGTTGGTGATGACGTCGAAGAAATGCCCCACTGGCGACTGGCGCAGGCGGTCGTCGTGAAATGTCGGCGGCCGCAGGTACCCGCGCTGCACCACCATGCCGTTGCCGTCGCCCAGTTCGCCGTGGCAAGGTATGCAATAGATGTTGTACCGCTCGCGCCCGCGCTCCAGAACCGGCCGTGTCACCGGGAAGGGCATGGTTGTCACCGGCTGCAGATTCTGCAACCCGGTCAGATACGCGGGGTCCTGATTGATCCCGCTGCGATCCACCGTGCCCGGCACCAGCGGGCGGGCCGAGCGTCCGTCGGGGAAGAACTCGCTGGCGCGCAGCGGCTTGAACTTGGGCTGGTTGTGCATGTCCTGGCGGCAGCCGGCGAGCGTGAGCAGAATGGCACAGAGCGCGAACGCGCCTGTCACTTTCAACTGCCGCACCGTCATGGCGCCACCCTTAATGCGGCACCTCCGACACCTGCTTCGGATTCAAGCTCTGCAGGAACTTCTCGGTCTGAGCACGATCGAACCTGGGATCGGCGGCCAGAATGCACAGGAAGAATCGGTCTTTGCTGGCAAAAGCGAACCGCTCCACGTTGAACACCGGGTGGTAGGGCATGGGCAGCCGATTCAGCGCCAGCATGCCGAACACAGCGAATAGCGCCGCCCCCAGGATGGTCATCTCGAAGGTAACCACGATAAACGCGGGCCAGGAGTTCAGCGGCCGCCCGCCCACGTTGAGGGGATAGTTCAGGACGGAGACCCAGTATTGCATCAGGTATCCGCCGATGCCTCCCAGCAACCCTCCCACCAGCACCACCAGCGGCACGCGGCTGTGGTGGTGGCCGATAGCCTCACTCACTTCTTCTATAGGAAAAGGACTGTAGGCGTCGAGCCTGCGATAACCTTCAGCGTAGGCCTTGCGCGCCGCCAGCGCGAGTTCGGTCGGCGAATCGAACTCCGCCATCAGCCCGAAGATAGGCGCGCGCTTCATTTCGCCTCCGCCTCCACTTCCGCCTCCGGCAGCAGCGTCCGCATCTCGAAGATCGAGATCATCGGCAGGAAGCGGATGAACAGGTACATGGCCATCACGAAAAACCCAATGGTTCCCACGTAGGTGAACCAGTCCCACCTGGTCGGGTAGTACATGCCCCACGACGAGGTGAGGAAGTCGCGGTGCAAGCTGGTGACCACGATGATGAATCGCTCCAGCCACATGCCGATCAGCACGATGATCGACACCCCGAACAGCGCACCCACGTTTTGCCGCACGCGCCGGGACCACAGCACCTGCGGCGCCACGATGTTGCAGAAGATCAGCGCCCAATAGAGTGGCGCGTAAGGGCCGAGCATGCGGTTCTTGAGCATGAAGAAATCGAACTCGTCGGAGCGGTACCAGGACATGAAGCCCTCGATGAGGTATCCGTAGGCGACGATGAGCCCGGTGACCAGCATGATTTTGGCCGAGTTGTCCAGGTGCCGCATGGTGATCATGTCACCCAGGCCGTAAAACTTGCGGATGGGAATGGCGATCACCAGCACCATGGCGAACCCCGAATAGATGGCGCCGGCCACGAAATACGGCGGAAAGATGGTAGTGTGCCAGCCGGGCACGATAGAAATGGCGAAATCGAAGCTGACCACTGTATGCACCGAGACCACCAGCGGCGTGGCCAGTCCAGCCAGCAGTAGGTAGGCGGATTCGTAATTCTTCCAGTGCCGCGCCGATCCCCGCCACCCCATCGCCAGGAATCCGTAGGCCCCGCGCGCCAAGCGGCTGTGCGCCCGGTCGCGCAGCGTACCCAGATCGGGGATCAGACCCACGAACCAGAACAAAAGCGAAACCGTGAAGTAGGTGGAGACCGCGAACACGTCCCACACCAGCGGGCTGCGGAACTGCGGCCACACCTGCATGGTGTTGGGATAGGGGAACAGCCAGTAGGCCAGCCACGGCCGCCCCAGGTGCAGCAGGGGGAACATGCCGGCGCACATCACTGCAAACAGCGTCATGGCCTCGGCGAAGCGGTTGATGGAGTTGCGCCACGACTGGTTGAGCAGCAGCAGGATGGCGGAGATCAGCGTGCCGGCATGGCCAATCCCTATCCACCACACGAAGTTCACGATGGCGAATCCCCAGGCCACCGGCATGTTGATGCCCCAGATCCCGACACCCTTCACCAACAGGTAACTCACCGCGCACAGCAACACCATGGTGAGGAGCAAGCCGGCGCCGAAGCCCAGCACCCAGCCAAGCGTGGTGCGCCGGGACAGCACGATGGCGCTGATCTTGTCGGTCACCGTGGCGAAGGTGTACCCGGGCGCGATCACCGGTGCCTTGCCCGTGCGCAACGCTTCCTGGGTGGGATCTTCCGCCATCGCTTATCCCTTCTTCTCCAGTTCAGGATTGGGATTGCGCACCGCGGCCAGGTAAGTGGTCCGCGGACGCGTGTTCAGCTCCGCCAGCAATCCGTAGTTACGCGGGTCCGCCTTCAAGCGCGCGACCTTGCTGTCCTTATCGTTCAGATCGCCGAAGATAATGGCCTCGGCGGGACACGCCTGCTGGCACGCCGTCTGCACTTCTTGGTCGCGGATTTTGCGTTGCTCTTTCTCCGACTCGATGCGTGCGCGTGTGATCCGCTGGATGCAGTACGTGCACTTCTCCATCACCCCGCGGCTGCGTACCGTCACGTCGGGGTTGTGCAGCAGCTTCAGGGTCGGGGTATTCCAGTCGGAGAACAGGAGGAAGTTGAACCGCCGCACCTTGTAAGGACAGTTGTTCGAGCAGTAGCGTGTCCCCACGCAGCGGTTATAGACCATGTCGTTGAGGCCCTCGGAGCTGTGCACGGTGGCCGCGACCGGACAGACCAGCTCGCAGGGCGCGTTCTCGCACTGCATGCAGGGCACGGGCTGGAACAAGGTACGCGGATTGGCGAGGTCGCCCTCGTTGTAGGCGTCCAGGCGCAGCCAGTTCATGTGGCGCTCGCGCCTCACCTGGTCTTTGCCCACCACCGGGATGTTGTTCTCCGCCTGGCAGGCGACGAGGCAGGCGTTGCAGCCCACGCACGAGTTCAGGTCGATGGCCATGCCCCACTTGTATCCGTTGTATTCATATTTTGGATACAAGGTCTCGTCGTAGGCGGGCTCCTCCTTCATCTCCTGGGCGAAGCGAGGATTGGCGATGAATTCGGCGAGCGTCGCCTCGCGCACGGGCGCGCGCTTGATCGTTTCCTCGATGGCGGTCTTGTGGTCGATGACCTGGTGGTTCTGGGTCAGGGCCAGCGGGTAATCTTCGCCCGTCGGCGTCATCTTCACCCCGCCTGCGATCCACGGCGCATCGCTGGTGCGCAACTGGAAAGCGCTGTAGCCGCGCTTGGAGCCATTGTTGCCGCCGCGCGTGCGGCCGTAGCCCATCACCAGCGTGATCGAATCCTCTGCCTGACCTGGCGCGACTAGCACCGGACCGCGCAGCTTGCGCCTGCGATGCTCCACTTCCACCACGTTGCCGGTGCGCAGGTTCATGCGCTCGCTGAGCGCCGGGCCCACCAGCACGGCGTTGTCCCAGGTGAGCTTGGTCAGGGGTTTCGGCAGCTCTTGCAGCCAAGCGTTGTTCGCCCAGCGGCCGTCGTAAACCGACGGATCGGGCTGGAACACGACCTCCGTTCCTTGGGCGCCACGTTCCAGCGCAGGCAGGTTCAGCGTACGCGCGGCGACCGTGCGCGGCTTCGATTCCGAGCCCGCCATGAAGCCATCGTGCAGCCACTTGCGCCAGGTGGACTCGAAGTCTTCCGGTCGGCCCTCGAACTGCGACCGCCAGTAGCCGCGCACCACGTCGTAGCTCGATTGCTCCGGCTGCTGGCTGAATACCGCCATGAACTCGTGGGCGGAGCGGCCGTTGAACAATGGCGCGATCAGCGGCTGGATGATCGAAACTGTGCCGTCGTAGGCGCGTGCATCGCTCCAGGTCTCGAGCGGATGCGCCTCGGGCACATGCCACTGGCACAGAGCCGAGGTCTCGTCCTCGTACATGCCGAGGTGGATCCTCAGACCGACCTTCGACAACTTGTCAGCGAACCCAAGATCGGCGGGCGCGTTGTAAGCGGGATTGCCGCCGACGATCGCCAGCACCTGCACTTTGCCGGCATCCATGTCCGCTACGAGATCTTTCAGCGAGGCGGTCTGGTCCACTGGATTGGCTTCCACGGGATCGACGTAGGTCAGCGTTGTACCGACATTTTCGATCGCTTGGTTCATGGCATGCGCCAGCGCGTGAACTTCGGCGGGTTGCTGATCACCCACAACTACCAGGCTGGTGCCCCGATGCTGCTTCAAGTCGTTTACAACAGCGCTTAACCAGCGTTGCTGATCCGGTGGTGCGCCAACGGTACGCACACCAGCCATGAAGATGCGCACCGCAGCCGAGCCAGCGAATGTGTGGATGTCGGATGAGCGCATGGGCAACCGGTGATCAGCCTTAACACCCGTCAGCGATGGCGTGCTCTCGACGACGTACAGCCGGTTCATGGCGACGCCGGGCTTCATCTTGCGGCGCAAGGTGAAGTCGCGCGTGTAGCGCTGGAAGCCGGGGAGTCCCGTGGGCGCGAACAGGTCGGCCTCGAGCGAGAGGATGACGTCCGCCTTGTCGAGATGATAGGTCGTGTCCACCGCCTGGCCGAAGGCGATCTGCGCGCCCGCCTTAACGTTGTCACGGTTGACGGGCTCGTACTGATGCCACTTCGCATTCGGGAACTGCTTGAGCACGGCAGCAATCTGGCCGGCGAGGGTGGGCGAGGTGACGGTTTCGGTCAGGAAGCGCAGGCCCGCGCCTCCCGACGCCTGCTGCTGGCTGAGCGCAGCGCGGATGTTCGCCTGCAAGGTTCCCCACGGCCGAACCGTGCCGTTGTAGCCGATGGTCTGCGAGCGGTCCGGATCGTAGAGGCCGAGCACCGCTGCTTGCGAGTGCGCATCGGCCGCGCCCAGGCTGGCGCCGTGCTGCGGGTTGCCCTCCACTTTGATGGGACGGCCTTCCATGCTCTTGACGATGATGGGACGGGCGATTCCGCTCACCGGGAAGGCGGTGGCGAAGTAGAGCGGCTGGCCGAGCACGATGCGCTCCGGCTGGACCACGTAGGGGACGATGGGCTCGAGCGGCTGCTTGGTGCAGCCCGCCAATCCGGCCAACGCCAGCGACGCGCCTGCCAGCCGCAGGAAATCGCGGCGCGAGCAGCCCTCTGGCCACTCCGAGGCCAGCCGCGGGAATTCGCGGTGCATCACGTCGTCGAATCCCGGTTCTTCGGCCAGCTCTTCCAGGCTGCGCCAATAGGTGGGGCCGGTGGCCTTGGAGAGCTTCTCCCGGATCGCCGCCAGATCCAGCTTCCGCGCCGTCTTCTTCGCGATGTTGACGAGCTTCGCCGCGTGCTCCTTGCATCCCGGCTTGGCGCTCTCGCGTTCCATCATCGATGACACGTGTTGCAACTGGTCAGGTCTCTCGGACTGCGGATCTCGTATTGCTTGATCAGCGCGCGGCCCATCGTCTGCTGCTCCGTGTAGCTGGCGCCCGCAAACGTGACCGGATGGTCGGAACTGGGCCGCTGCCACCGCATGTTGAACACTTGATCTCTGGGGCGCAGATACTTGTCGGGGGCGCGGTGGCAGTCCAGGCACCACTCCATCTGCAGCGACTTGGCCTGGAACATCAGCGGCATGCGGTCCACCGGACCGTGGCACTCGTCGCAGCCCACGCCCTTGGCGATGTGAATGTCGTGGCTGAAATAAACGAAATCGGGAAGGTCGTTCACCCGCGTCCATGCCAGCGACTGCCCAGTGCGATAGCTGTGGCGCACGGGCTCCAGCATGGGAGCGTTGGTCCAGAGTTCGGAGTGGCAGTTCATGCAGGTCTTGGTGGGCGGGATGCCGGCGAAGCTGGAAGTCTCTACCGAGGTGTGGCAGTAGCGGCAATCGATGCCGAGGCCGCCTGCGTGATGGGCGTGGCTGAAGGGTACGGGCTGCTCCTCCGCCTCGCCCATGCGGTTGAACCATCCCGAGCGCTGCCAGGTGGCCAGCGCCCAGCCCAGCGCCGCCAGCAAAAACACGAATCCATAGATGGTGACACGCGAGATTGTGTTCGTGCTGCGGTGGAAAATTTGCGACATCGAAAACAGTCCCCTGCAGAAGCGGCGTCCCACCACGCCGTGCCCGCGGCTAACCTATGACAGCCTTGATCTGATGAATGTCGTTCCGCAGCGGCCCACATCCAGCACTGCGGCGAGTAATGAAGCCGGAGATTATAAAGATACTGTCTCCAGCATCGCAAGCAAGCCCGGGAATAGCGCCCGAACTACGTGTGCTTGGATGTCGGGTGACCGCAAAAGGTGCGCAGAATTTTCCTGCGAAATGCTTCTTCCACCGCTCTGCTGCCTCCGCAGCCGTTCCCATCTGGGAAAGATCGCTGTGCCTCCATAGGCGGAATGCTGATTGCTGAGTGCTGATAGGTTCAGCTCACTCCACCGACCGCACATCCTGGGGCAGCATCAGCACGAGCGTGCAGTCGCTCACGCCCTGCGAGCAGGTCAGCACGCCGCGGCGGATGACGTGGGTGGGCGTGGCGTCGGGGAAAGGGGCAGGGAAGCTGGCCGTCATGAGTGCGGACGAGAACGGCTTCAGTTTGTCGCTGCCGCGGATGAACCTAACGCCTTCGACCTTGGGACCGGCAGCAAGCATTACGAAGAACTCGGCTTCGGCAGTGTCCTTCACCAGCGGCCCGAGTTTGAGCGTGCGCTCTCGCGCCAATTCGCTCCGGTATTTGTCCACGGTGGCGCTCACCTGCTGCTCGCCGACCAGGGCTGCCAGGTGCGCGCGCGGCTCCGGCGACGGACGCTCGACCGCCAATGCCATGGCGTACAGGCGCTCGGCCTTGGACTTATCCCCGCGTCGTTCGTAGATCTGTGCCAGGTGGTCGCCGATCTCCGAATGCTGGTCGAGCACCCACGCGGCGTTGATGAATTTCTCCGCCTGCTTCAGGTCGCCTTTCTGAAAGTGGATCCATCCCAGCGTGTCCCAGTAGGCGGCCAATTGCCCGACCAGTGCGAGGTCCTCGATGCGCAAGTGCTCCAGCGAGACATTGCGCAGCGCTGCGGCGGTGGCGGCGATGGCCGATTCCGCGTACTGCTGCGCTCGCTCGAGGTGCACCTTGCGCTGCGAGAGCTCGTAGGCAACGTCGTTCCACACCAGAGGAGAAGGCTGCAACTCCACCGCCTTGTCGAACGCCGCCAGGGCCTTGTCCGGCTGGCCGAGGTTCAGATGCGCCTGACCTAATCCAACCTGATAGAAGGCGTTGTCCGGCTTGAGCGACGCGGCTTTCTCCAGCTCCGGGAGCGCGTCAGCGTACTTGTGCCATTCCACGTACATCGCGCCCAGATTGCCGTGCGCGAATTCATCCAGGGGGTTGATCTCGAGCTGCTTGCGGAACGCGCCCACCGCCTCTTCGTACTTCTGCTGGCGCCAGTACGCCAGCCCCAGATTGTTGTAGGCGAACTCGTCGTAGGCATCGACCTCAACCGCCTTCTGGAAGGCGCGGATCGCCTCCTCGCTTTTCAGCATCCCGAGGTAAGCGCGTCCCAGGTTGTTCCACACGTCCTTGTGCGTGGGTTCGAGGGCGACCACCCGCTCGAACAGCGTGACCGCAAGCTCATAATTGCGGTTGCGCAGCGCCGCGCTGCCGGAGTCGAACAGATCGTCCGCCTTGGCGCTCTCCGGAATGGCAGGCGTGCCCGTCACCGTGGTCTCGAGCTGGAGCTTCTGTTCCTCGTCGGAGCGAACTGCCCTGCGAAACGCGAGATAATCGCGGGCGCGCGAGGCTGGCAGCTCGCTCACGCTCGTCACCAGCACGCGCTCCGCCGTGACCCGGTTCTCTTCGACGCTGTAGGTGGAGCGGTACTCGCCATAATCGCGCTTGACCGTGATCGCGACCGGCACGCGCGCCACGTACCGGCGCGGCAGCTCCAGCTTCAGCCGCACGTCCACCTCCGCCGGCGCGCCCAGGCGGAGTGGTTCGGTCCGGGCCGCTTCGGGATCGGCCTCCGGCAGCCCTAGGACCGGCAAGAACAAAGCGGGCTGCGGCTTGCGTGCCGACCAGTCCAGGTAATTGGGCTGCGCCACGCGGTACTCGAAGTGAAAGGGCTTGCTGGTGACGGCGGGATCGCCGGCTTTGACCTCGCTCACTTCACCGGGCAGCGCGTAGAACGCGTTGAGAGTCTGGACGAGATCCTTCCACTGGCTGGAGGGCGTGCGGCGGAAAGCTGCGCGCAGAGCCAGCTCGTTATCGCCGCGTGCCGTCTGCCGCACCGTTGCCTCCAGCTTGCCCAGTTCGCTGATCTTGCCCTCGACTTCCAGCACCTGGCGGTTGGGAAACGGTGGGTCGGCCGGCGTTTGCACGAGGTTGGCGGGCCGGTCGCCAGGAATAACGAGCGCCTTCTTGTTACGCAACACCGCCGCGAGCAGCCGGAACGGCGCGACCTCAGTGGTAGTGTCCATCCAAACGTACTTGTCTTTCAGCGGGACCACGGTGATCACGTGGTCGAATTGCGACGGCGAGGGTACGTCAGGATCGATCTCGCGGGCGCTATGGATGAGCGCCGGGTAAGCATGCAGCCCCACCGACTCCAGCAGCGACGCCAGCAGGGTGTGCTTGTCCTTGCAATCGCCGTAGCGGTTGCCGAGGATCTCGCCCGCCGCATGCGGCTGGTAGCGTCCCAGCCCGAAGGACAGGCTGACATAGTGGAGGTTGGTGGCGACAAAGTCGTAGAGCGCCTCGATCTTCTCCAGTTCCGTCTTCTTGTCCCGCACCAGTTCTTCGGCCTTGGCGCGCACCGCCGCGGTAGGCGCAATGCGGTCTTTCTGCAGGTCCCAGTACCAGCGGCCGACCTCGTCCCAACTGTTCAGGGTGCTCAGCTCGACGTCAGGCAGTTCCGGCTTGGGCGCCTTCGGCTTTTTCTTCTTGTCGCTGTCGGACTCGCGCTTGCGGTTGGAACTGCTCCAGCGGTAGATGCGACGGTCGCCCTCGTCGCTAACCACCGGTTCGAACCCTGGCAGGTTCTTCAGCTTGATCTCCCGCTCGCGCGGCAGGTTGATCTCCAGTTGTTCTTCGAGCACGATGGCCTGCTTCTCGAAGATGTATTCCGTCCAGAAGTGGTTGGGGATCAGCGGCTTTTCCGTGCGGATGACGATGCTGTATTCTAGTTCCTGGCCCGGCTGTAATCCCGGCACGGTGATGTGCTTTTCGCGAAAGTCGCTGTACACGGGCGCTTCCCGCGCCACGGGCGAAGGCAGGTCCTGCACGTCGGCGGCGGTGGCGGCGATCACCGTGCCGTCGGCGCGGCGCACCCGCACGTATGCCATCTCCATCTGTTCATTGGCCGAGCTGTAGCCGAAGACGAGCTGCCCCAGCCGCTGTACACCGGCGTCGCTCTGCACGCGCACACGCGCCGTCTGCTCGCGGCGCTCGGTGCCGTCGTTCTCGAAGCGCACTGTTGTCCGCAACTGCTCAAAGACGAAGGCTTCGTCGCGGAAAGCGGCTGAGGGATCGGCGGGTTTGGTCTCGATCTGCTGTGCCGGCAGCACTACGCCGAAGAAGAACAGAAGGACCGCAAGGAACCATCTCAGGTTGGACATGGACGGATGCCCTATTTGACTTCACGAGTGGCCTGGGAAGCAAGCCGGGTGTCGGAGCCAAGGTGCCCCCTGCCGGGCTCGGACGACGTTTGCGAGTTTGCCCAAGAGGGGCGCCCCGGCAATAGCCCAGCGCTTCCACCTGCACCATTCACCAAGGGTGGAGCGGGCTTTAAAAGGTCTGCTCCACCCTGATTGACAATCCAGAGTCGGCACCGGGAAGAAGACTGAGGAAGAGAATGAGCACTGCGGCTGCTACAATGCGTGATTCGGAGGCGCCCCATGAAACGCATTGCATCCTGCCTGGCATTGCTCCTTGTCTCAAGCTGCACCTTGCTGGCTGCGCCCGACACGCCCGCCAGCCATTTCGACCAGCTCAAGAGACTCGCAGGCACGTGGGAGGGCAAGACGGCCGACGGCAAGCCGGTTTCGATCTCTTTACAGGTTGTGAGCGACGGCTCGGCCGTGATGCAGCTCGATCAGGGCGAGAACATGGTGACCATGTATCATCCCGACAACGGCCGTCTGCTCATGACCCACTACTGCTCTGCCCACAACCAGCCGCGCATGCAGGCCGAGGTCTCGCCCGACGGCAAGCGGTTCACCTTCAACTTTCTCGACGCCACCAACCTGGCCACACCCGATGCCGGACACATGCAGCGCATGGTCCTCACCATCGAAGACGCGAACCACATGACCCAGCAATGGTTCTTTCTCGCCGGCACCAAGGAACAGACGGAGACGTTTAAGTTCACGCGCAAGCCGTGAATGGGCCGCCCGACGGGTCTAATCCTTCCGATTGGTGATGGCGCCGTTCCCTCTCTTCCCGCAGCTTCTCTTCCTTGGCATAGTTCAAATGCGGTTCAGAGAGAGGGAGTCATGGGTAATGGATTCGAGCCGACGGCCTCCAGTGCAGAAGTCGCCACAGCGGCGCAGGGACCGGCGGCTGCTGTCGCGGCGCGGCCGAGAGCCAAGGTACCGCTGAGCGCGCTGTCGCGACTGAAGTCGGGCGCGCGCTGGTTCTACTGGGTGGCAGGGCTGTCGCTGGTGAACACGGTATCGGCGTTCGCCGGCGGCCACATGCATTTCGTGGTCGGGCTGGGCATCACCCAGGTGGTGGATTTGGTGGCGCGCAAGGCCGGCGCGGCGGCCACGCTGCCGGCGTTGGTGATCGACGTGATGATCGCCGGGGCATTCCTCGTGATCGGCCTGTGGTCCAGCCGGTGCAACCAGTTCGCGTTCGGGATAGGCATGCTGCTCTATGCCGCCGACGGTGCGCTGCTGTTCCTCGCCCATGATTACCTGAGCGTCGCCTTCCACGGGCTGGCGCTGTTCTACATGTACCGCGGCTTCGCGGCGGCGCAGCAACTCCGCGGCCTGGCCGAGTTGGGAAAAGCAAGGGCCTCGGCCTCCATCGGCTGAATTATCTGCCACCGAAGCGGCCCCGGGATGTAAGATACCCCCGACTATGCGGCTGATCCTCCACTGGATCCTGAGCGCGGTGGCGCTGTTGATCGTGTCTCGCCTGGTACCCGGGTTCTACATCCGCGGGTTCGGGTCGGCGCTCATCGCCGCGGTGGTGATCGGACTGGTGAACGCTACGATCGGTTTCTTCCTCAAGGTGGTGACGTTCCCGCTGGCCATCCTGACCCTGGGCCTCTTCTGGTTCGTGATCAATGCGCTGATGCTGATGCTGGCATCAAGACTCGTCCCCGGGTTCATGATTGCGGGATTCGGGCCGGCGTTCTGGGGCGCGATCGTGCTGGCGCTGCTCAACCTGGCGTTCCGGGCGCTACTGCCAAAGCGCGAGCGGGTGTAGTGGCAAGCCTACAGCGAGCCTAGGCTTTTCTTAGTTCTTCCACCACCCCGGCAATTTCATTCTGCTGGAACAGCCGGATGGCGGCGATGCCGGCGGCGCCGGCTTCGAGGCAGGCGCGTGCATTCTCCGGAGTGATGCCGCCGATGGCCAGCACCGGCATGTGGCCGACGTGGCAGGCGGCGCGCAAGGCATCTAGGCCGGTGCGCAACGACGTCCCCACCTTCTCGAAGACTGGTCCGAAGAGGGCGAAGTCGGTACCTTCGGCCTCGGCCCGGTGGACTTCGTCGGCGGTGTGGCAGGAAGCGGCGATGATGACGTTTCGCGTTTCACGTTTCGCGTTTAGCGCACGAGACGAGGACCACACCGCGCGCGCGTCGGAGGCGGGAATATCGTCGGACGGCAGGTGGATGCCGTCGGCGCCTGCGGCGAGGGCGACGTCGGAGCGGGAATTGATCAGAAGCTTAGTTTCTCGTTTCTCGTTTCTGGTTTCTCGGCAGATTCGCACCGCTTGCCGGGCGAGCGCTTCGAGTTCGCGGGCAGGCAGGTCCTTTTCGCGGAGTTGGATGTAATCCACACCCGCGCGCGCGGCTTCCGCGATCTTTGCCAGCAGCAGCTCGCGGCGGCGCGGCTCCGGCCCGGGAAGCTGTTTGCGGTCGGTGATGTAGTAGAGCAGCACTCTGCCGAATAGTACCAAGTACCGAGTACCCAGTACCGAGCAAAGGCAAAGGCGTGCGTGAAACCCGCGTGAATCCGCGTTAATCCACGGTGAGAACTTGCAGGCAGCAATCAGCAGTCACCCATCAGTCTCGGTACTCGGTACTTGGTATTCGGTACTCTTTCACCCGCGCGTCTTGGCGATTTCGGGCGCGGGTTCGCGAGGCGGACGCGGCTCCTGCAGGTGGAACTTGGTGAGGCCGCGGCGCAGGATGTCGAATGCCTCCTCAGGAGTATCGGCCATGCGGTACAGGTCCTTGTCGGCGGGCGAGACTGTCCCCGCCTCGATCAGGGCGTCGATGTTCAGCGCGCGGTCCCAATACTGCTTCCCATAGATCACCACCAGGATTCTCTTTGCGAGCTTCTCCGTCTGGGCCAGGGTGAGGATCTCGAACAGTTCGTCCAGAGTGCCAAAGCCGCCGGGAAAAATCACCAGGGCCTTGGAGAGATAGGCGAACCAATACTTGCGCATGAAGAAGTAATGGAACTCGAAGTTGAGTGAGGGCGTGACGTACGGATTGGGCATCTGCTCATAGGGCAGGCGGATGTTGAGCCCGATGGTCTTGCCGCCGGCCTCGCGGGCGCCGCGATTGGCGGCTTCCATGATCCCCGGCCCGCCGCCGGAGGTGACCACGAAGCGGTGCCGCTTGGAGGCGATCCCCATCGACCATTTGGTCAACATGTGGGCGAGCTGGCGGGCATCTTCGTAATAGCGCGCCATCTCCACCGCGACCCGGGCCTCGCGGATGCGCTCCTGCTCCTCAGGAGGCGCCGGCGTGCGCGATCCCGGTTTCTGCAGCAATTCCAGAGCGTTTTCCGCGTCCGACCGGCTGTGGAAGCGGGCCGAGCCGAAGAAGACAACCGTGTCCTGGATTTTCTCCCGGCGGAAGCGGGCTAGCGGTTCCGCATACTCGGAGAGAATGCGCAGGATGCGGCCGTCGGGGCTAGTGAGGAAGGGACGGTTCTCGTAGGCTAGCGGCGCGGCAGGTAGTTCAGGGTTGACAACATCTTTGCTCATGGTCGTTCAAGCTTCTCAGGACGGTTTCTGGCCGCGAGGTTCCTTGTAGCGCACGGCTTCCCATATCCCGAAGCCGATATCGATGAAGCCCAGGCCGGAGATGAGCCCGCGGACAAAATTATTCTGCAGAAAAAGCCGAAGCTCGGGATAGGCGAGCAGAAGACTGTTCTCGGTCCATAACCGGGTCCAAGGCAGCAGGACCAAAACCATCCCCAGTTCGATGAAGAACGCCACCCGAATGACCACCCAGATGTGCATGAGCCAGATAGGTGTGGCGGCAGCCGGCGGCGACGGCGCGGCGCCGGAAACGGGGTTGCGGGTTGCGGGGAATTCGGTGGTGGACAACGGTGCGGGCTCCAGGCCGTGGGTGTTTTCTTCCGCCTTGACTGGGATCGAGCCGTTCGGGAAATCCATGCGCTCCTGGCGGCTCGCGGGTTCCGGCGCGGAATCCATTCCCAAAGATTCTACGCTTTCAGTACTTTGATGCGCTCGGCTACGTCGCGGTAGTCGATATTATTGGCATAGACTTCCATGAAGGTGTCGAGCGCTGCCTGCCGGTTGCCGGCCGCCTGGTAAGCGGCGGCCATCTCATAGTACACGGCCATACGGGTTTCCTCATCCACCGCGGGCAGTTGCAAAGCGCGTTCGTACCACTTGATGGCGGCCTGGGGCGCGCTCTTGTTCATCAGGCACTCCGCCAGCCAGGTGTAGACCTGCAGGACGTGGGGGAAGGTGTGTCCGCGGTCGATGGCATGACAGACCTTCTGCAGTTCGCCGATGGCTTCGTCGAGCAGGCCCATTTCCTTGAAGGCGACGCCGAGGTTGTAATGGGTTTCGGGATCCTGTTCCTCGGTGGCGGCGCCATCGGCTTCCATGTCTTCCTTGAATTCTTCGAAGATGCCGGACAGGGCCGAGCCTGGCTCCTGTGCCGGCGGGGCCGGCGACATCTGCGGAGCCACGATCGTGGCGGCAGCCGCCGGTATCACCGGCATGGCGACCGGTTCTGGCGGGAGAGCGCGCGGCGCGACCACAGGTCGCGGCGTCGAGACAATGGGCGGCGTCGACGGAGGCGGGCTTGCGCCCGGTGCGGCGGATGCCGAGGGCGCGGGAGGGGCAACCACGAATTCTTCCCCGAGCGTTTCCTCGAGGTTGAGAACCATCTCCGCGAGGAAATCGTCCGACTTGGCGGAGCGAGATGCTTCCCCTACCGGAACCGGCTCGGAGACGGCCGGCGGTGGGGGTGGCACCGGGACCGCGATTGCCACATCCTCTTGGACTGCGGGTTCAGTGAAGGGCGGCGTAACCCTTGGCAGCGGTGGTGACACCGGCTTTTCCTCGATCCCCAGCGCCGCGGCGTCGAACACCAGCGTCGAGACCGAGGATTCCGGCGCAGGCTCCTCTTCCACCACCTCAACTTCGGGCGCGGGTGCGGCGGTGCTGCGGGATTCTTCGACCTGCTCGCGGAGCTCCTCCAGCTCAGGGATTCCGGGAGCTAAGACGGCGCATTTCTCGATACCCGCCTGCGCCTCCTCCCACATCCCCTGCGAAACATAGAATCGGATCTCTTCGAGCAGATCGCCGACCACGTCCCCGACCGCCTGTCGTCCGATGGAATGCGCACTGGCCGGGGGTGCCGGCGGCTCGACTGCGGTCATTTCCTCCCATTGCCTGGAGGCGTCTACCTCAACCGAGCGGGTGGCCCCGCCTGCCGAGGTGGCTGTTTCCATGACCGGCGGGGCTGGCTCCGCAACCTCGAGTGGGGGTAAAGACAGGGCGCTGGAGCCGCTGGCAACCTCTGCAGGCACGGGCTCGGGAAGCTCCACCTGCTCGGGAACCGGCTCGCCGGCCCGCTCGTGGTACTTGGCGGACATCTCGGCGTACTGCGCGGCGAGTTCGTCGTGGCCGGCCTTGCGATAAACCGAGCGCAGGATGTCACAGCAGCGCGCGGCATCGCTGTAACGCTCGGCCCGGACGTAAAGGGAAGCCAGGCGCTGGTTGAGCAGAACATCCCGGGGGGCGGAGGGCAGCGCCGCTTCCAGCGGGGCGATGGCTTTCGAGGGCAGGTTGTAGGAATCCAGCAACTCGGAGTCGGTGAGGGCGGTGCGGACGGCGCGCGCCACCTCGAGGGGATATTCCTGGTCGACGACGGGAGCATGAATCTCCAGTTCGTCCACCATCAAAGCCTGTGCGCCCTCATCCGGGGTAAGCGGACGGGTTGTAGCGTCGTCGCCCAGCCGGGCGGAAACCTGCCTGTAGTTCTGCGCGTGCAGCGGATTCTCCGGCTCGAGCGCCGCCAGCTGGTTGTAGAGATCGCGAGCGCGGACCAGTTCTCCCGCCTGTACCAGGGCATGCGCCAGCAGTTCCATGACCTCATTGAGACGGGTGGGATCGCCGGCTCTGCGGTAGAGCTTGAGCACCAGTTCCAGGGCCGCGGGATTGTTGTTCAGGTGCGCGGGCGCGGATGCCACCTTGGCCAGCACCGTATCGCGATCGTCGGCCAGCAGCCGGTCGGCGTATTGATCATAAAGGCGCAACCCCGCCTCGTGCTGGCCGGCGGCCATCAGGTGGTCGCCGCAGATGATGATCCCCGCGAGATCGTTGTGCACGTTCAGAAGTTTGCTGGCGATGGGCAGAGCTTCGGAGATGTTGCCCATCTGCAGGTGGACACGCAGCAGAGCCCGCAGAGCGTCCGGTCGCGAATCGAGGTCAGGGACCTTCTCCAGGCACTGTATGGCCTTTTCGGCGTTGCCGGTTTCGGCGGCGATCTGGCCGCGCAGCATCACCGAGGGGGTGTGGCCGGTGTCGAGCGCCAACACGCGCTCCAGCGCCTCGTCCGCCGCTTCCATCGCGCCCCGGCGGAAGAGCGATTCGGCGGCGGTGAAGAAGATGTTGCGCGCCTCCTCTTTATTGCCCAGCTTGACGTAGAGGTCTGCCAGCTTGGCCTGCATGGCCGCGTTCTCGGGATCCAACTCCAGCATCTTGTGGAAGATGCGGGTAGCCTGTTGATTATCGCCGGAGCGCAGGCAACGCTCGGCGATGCTCAGGTATTGCGCGCGGGCATCGTTGTACAAGCCCTGCTGCGAATACAACTCTGCCAGCTTGAGGACGCAGTCGGTGGCCGAGGGATTCAGCTTGTTCAGCTTTTTGTAGATGGCGATGGCTTTGACCGTGAACCCGTCGCTGGCATAGGCCTCGCCGACTTGCTTGAAATACTGGATGGCTTCCGCGGTCTGGCCCCCACGGAGGTAGAGGTCCCCGACAGTGTTCATCACCGTCAGGTCCTTGGGGTCCTCTTTGATGACCTTGAGGTATTCGGCAATGGCGCTCGGCAGCTTGCCCTGCTGCACGAACTTCTCCGCCGCGGCCAGGACCTTCGTTTTGTTGAAGCCGAACCCGAGTGCCATAAACGGTGCTGCCTCGCGCGTGCCGTCAGGCCGGCACACACGCGGGGGAATCGGAGAAGTCTCCGACGGGAATTGCGGGACCCGCCGTAAAAAGTAGCATGAAAACTCCCCGGCGGGAGCGGTCATTGGACTTTCGTCACCTGCACCGTCGGTCATAAACGGCTGAGCCTGCAATGAGATACGGTGGCCGGCGGAGAGGTATCCGAGAGAGCAACGGGGGCACCGGAGTCCTCCCTGACAGGACTCGTGCCTTCCTGCGAATACCCCCAGCGCTGACACCTGGATTATTCACGAGGGTGGAGCGGGCCTTCAGGCCTCCATCGAACGGTATTCGTCAGGTCCCGGCCTTCGGCGGTTTCATTTTGAGTGTCTTAGTGAGCCTCGGAGGCGGGCGGCAAGCGCAGGAGGAATTCGGCGCGGTCGGAGAAGGGCGCAGCCGGCACGAGCAGCAGGCCGCGTCCGAAGCAACTCTTTAGCCGCAGCAGACGAGCGCGGCGCCAGACCCCATCGCTGGCCTGCACCTCAACCATCGCTCCGGAATGCCCGCGCAGCAGCGTCGCCAGACGCGAGCGTTGCGCTTCGTCCCGCTGGTGAAACACGACGACCGTGACCTTCAGGTCGTCGTCGGTGTGCGCCTCGAGGGCACGGCAAGCGATGGTCCCGGTGTCCGCCGCCGTTGCGGGCGGCGCGGCCTGCGCCTGCGACAGAACTGGTAGGATCAGAAACAGTGGGGCGACGAGGACAAAGGCGATTCGCGTAAGCATCGTGCTATTCTAGCCCTTGGTGAATACGCCGCGAGCATGCGCTTCAGCATACTAGGCGAGATCAGCAGCATCGAAGTGATTGCCCGCGGCGTTGGCGTTCGGGACCGTGCTCGGCTACGAAAGGCCTACGGCCCGGGCCGATGGCGGAAATTGAAGGGCATTGCAACAATCCAATATTCCGGCGGGACGAAATGCGTCGCAGAACTGCACTGGTACGAGGCTCACGGCATCGGCAGAAGAGACTACAAGGTCAAACGAGTGCTCCGGGTGCTGGGAGACTCGATGGGATGAAATTCTTTTTGTGCATCAATAACGAAGGGAACCTTGCCAGTTTAGAGGTCGGTAAGGTCTATCGGGGAAGCCCCGAGCCGCAGGCAAAGGGGTTGAACCTGGTGCGCGTCATAGATGAATCGGGCGAGGACTACCTTTATCCCGCCGACCAGTTCGTGGCGGTGCAACTGCCGCAAGCGGCCAAGAAGGCTCTGCTGCGACGCTGAATCAGGTCTACTCCCAGACAAGCTGCGCTTGTCTGGGGCACCCCGTTGTGGGGAGCTACTTTGCCTGTGCACCCACCCAATCCCATGTCCCTGCTCCTTGACAGCACGATTTCAATGTCCGACCATCCTGCTGCTGAATTCCACGATACCGAGGACTCTGGATGAGGCGGAGGGCCGGCTGCGCCCAACACGGACGAAGCGGTGCCATGCAAGCTCCGCGTCGGGGACGTGATCAATTGCCAAGCATTCGTTGATCGGATGTCGGAGGACGCGGCCGGCTACGACCTCATCTGCGGTGATGATCGAGAACACGGGAAACTAATCACCAGCGCCAAGAACGAGTTGCTTCAGATCGAGGACTACGACGCAGCTTACGAAGCGAGGCGAAAGGCCGAACTGGCGAAGCTCCCGAAGGTGCCGGTGACGATTGTGTACGACGAATGGTGGTCAAGCGATTACGCTGCTAACGGAGCAGAGATGCGATGCCCACCAGCGGCGCGCCAGATGTGCCGGGACGATGCGCGAAGCGAAGAGGCCGCATTCCTGGGCAAGTTCTCGGCAGCCTTTCAGTCGGACCCGGCCTGCGCTGGTCTGCGGTTGCTGGTTTATGCCGGCCCCAAAAACAGCTCAGAGCAGGCCACCCGAGCCTTGGCCGAGATGAACGAGAGAGAGCATTGGTCCTTGATCGTCGACTTCTCCCCAGGTCTACAGAAGCAACCTTGGACAATGATGTACCAGCCTGGTTCGTATCGACGGACTTCAGGAGAGGGTGATCCGCTATCGGTCGCGCGCTCCATTTGCGAAATTGCGAAGAATCGTGGCGGCTCGGTCGTCGATTAAACCGTAGCGTGCTGCGCGCGATTGCGGAGCCCAAAAGTCGAGCTAGAACGGACAAATTCACGGAGGCTGCGCCCATCCTAGTGGGCGCCACAAATACTGAGACCCACGCATATTGGGGCAATCAGTCCTTCTCTCCAGGAATGATCGAACCCGGAGACCAGATGTCACGCCAATCCCGCACGCAGGTGTCTATAGCCTCCCTGAGTCCCTCGATATTGAATCGCTCGGCTTGAATCTCTAGGGCGGTGAGAAGGCAATTGTGTGCGGTCATGAGTGCTTGGTCAGCCATGTCCGGCTGGTGCTCGGACTTGAACTCCATGCGGTCGCCAACGATTTCAATTCGCTCACTCAATGAGGCTAGTGTCGGGTGAGCATGGCGCAGCGGGATGAAGTAGCCGGGGACAATGAGAGTTCCGATGTGCCCCGCCTTCTTTGCCATCGATACGAAGTCCAGTTTGCTCCATGTGTAGCTCAACCGCATTTCGTCACACGCTTTCGACTTGCACGACTTCACCATGAATCGGTCTTTGACCGCCTCGAACCTTTTCTTCTGCTCTTCTTTCAGTTTGTCCGACAGAACCTTTGTCCCGAATGTTTCCTCAATCGGCTTGATGAGCTTCTGAAGTTGAACGGCATTGAAATCCAAGAAAGTCTGCACGTCGTCTGGATGGTCGTGGAGATACCTCAGAGTGACGGTCTGCTCGTACATGGTGCGGAGCAGTTTCATTGCTGCCGCCCCGTAGCCATTTACCGACGCAAGGAAGACTTCCATGAAGTCTTCGGCTATGAGGGCGCCGAAGAGATAGACGAATCGGTCGGCGGCAGATTGAACATCTTGGGTTCGCACAAAAGCGATCTTGATGGCACGTTCGAGATTCGCCATTCTCTCGTTGAACAAAGGATGTCTTTGCTCGAAAGCTGTGGCAGCGTCCGGAAAGCCGTAGACTGCGGTTGTGGGTTGCATACCATTGAGTCTGCGCTCATCAGCAACCGCATGCAAGCCCCCAAAAATGCTACGTGGTCCAGACGGGAGAATCGACGCTTACCGGGGTCCCACCTTCACGATTGGTTGGCCGTTTTTTTTCTCCTCCGAGGCTTCGCTCGCCAAGTTCGGTTCTAACGGAAAAGGCCAGCGAGCTTGCGCTCACTGGCCTTTATTCATGCCGGCAACGACCTACTCTCCCATGCAGTTTCCCGCACAGTACAATCGGCCCTGCGGGGCTTAACTTCCGTGTTCGGGATGGGAACGGGTGTGTCCCCCGCGGTAATATCACCGACAACTTGATCGCGCGCTTCGCGCGCGAAAGCATTTAGCAATTGGCACTTGGCAATTAGCTAAATGCCAATTGCTAAATGCCAATTGCTAAATGCCAACTGCTTTCAAAGACCCCGAGGACTATGCCTCACAACTGAATAGACGTGCGCTCTACGTGCGCTCGATAAATTTTATGGTCAAGCCGAACGGGCGATTAGTACTGGTAAGCTACACGCGTTGCCGCGCTTCCACCTCTAGCCTATCAACCAGGTGGTCTTCCTGGGCCCTTCTTGCCCCTTACGGGTTGGGAGATCTCATCTTGGGGAGTGCTTCACGCTTATATGCCTTCAGCGTTTATCACAACCGAACTTCGCTACCCAGCCATGCCGCTGACACG
>DASQGF010000126.1:0-13227 GCA_035632755.1 Terriglobales bacterium
GTACTTCACCCAGTGGTTCATGGTCGCGAGCATTAATACGACGGCGACAACCAAAATCGTCCAGCCAGCTAAATGAGAATGTCTGGCGGTCTCCGGACTGGAAACGACTCTTAATCCCCCATAAACGAACGCCAGCCAAAAGAAGCCCGCTACATAAGCACCGATCCGGAGAAGGTGTGTAACTAGCCGCGATCGCTGTTTCTTGCTCATCTGGTTTTGTACGCGCAGTAAGGTGTCTCGGCGGCGACCGACGACTGGCGACTATCCGATCTGCACAATCTGCTGCTTCTTCTCACCGGCTGGCTGCAATCGCGACCGCGCCACATCGGCCAGCGCAGCGATCAGCGTGGGCGATTCGTTAAGCGACTCCGCACGCCACAGGCGCATACCTTCCTTCTCGGCGAATTCGCGGAAGGCGATGTCGATGTCGTACAGCACTTCCACGTGGTCGCACAGGAAGCCGATGGGCTGCAGGAAAACGGCGCGATGGCCTTTGGCCTTCAGTCCGCGGATCGTGTCTTCGACCGTCGGGCCGAGCCAGGCGCCTCCCGACATGCCCTGGCTCTGGAAGGCGAACTGCCAGTCATCGACAGTGAGCTGCGGCGCTTCCATCGCCACCAGCGACGCTGTCTCCTTGGCCTGAGCCTCGTAGGGATCGCCTTCGGTGATGGTGCGCTGGGGCACGCTGTGGGCGGTGAAGATGATGGGCACGCGCGCTCCCGCTTCGTCACACGCCCGCTTCCACCCGGCTTCGAGCTTCTCGGCGAACGCTTTAGTCAGCAGCGGATGGTCGTGCCAGTTGTCCACGAAATCGACTTCGAAGGGCGCCGCGCCGGAATCGCCGAGCAGCGCCTCGCGGTAGAGCCCGACGCTGGTGCGCGAATTCTGCGGCGCCAGACAAATGACGACCACGCGCGTGATGCCGTCGTGCTGCATCTGTTTCACCACGTCGCCGATCAGCGGGCGCCAATTGCGCATGCCGACATACACCGGCAGCTTCAGTTCGCGGGCCAGCAGTTCGCCCTGCTTCAGAGTGATGCGCGTGAGCGGTGACGCGCCGATCAGGCCGTAGCGATGCTGGACCTCCTTCACCACGGCTTCCGGCAGCGGACGCCCTCCGGTCACGCAGCGCAGGAATTCGGGAATCTCTTCCACCCGGTCAGGGCTGCCGTGGGCCAGCAGCAGGACGGCGGATCTTGATTGTGCGCTCATGGGGTCCCGGAAACGGCGACGTTTCTGCCCGCATATTCCTTCACGAACTCCACCAGGGCGAGCACGTTCTCCACCGGCGTGCCGGGCAGGATGCCGTGCCCTAGATTAAAGATGTGTCCGGGCCGGCCGCCGGCTCGATTCAGTACATCGTAGGTGCGCTCGCGCAGAGTCTTGTAGTCGGCGAAGAGCAACGCGGGATCAAGGTTTCCCTGCACCGCGCCGGCAAAGCCGAGGCTCTTCCACGCGTCGTCAAGCGGAATACGCCAGTCCACGCCGATCACGTCTGCGCCCGTCTCTTTCATGTGCGGCAGTAGCGTGGCGGTCTCGGTGCCGAAATAGATGACGGGCACGCCGGTCTGCCGCAGGCGTTCGACCAGCCCGGTGACGTGCGGCAGCACGTAGCTGCAATAGTCCTGCACGCTCAGGCAGCCGACCCAGCTATCGAACACCTGAAAAGCGTCGGCGCCGGCACGCACCTGCTCGACGCTGTACTCCGCCAGCACCGCCACCAGCTTCGACATCAGCTCGTCCCAAACCGTGGGTTGGCGGTACATCAGGCGTTTGGTGTTGGTGTAGCTGCGCGAACTGCCGCCCTCGATCATGTAGCTAGCGAGGGTGAAGGGCGCGCCGCAGAAGCCGATCACCGGCAACTTGTCGCCGAAATGCTTCACCACCTGGCGGATGGCTTCGGCCACGTATCCCAACTGGCCGGCGCGGTCGGTGCGCAACTCCTTCACGTCTGCCGCGTCACGCAGCGGCTTCTCGATAACCGGTCCCTCGCCGGCGGCGAAGTGGAAGGGCAAGCCCATGACCTCAAGCGGCAGCAGCAGGTCGGCAAAGATGATGGCGGCGTCCACTCTCAACCGCTCGGCGGCGGTGATGGTGACTTCGGCCGCGAGCGTCGGCTTCTTGCAGATCTCGACCAGCGAGTGATGCTGGCGCACGGCGCGATATTCGGCCATGTAGCGTCCGGCCTGGCGCATGAACCACATGGGCGTGCGGTCCACCGGCAGTCCTCGGCAGGCCCTCACAAAGCGGGATTCTGGGGCGGACATTGCCTACGAATGTAGCATTTTTGGCGCGAGTTGGGGCGGGCAGGCGGCGGGTACAATGTCGGCTGCGTTCTCCTTTCGTGATGCGGAGGTACGGCGATGCGTTTCTCGCGTTCATTCCTTTCGGCTGCATCCCTAATCCTGCTTCTGGCCAGCGCGCCGCAGCTCGGGTCGCAGAAGCGCCCGGCGCAGAAGCCACTTCAGGCCCCGGCGACGGAGGCGCAGGACCGGGAAGGCATCGCGGCGCTTCAGAAAAGCGACATCGCGGCCAGCATGGCATTCGACGTGAACGCGCTGCTCGATCTCTGGACCGATGACGCTGTGCTGCTTCCGCCGCGTCACGAGCCGATTGTGGGCAAGGCTGCGCTCCGGCATTTCTTGGAAGAGAAGAAACAGCAGTATGCGAATTACGACATGCTCGCGTATGACGAAGAATGGAACGAAGTGATGGTGGTGGGCGACTACGCCTACCAGTGGGGCACGGTCAGCTTTCGCATGAAGCCGCCGACGGGCGGCGAGATCGGCGGCGCTGTCCACGCCGTGCGCATCCTCAAGCGCGAAGAGGATGGATACTGGCGCGTGGCGCGGGCCACCTGGAACGAGGCACCCATGTAGGCCGTCATGACGTGAGCTTCGGCTAGACCAGTTCCCGGCGACTCCCGACCGCGTGCTTGCGCTCCACAACGGTCTCGATGGTCGAGCGCGCTTCCTTCGGCAGGTGGTATGACTCCTCGTCCGCGGGATACGCGCCGCTCTCGACATCGTGCTTGAACGCCTTCACCGCGTTCGAGATCACCGCAGCGGCATCACCGTAGCGGCGAACGAACTTCGCCGGCGGCGCGAACGTCAGGTTAAGAATGTCGTGCAGCACCAGCACCTGGCCGTCGCAGTCCGGGCCGGCGCCGATGCCGATGGTCGGCGCCTTGACCTCAGCGGTGATCATGGCCGCGACCTCGCGCGGGATGCCTTCCAGGTACATACCGCAGACGCCGGCGCGGTCGATGGCTACTGCGTCGCGCATGAGCTGTTCAATGGCGCTGAGCGTCTTGCCCTGCACCTTGTATCCGCCCATGGTGTGCACCGATTGCGGTGTGAGGCCGATGTGGCCGAAGACGGGGATCTCGGCGTCGAGCAGGCGATGGATGAACTCCACGCGCTTCTCGCCGCCCTCCAGCTTGACGGCTTCCACGCCGCCTTCCTTCACGAAACGCGCGGCGTTGCGCAAACCCTCCTCGTTGCTGACCTGGTAAGAGCCGTAAGGCATGTCGGCGACCAGCATGCCGCGCTTGACGCCCCGGCGCGCGGCGCGCACGTGGTGCAGCATCTCGTCCATGGTGACCGGCATGGTGCTGTCGTAGCCGAGCATGACCATGGCCAGCGAATCGCCGACCAGGATCACGTCGATGCCGGCTTCGTCCACCAGGCGCGCGCTGGGGTAGTCGTAGGCGGTGAGAGACGTGATCGGCTCCCGCCGCTGCTTCTTTTCAAGGAGTGTGCTGGTGGTGATTCTGGGACAGGAATTGATCGAGGTAACGCTCACGGGACCTCCAGTGCCGCTCCGCGCATCGGCGGATACAGCCTGTTACGGCTTATAGGATGCCTTGGGGATGGGGCGAGAAGCAAGGAAAAAGGGAGGTACGAGGGAGTAGGTGGCAGGGAGTAGGGGCCGGTTCGGTTTTGCTACTCCCTACTCGCTCCTACCTACTCCCTGGCCTTCAGCCGCGCCCAGCGGCAGGAAGTATTGCGTGCCCTTGATGGGTTCGGTCAGCCGGCGCAGGAGTTGCTGCAGGTCTTCGTGGCGCTCGACGAAGTCGATGTCCGAGGTGTTGATCACCAGCAGGTCGGACGCGCTGTAGTGAAAGAAGAAGTGTTCGTAGGCCTTCACCACCTCGCCGATATAGTCCTCATGGATGGCGGCTTCGCTCGCGGCCTTCTTCTTCCGCAGGCGTTTCTTCAGCACCTCGGGCGTGGCCTGCAGATAAATGACCAGGTCGGGCGTGGGCACCTGTTCGCGAAAGATGTCGAAATAGCGGTTGTAGACGGCCAGCTCGGCGTCGCTCAGGTTGACGCAGGCGAAGATCTTGTCCTTCTCGAAGATGTAGTCCGCGATGATGGTCTTGTTGGAGTTGGGGCCGGCTTCAAGCGCCCGCAACTGCTGGTAGCGCTCGACCAGGAAGGAGAACTGTGTCTGAAAGGCCGCACCGCGCTCACCCTCGTAGAAGGCGCGCAGGAAGGCGTTGTCCTCGGGCTCGAGCACGCGCTGCGCGTGCAAGCGCTCGGCGATGATGTTGGCCAGCGTCGTCTTGCCCACCCGGATGGGGCCCTCGATTGCGATGTAGCGGGGGAGTTCGAAAAAGTTGGCCATGACCCAATAGCGCGAGCATATATCGGGTGAGCGCCGCGTGCAATTGCGAGTTGAGTAAACAGAAATGAAGGGATCGGGTCATCGCTGATCGGGTGATTGGGTGATCCAAAAACCAGAGTTCCCTCGCTGGTCACCCGATGACCCGATCACCCGATGATTAAATGGCCTCCGTGTCTCCGTGTCTCTGTGGTGAAATAGGCGCGATGGCCGGATTCCTCATCGGCGCTGCTGCCCTCAGCTACGCGGGCTATGCCTGCTACGCTCCGCGGTCACAGCTCTATGGCCGGACATATCTGGGCGCGGGACGCGGGTCACGGCAGCTCGCGCTGACCTACGACGACGGTCCCAACGATCCCCACACGTTTCGCCTGCTGGAAGTGCTGGCGCGGCATGACGTCAAAGCCACGTTCTTCCTGATCGGCCGGTTTGTCGCCGCGAAGCCGGAGATCGCCTGCGAGGTGGCGCGCGCCGGGCACGCGATCGGCAATCACACCTTCAACCATCCCAACCTGATCTTCTGCTCAGCGGCGCGGGTGCGCAGCGAACTCGAGCAGTGCGGAAAGATCCTGATGGAGACGCTCGGCGAGCATTCGAAGCTGTGGCGTCCGCCGTTCGGTGCCCGCTTGCCGCATGTGCTGGGCGTCGGCCGCAAGCTGGGACTCGAGCCGGTGATGTGGACCGTCAGCTCCAACGACTGGAAAATTCACTCCGCGGATGGCATCGAGCGGCGCGTGGCCGAGCGCATCCGCGGTGGGGACGTGATCCTCATGCACGACGGCGGCCACGTTCGCATGGGGGCCGACCGCGCGCGGACGGTCGAAGCCACCGACCGGCTTATCCGCCGCTGCAAGGACCAGGGATATGAGTTCGTGAGCGTGACCGCGATGATGAAGGCCGTAGCTAGCTAACATCCACCACGGAGGCACGGAGACACAGAGTCCCGCAATTCTCCGCGCCTCCGTGTCTCCGTGGTGGATTTACGCCTTCAGAGCGGCGAAGGCTTTCCGCGCTGCCACGACCGTCTGGCTGATGTCGTCCATTGAGTGAGCGGCGGAGAGGAAGGCGGCTTCGAACTGCGAGGGCGGAAGCCAGATGCCTTCCTCCAGCATGGCACGGTGAAATTTTCCGAAGAGCGCCGTGTCCGACTTCGCCGCCGACTCCCAATCCGTGACCGGCTGATCGGTGAAGAACCAGGTGAACATCGACCCGACGCGGTTGGCGGTCACCGCGATTCCGGCCTGATGCGCGGCATCCGAGACCATGTCCACCAGCGTGGCCGCAGCGCGATCGAGACGCCCGTAGAGTTCGCGGTTGTCTCGCAGGTGGCGGATCGTGGCCAGGCCCGCAGCCATCGCCAGCGGATTCCCCGAGAGCGTTCCCGCCTGGTAAACGGGGCCGAGCGGCGACACCTGGTCCATGAACTCGGCGGGGCCGCCGTAAGCGCCCACCGGCAGGCCGCCGCCGATGATCTTTCCCAGCGTGGTCAGGTCCGGACGCGTGCCGTAGAGTTCCTGTGCGCCGCCGAAGGCCACGCGAAACCCGGTCATCACCTCATCGAAGATCAGCAGCGCGTCCTCGCGCGAGGTCAGGTAGCGCAGGCCGTCTAGGAACTGCGGTGCCGGCGGCACGCATCCCATGTTGCCCACCACCGGCTCGACGATCACGCACGCGATCTCGCCCTTGAGCCGCTTGAACGCGTCGTTCACCCGGTCGATGTTGTTGTAGGGCAGCGCGAGCGTGAACTGCACGAACTCCTCGGGCACGCCTGCCGAGCCCGGGATGCCGAAGGTCGCGACGCCGGAGCCGGCCTTCACCAGCAGCGCGTCGGTGTGCCCGTGGTAGCAGCCCTCGAACTTGATGACGTACTTGCGCCCGGTCACGGCGCGCGCCAGCCGGATGGCCGACATGGTGGCCTCCGTCCCCGAGCTGACAAAGCGCAGCTTCTCCATCGCCGGAAAGGCCTCGAGCACGGCTTCGGCGAGGTCGGCTTCGCGCGGCGTGGAGGCACCGAAGCTCGCGCCGTCGCGGTTGGCGCGCTCGATGGCCTCCACCACCTCTGGCGCGGCGTGGCCCAGGATCAGCGGTCCCCAGGAGCCGACGTAGTCGATGTATTCGTTGCCGTCGGCGTCCCACATGCGCGCACCGCGTCCCTTGACGATGAACGGTGGATCGCCGCCCACCGCGCGAAACGCCCGCACCGGCGAATTCACGCCCCCGGGGAAGAGCTTTTCCGCGCGCTGCTGGAGCTGGCGCGAGCGATCGAGCTTGCGAGTAGCTGCGGGTTGCATAGGAACCGATTACTATAGCAGCCCGTCCGGGTTACCGCCGTCACTTGCCGCGCAGGGGCTGCAGGCGGAAAAGAGTTAAGATACGCGCAACCGCCATTTCCTCCGCATCTCATTAAGGGGATGAGAATGTCCGCCGAACCTGTCATCGATTCCGCCGCACTCGAACTGGGGCGCGCCGTCAACATCCGCAATGCGATCGTCGCCCTGTTGTGCGGCTGCGGGCCGGCTGCGCTGTTGGTGTTCCTGCGTCCGCCCCGTCCGATGATGTGGCTGTTCGGGCTGGCTGCCGGTTTTATCTGGGCCAACTTCTTCGAATACGCCCTGCATCGCTGGATTCTGCACGTGCCCGGCACCTACGCCTTCGAAGGCCACCTGCTGCACCATGCCTCGGTTGGGATGCCCCACGAA
Source organism: Terriglobales bacterium (assembly GCA_035632755.1). Taxonomy (GTDB): domain Bacteria; phylum Acidobacteriota; class Terriglobia; order Terriglobales; family Acidobacteriaceae; genus JAHFUA01. The sequence continues at coordinate 7,326 of DASQGF010000126.1, forward strand.
CCGCTCCACGTGAACCTGGGCGGGAAGGCGATCTTCGTGGTCATGATGTTCGTCGGCAACGGCGCGCCGGTAGTCGTGGCCGATTGGCTTCTTCACGCGGGCTTCGCGCCCGGCGTGTTGGTGAGCTTCAGCCTGTACTTCCTGCTCACGGAAGAGATCCACTGGCGCTTCCACATGGGCGGGTGGCTGCCGGCGTGGCTCGACCGCGCCCGTACGCGGCACATGGCCCACCACGACCGTCCGGATCACGACTACGCCATCTTCTGGGCGCTGTTCGACCGCGTGTTCGGGACGGCGTCGTAGAGGAGACGTTGCAAGCGCGGCCCGAGGATCGCGATAAAATGTTTGAATAAGAGTAGCGCGTGAAGCTGCATTACTACCCAGACACCGACTCGCTCTACATCGACCTGAACGCCAGGCCGAGTGCCGATTCTCGCGAAATTGCCGACGGCTTGGTGGTCGATTTCGATTCCGACGGGCGGGTGGTCGGGATCGACATCCAGCACGCCTCGGAGATCATGGATCTGAAGACTCTAGAAACCGAGTCGCTGCCCGCGGGCAAGACGAGGATTACGACCTGAGCAGCTTTTCGAGTTGGCGTATGTGAGCACGTGTGCGGATGGCGAGTTGCTCATAGTAGACGGCCAGAAGCTCTTGGTCGTCGCTGTCTTCAGGCATGGAAGTCAACCGCAAAGAACCCTTCCTGAACTTCGCCGGCATTCGCTCAAAAACGTCCGCTTTTCCCTTTTCTTCAGCCATGAGCCCGCGAATCGTCGCGTGATTGTGATTCATTCCGACTCCCCTTCCTGAGCGATCCACATCTATTGTATGTCCTTTGTCCAAGCGTACCCGCTGAACACGCCGCCTTCGGTCTGGTAATGAATCTTGCGGACTCCCATCATGCGTAAGACTTTCAGTTCATCGCTTTGGGGATAGCCCTTGTATAGCACGTAGCACGCACTCCGTGGGTCGAGAGCTTTAGTGCAGTCGAAAACCAAGACATTGTCAAAACCGTAGACCTTGATGTCGGCGCCCCGTTGTTGGAATTGGTCGTTTAGGGCAGCGGCAATGAGGGCAGCGTTGTCTGGTTGCTTGCTTTTTTGTTCAGCCTGTGTGGCCGCCTGTCGTTGCCTTTCCAGTTCTTGCTTTTTCTCGGCTTCTCCCCGCGCATCCGCGTCCTTACGCTGCTGCCGCTCGGCAGCGAGCTTCGCTTGTTCCTGTGCAGGAAGATTCTTCTCCAAGACTGCAAATAGCACAAATCCCAGAATGACGAGCACGAAGCCTGCCTTGCGGTTTCTAATCCCAATAAACTTCAATGGAACCAAAAGGCTAACCAAACCCGCAAGGAGAAGACCCAGACTGGCTCGCGCAAGAAAGTGATAGAAGGCGACCTTGGCAAATATCACCAGAAGAACAACCACCGCGGCTATACTTCCCACGATGGCGAAGCCTACCGCGACATGTGGCGTACTTTGTGGCCGCGCCTGGACCCTTGAGTTCGTCGGAGGAGTCACACGGGAGGTCGTTGGAGGCGGGGACGATGGGCTATCCGCGAAGGGCGCGTGACAGGAATGGCAACTTGGATTCCCATCGTTGTTTAGAATGCCGCACGTGCCACATTCCTTCATCCGTTCACCTACACGGCAGACGTGAGTTCATGCCGCAAATCATATCGCTGGGTACACCCTCTGTCGCAGCAAAATTCTCGGGGCGAGTCCCGCTTTGCCTTCGGTGCACTCCCCCGGCGCGGACAACTGCTACAATCAACTCTCCATGGTCCTGCCGTTCGTCCGCGAACTCTTTGCGGACGTGGAAGAGATAGAAGCCCTGGCGCGTGCGGCTACCCACCTAAAATCCGGCGCGGGGCGGATTCGTGTCTCCGGACTCACTCCCACGGCCAAATCTCTGTATGTGGCGATGCTGGCGCGGCTGGCATCGCGGCCGCTCATCGTGCTGGTGCGCGACAACCGCGCGGCGGAAGAGATGCTGCCGGTCGTCGAGGCCTTCTGCGACCTGACTGGCGGACCGACCCCCGGCTCCGTGGTGAAACTCCCCTGCTTCGACGTCTTGCCGTTCGAGAACCTCTCGCCCCACCCCGAGATCCAGGAAGAACGGGCCACGGCGCTGTGGAAGATCGCGACCGGCGCCGCTTCCATCGTCATCATGCCCGCTTGCGCCGCGCTGATGCGCATGCGCGAGGCCAGCTTCTACGCCGAGCTGGCACGGGTGATACGGCGCGGCGAGACTATCGATGTCGAGCGGCTGGTCGGGCACCTGAATACCGTTGGCTACGCCGCGGTGGATGTGGTCGAAATGCCGGGGCAGTTCGCCCTGCGTGGCGGCATCCTGGATGTCTATTCGCCGGAGATGGACCGCCCGGTGCGCATCGAGTTCTTCGGAGACGAGGTCGAGTCCATGCGCAAGTTCGACCCGGCCAGCCAGCGCTCGTCCAATCCCGTCGAGGAAGTGGTGCTGTTGCCGCTGGCGGAGACGCCGGTGACGGAGGAGATCCTCGGCGCCATCCATGCGCGGCTTTCAGGGGCGCGCATCAGCGGAACGGGAGCGGCGGTGGCTCAGGCGGTGGCGGCAGGCGGCGTGTCGGTCTTTCCGGGATGGGAGTTCTACGCTCCCGTGGCCGGTCAAATTCCCCACCCTTCCAAAACCAGGAAGGGTGGGGCACCCAGAGAATCGGTATTTGATCTGCTGCCCAAGGCGGCGGTCCTGGTGGATGAACCGCAGGATATCGCCCGGGAGATCGAACACTGGTGGGAGCGTGTCCGGGAAGGGCACGAGCGCGCCGGGATTGGACGGCTGGTCCGGCCCGAGGACCTCTACTTCCCCCCGCAGGAGGTCGAAAACCTGCTGGCCAACCTGCCCGGGGGCAGCCTGGAGCACCTCGGGATCGAGGCCGGCACGGGAGTCGACCAAATACTACATATGTCGTTTATGTCCCAGCCAACCACCCGCTTTCACGGCTCCATGCCGGCCATGGTGGAGGAGGTCCAGCGCCTCGCGGCGGAGGGCAAACGGGTGATCTTCGCCGTGCCCACGATGGGCGAAGTCGAGCGTCTGGCGGACGTCTTCACGGAATACAACGTTCCCTTTCGCCTGGGCAGCCGGACACCCACCCCGGGCGGAGAGAGCTACCTGGACGAGACTGCCTACTTCGCCCAGGACATTTCAACTACAATAGTAGTAAGAGCCAATATCCCCGACGGCATCGCCCTGCCGGAGGCCGCCCTGGTCATCTTCGGGGCGCGCGACCTGTTCGACGAGTCCGAGGCCGTGCTCACCCGTCCGCTGCGCAGCCGGTCCAAGGTTTCGGCCTTCCTCTCCGACTTCCGCGACCTCCAAGTGGGCGACTACGTGGTGCACGTGGAGCACGGCATCGGCCAATATCAAGGGCTGAAGGAGATCACGCAAGGCGATACCGCAGGCGAGTTCATGATCCTGGAGTACGCCGAGGGAGCGCGGCTCTACGTCCCGCTCACCCGCCTCGACCTGGTACAGAAGTACCGCTCGGCCGAAGGGCAAAAGCCGGCGCTCAGCCACCTGGGAAGCACGGCCTGGGCGCGCACCAAGGCGCGGGTCAAGAAGGCCATGCAGGACATGGCGGAGGAACTGCTGAAGCTCTACGCCGAGCGCCGCCTGGCCGAGGGGCACGCCTTCCCGCGCGACACCGACTGGCAGCGCGAATTCGAAGACGCCTTCGAGCACCAGGAGACGGAGGACCAGGAAGAGGCCATCGTGGACGTGAAGCGCGACATGGAGGCGCCGACGCCCATGGATCGGCTGCTGGTCGGAGACGTCGGCTACGGCAAGACCGAGGTCGCCATGCGCGCGGCCTTCAAGACCGTGAACGACAACAAGCAGGTGGCGGTGCTGGCGCCTACGACCGTGCTCGTCTTCCAGCACTTCGAAACCTTCAAGCAGCGTTTTGCGGCGTATCCCATCCGCACCGAGATGCTGAGCCGCTTCCGCACGGCCAGGCAGCAGAGGGAGATCCTGCAGAAAGTGGAGGCCGGGCAGGTGGACATCCTGATCGGCACGCACCGCCTGCTCTCGAAGGACATCAAGTTCTCCGACCTCGGGCTGGTGGTGGTGGATGAAGAACAGCGCTACGGGGTGCGCCACAAGGAGCGGCTGAAGAAGCAGAAGAAAGAGGTGGACGTGCTGACCATGTCGGCCACGCCCATCCCGCGGACGCTGCACATGTCGCTGACCGGGCTGCGCGACATGAGCGTGATCGAGACGCCACCGAAAGACCGCATCGCCATCCAGACGGTGGTCGCTGCGTTCGACGAGAAGCTCATCAAGACCGCCATCGCGCACGAGCTGGAGCGTGGCGGGCAGGCGTACTTCGTCCACAACCGCGTGGAATCGATCTACGAGATCGCGGCCAAGGTGCAGGAGCTGGCGCCGCGGGCGCGGGTGACCGTCGGGCACGGGCAGATGTCGGAGGCGGAGCTGGAGAAGGTGATGCTGAAGTTCATCCGGCACGAAGCCGACGTGCTGGTGGCGACCACCATCATCGAGAACGGGCTCGATATTCCGCTGTGCAACACCATCATCATCAACCGCGCCGACCGGCACGGGCTCTCCGAGCTCTACCAGTTGCGCGGACGCGTGGGGCGCTCGAACCGGCGCGCGTACGCCTACCTGCTGGTTCCCGCCGAGGCCGAGCTGACGCCGCTGGCGCGCCGCCGCCTGGCCGCGCTTAAGGAGTTTTCCGACCTGGGCGCCGGGTTCAAGATCGCCGCGCTCGACCTCGAGCTGCGCGGCGCCGGGAACCTGCTGGGCGGGCAGCAGAGCGGGCACATCAACTCCGTCGGCTTCGAGCTCTACACCAGCATGCTCGACCGCACCGTGCGCGAGATGAAAGGCGAGGTGGCGCGGGAGGAAGTCGCGGTCCAGCTCAACCTCGGCATCAACATTCGCATCCCGGCGGAATACATCGCGGAAGAGAACCAGCGCCTCAGGATGTACAAGCGGGTGGCTGGCGTGGACAGCGAAGCGCAGCTTAACGATGTGCGCGAGGAGCTCGAAGACCGCTATGGCGAGCCGCCGGCGGCGGTGCGCAACCTGCTGGAGTATGCGCGGCTCAAGCTGGCGTGCCAGTGGCTGGGAGTGGCGGCCATCGACCGCCGTCGCGACCAGGTGAGCATCCGCTTCACCCAGGAGGCGAGCGTCGATCCGGAAAAGCTGGCACAGTTCGTCGCCGGACAGGCCGGGGCGCAGTTCTCGCCCTCGGGCGTGCTGAAGTTCTCTCTCAAGGCGACCCAGGCAGAAGAGGTGCTGGAGCGGCTGAAGCGGCTGCTGGAAGAGTTGACCGGCGAGCAGAAACCAGTTTCAAGTTTCTAGTGTCAAGTTTCGAGTGGCCGTTATGGTAAGTTGTCTCGGTTCGCGAGGTGGCGATGAAGCGTCCCTTTTGCGGCCTCTTGTTGTGCCTGTTGGTTTTTATTTGCAGCAGTAGTCGAATCATGGCGCAGAAGTCAGCACCAGCGGAAGAGCAAGCCGCCCCAAGCGGGTGGGACCGGCTGGTGGATCAATACTTCGACGACTACTACTTCCCCTTTCACCCCACCGCCGGCACGTCAGCTGGATTCCATCGCTACGACACGCAACTGGAAGACTATTCGCGCGCCGGAGTGGAGGCCGAGATCAAGTCGCTGAAGCAGGTGCGGGGGAAGATCGAAGGATTCAGAGCGAGCGGGCTCACGGCCGAGCAGCAGTCCGACCGCGAGCTGTTGCTGCACGAAATCGATGGGCGGCTGCTCGACCTGGAACAGATACGGCAGTGGGAGCGGAATCCCGACCGCTACGCCAGCGGCATCACCTACAGCGTCTTCCTGATCATGAGCCGCAAGTTTGCGCCCCCGGAAGAGCGGCTGCGCTCGCTCAT
>DASQGF010000127.1:0-5258 GCA_035632755.1 Terriglobales bacterium
CCAACCGGATCAGATTCGAGTAAGGCCTTCCACCACGCTTCAAACCAGCCGTCGGGAATAAGTTCTTTTTGTTTGTCGGCTGGTACCCCCTGCAACCACCTCTGCCGTGCAGTCTCCATGGTCACGGACCGATACGCGCCCTCACCTTGGATAAGGGAAGGCGTCTGACGCAACCATATGGGTGCGTAAAGAATGAGTCGTTCTACTTTATCGTTGTTCTGCGCCGTATAGGCGCCGACGATCACCGTGCCCCAGGACCAACCCATCACATTGATCCGGGGGACGCTTCGCCGAACCAGTATGTGATCCACAACCGTCGCGAAATCCTTGACTGCAATGTCGGTATTGACGACCGGTGGATTTGCAGTGGGCGGTTGATTCATCTCTGGTGGCCGCGTGGAGCGCCCGTATCCCCGCACGTCCATGAGGTATACGTCCCATCCCCGTTGTGCAATGTAGTCCATCCAGGAGAATCCCCCGACAGGCAAATCGAAGACGGCCTCGGATGGGTAGGTGGCGCCGTGGACGAAAAGCAGGATCCGATCAGGGCTGAACAGCGTAATGCCCTCAGGATGCTTGTTTCGAACATATAGCTGAATGCCGGGATCGTGGGAGGCAACGTAGTAGCTTTCAGTGATGATCTTCGATGACTCGGCGGATGCTGGCGTAGCGATGAGGAGTGCCAATATCAGACCTAGGCTGCATCGACTCAGAGAACCGAAGCGTTTCATCGGAATTTCCTTTCATGCGCGTAAAAGGGAAGTATTGTACGCCCGCTCGCCTGGTTGAAAGTGTATTGATTTAAGTAAGGCCACGTGAAACGTGGGATGCCAGCGTTCAGCTCGACCTCTCCTCGCTCACCGGCTCGGCGAACGGCAGCCCCGGGTAGGTCACCTCGGTCCCGAAAACCTGCGCGAACGGCGTCAGCTTGTGCGGCTGGGTCCGCGTCAGGCTGGAGATCTCTTCCACGCGCACGCCGCGTGCCAGCAAGGCGTCGGCGATCAGCGAGCGATGGCAGCGCCACGGCACTGCCTCGGCGCACATGATTGCAACGCGCTCTTTCTCCGCCATTGCGATCAGGTTATTCAAGGCGCTCTCGAATTCCGGGGTTCGCATGTGATCGGCAAAGCCGCGGAAACCGGCGTTCCTCCATCCCAGGTTGATGGAATCCTTGCGCGGGCGCCGAAGTCCGCCCAGGCTCGGCATGTGCGTGTATGCGATTCCCGCGCGCTCGAGCGCCTGCGGCAGCGAGTCTTTGTCGAATTGCGGGTTGTGACGGGAACGCGGCACCGTGCGGACGTCCACCAGCCGCTTCACCCCGTGCGCATCCAGCAGATGGACGAACTCTTCGATCGGATGCGTGGAATGCCCGACCGTCAGCACGACGGGAGGCATGGTGAGCACACGATGGTCTCCGCCTCTGTTCCGGCGGAGCATTTCTCGGCTGTGTGGCTGTGCACGCGGCATCCTCAGGGACTCAGATTCGCTCGCGGGTTGATGCGCTAGACGCTGTTCATTGTACATCGCGATCTGATGCGCCTGGCGGAATGCGCCGAGGCACTAGCTTGCCGGCCGGGACTGGGCTACAAGGGAAAGTCCCATGACCCACGCCCAGCTTGTCTCGAAGGCGGTGGAGTGGCTGCGCCGATATAGCTGCGGCATTGTGCTTTCCGAGCAGGCCTGTGTCAGCGGCGAAGTGCCGGACGCCATCGGATGGAAGGGCGCATGCCGCTCCGTGGTGGTGGAGTGCAAGCTGTCGCGCGCCGACTTCCTTGCCGATCGCGCCAAGCCTTTCCGCCAGAACTCCGAACTGGGCCTGGGATGCGAGCGCTGGTACCTGACCCCTGCCCGCCTGCTTTCCGCCGAAGAACTGCCGCGTTACTGGGGACTTCTGGAATCAAGGGCAGGGAAGCTGCACGTTGCGGTGAAGGCCAGCCGTCATAATCAGCGGACCCCTGCTGGACTGCTCTACGAAATGAACCTGCTGCTGGCGAGCCTGCGCCGGGTGGAGGTCCGGATCGAGCCGCAGACCATCACCGAATTCCTGAAGTGGAAAAACCGCATGGCGGAGTACAACGGCGGCAGCTATCCCACCGGCCTTCTTCCCGCCGAGCAGGAACAAAATCCGCATCTCAGCAGGGAAGCCGCCGACCTGCTTTGACTCTGTCCTCCAGGTTCGCCTCTCACGATCCGATAGGATGAAATCGCTTCCGGGGTTATTATCGGAGCACGAGAACCTTGCAGGCGACTTCAAGCGTGTCTTCAGACGGGGCTAACGCTCAGGCAAGCACACTGCGCAGGCCGGAGTTCCGGCTGCTGCTGGGCTGCCTGCGTTCGCAAAACGGGACGCTTCCGCCCGAACTCGTCTCACCCGACCTCGACTGGGGTTGGTTGTTGCAGGTGGCGCAGCGCCACTCGGTGCTGCCGCTGGTTCACCGTGCGCTGGGGCAGCTTTCCAGTGTTCCGGAGCCAGTCCGCGAGACCATGGAATCCCTGTTCCGCCAGAGCGCTCGCCGAAGCCTTTTTCTCACCGCCGAACTCATGCGCCTGCTCGACGGCTTCTCGGAGCACGGGATCTCGGTGTTGCCCTACAAGGGCCCGAGCCTGGCCCAGTCGCTCTATGGCGATATCGCTCTGCGGAGTTTCTCCGATCTCGATCTGCTGGTTCGCATCGGCGATGTTCAACGCGCCACGGAAGCGCTCGAGACCCTGGGTTATGCTGCCGATGCTCCTGTGCCGCCCGCGCGCCGGTCGGCGCATCTGGCGTTGGCTTCCGAACAGATGTTCCGCCGCAGCACCAGCGCGGCGCTGGTCGAACTCCAGTGGCGCATCGTTCCACGCTATTTTTCGGTGGATTTTGACTTCGATTGGTTCTGGCGGACCGCGGTTCGAGCCTCTCTGGGTTCTCGGGACGTGCCGGCACTCGCGCCCGAGGCCCTGCTGCTCGTCCTCTCGGTACATGGAGCCAAGCACAAATGGGAGTCGCTGGTCTGGATCGCCGACATCGCGCAGCTCCTGCACAAACATCCCGACTTGGATTGGGACTCCATATTGCGCAGTGCGCGCGCTTTGGGGATCGAACGGCTGTTGTTCCTCGCCCTCGCTCTGGCGGCAGAACTCCTGAGCGTCCAACTGCCGGGCCCAGTAGCGCAGTTGGTCACTTCGGATCCGGCCATCGCCTCACTCTGTCGCGTGGTCGAGCGGAACCTGGCTTGCGAAGTTCGCAGTGTCCCGAGTTTTTCCGACCACTGGTTCAGCCTGCGCGGCCGGGAACGCTGGCGCGACCGCTTCCGCTATGTCGCTCGGCTCGGCCTCACCCCCAACCCTCAGGACTGGGCCCTGCTGCCACTGCCGCCCGCGCTGGCCCCGCTGTACTTTGGGATCCGCCCGCTGCGGTTGCTGAGCCGGACGATGCGGTCGGCAGGGCGGCGCGTGTTCGGCACGGTCGCGGCCCCCGCATCCGGCAGCAGCGGGAATGCGGCCGACCGATCATGATGCGAATGGTGGGGCAATGCCGGTGAGCGCCATCCTCGTCGAAGCGGTCACGAAGGTTTTTCGCCATCGTCCCGCGCTGTTCAACTGGATGGGGCGGGAAGCGCCGGGCGAGACCCGCGCGCTCTCCGAGGTATCGCTAGCCGCCGCCGCAGGCGAGATCCTGGTGCTGCTCGGACCCAACGGCAGCGGCAAGACCACGCTGCTCAAGCTGGTCTCCACCATGCTGCTTCCGGATCGCGGCCGCATCCAGGTCGAAGGCAACGATACGCGCACCGCAGCGCACGAGGTGCGCAGCCGAGTCGGGTTCGCCATCGCCTCGGAACGCTCCTTTTTCCCGCGGCTCACGGCACGGGAGAATCTGAATTTTTTTGCCACGCTGAACGACCTGGGGCGCTCCGACCGCGCCGCCGCCATCGAACGCGTTCTCGATGAGACCGGTCTCATTGAATCAGGAGACATGCTGGTGCAGAAGTTCTCCACCGGCATGTATCAGCGGCTGGCCATCGCCCGCGCTCTGTTGAAGCGGCCGTCCATCCTGCTGCTCGACGAGCCCACGCGCAGCATCGACCTGGGGGCCGCTACCCGGTTGTGGCAACTGTTGCGCCGCACCGCCGGGTCCGGCACCACGGTCCTGCTCGCCACGCACAACCTCCAGGAGGCCGTGGCCGTGGGCGCGGCCGTCACCGTCCTGCGCCGCGGGCGGGTGGTGGGTCACCGCCGGTTGGGCCACGAAACTTCGGTCGAGGAACTGCAGCAGTTCTACCTGCACGAAGTCGAGCCCGAGATGGAAACCGAAGACCTGTTGCCGCGGAGTGCGTCGTGAGTCTGTTGCGTCTGGCGGACAAGGTGCTGGTGATCGCGCGCCGCGACCTGCTCACCGCCCTGCGCTATCGCGCCGGCTTTTGGACCCACATCCTCGGCGTCCTTGCCGAGATCGCCGGCTTCTACTTCCTGGCGCGCGCGGTTGGCCCCGGTTATCGCCCCGACGGCGTCGGCTACTTCCCATTTCTCCTGGTCGGGACCAGCTTGTACGGCTTCCTGTTCATGGGCGCCAACGCGTTCATCGATTCTGTCCGCGAAGCCCAGTGGAGCGGCACCATGGAAGTGCTGATGACCACTTCCACTCCCGGCCCGGTGATCATCCTGCTGACCGCCATCTCCGCTTTCGGCAGCCGCATCTTTGATTTCTGCCTGTACTTCGTCGCCGGCTTTCTGCTCTTCGGGGTCCCGCTGGAGCATCCCAACCTGCCGGCTGCGGTGGTGGTTTTCCTGCTGTCGCTTCTGGTGGCGGTGGCGTTCGGCGTGATCGCTGCCGCGTTCCAGGTCGCCACCCAGAAGGGTTCCTCGGTGGTGTGGCTGGTCGGATCGGTGATCTGGCTCACTTCCGGCACGCTGTTCCCGGTGAGTGCGCTCCCGGGTTGGGTGCAGCGGATCTCCTGGCTTATCCCGCTCACCTATTCTCTCGATGGCCTGCGCGCCGCCCTGCTCCGCGGCGCATCCCTGGCCGAAATGTCGAAGCTCATCTCCGTCCTGGCCGTGTATGCCGTGGTTCTTCTTCCTGCCAGTCTCGGCCTGCTGTCGGTGACGCTGCGCCACGCCCGCATGCGCGGCACCCTCTCCTTCTATTAATTCTATTAATTGGAAGGATCAGCGGATGTCGTCTTCCCCCAGATTTTTCTCTTTCGCCAGCGGAGTTTTCCTCAGGTGAATGAGACAGGAGCACATTTCGGCAACACTGACCGAGAAAATAAAATTGACCGTTG
>DASQGF010000128.1:0-3001 GCA_035632755.1 Terriglobales bacterium
CTTGGCGCATCTGATTATCAGGAATTGCACGTTCGGCTTACCTGTGTCTGCCGCATGCTGACCTCGCTTCTGCAGAGCATCGAGAATTCGGATGCCCTTCAAGCTAAGAGCCAAAAGCTAAGAGCCAAGAGCCAAGCTTCCGGAGAGTAACTTGGGGTTTCAGCCGGAATCGTGCTAGCTTGGATTGCGATCCACGGGGGGTAGAGGAAGTTGGCCAAATCGTTGGTCATCGTCGAATCGCCGGCCAAGGCGAAGACGATCAACAAGTACCTGGGGAAGGACTACGAAGTCGAGGCCTCGCTCGGCCACGTCAAGGACCTGCCCAAGAGCATCCTGGGCGTGGACATCAAGAACAACTTCGAGCCAGACTACGTGGTCATTCCCGGCAAGGAGAAGGTGGTCGCCAAGCTGAAGAAGCTGGCGAAGATGGCGGCGGCAGTGTACCTGGCGCCCGATCCTGACCGCGAGGGCGAGGCCATCGCCGCCCATCTCGCCGAAGAGCTTTCCGAAAACGGCGGCGGCCGCAAGAAAAAGAAGAGCGGCAACGGCATCCCCTTCCATCGCGTCACCTTCAACGAGATCACCAAGCGCGCGGTGCAGGAGGCCTTCCTGCATCCACGCGAGATCGACCAGAACCTGGTGGACGCGCAGCAGACCCGCCGCGTGCTGGACCGCCTGGTCGGCTATCAGGTTTCGCCGCTGCTGTGGGACAAGGTGCGGCGCGGGCTCTCCGCCGGACGCGTACAGACCGTCGCCTTGCGCGTGATCGTGGACCGCGAGCGCGAGATCAAGGCCTTCCAGAAGAAAGAATACTGGACCATGGACGCGCACCTGGCGGCCGCCAAGCCGCCGGCGTTCGATGCGCGCTTCATCGGCCGCGGCGACGAGAAGATCGAGATCCCCAACGCGGAAGAGGCGGAAAAGATCCGGGCGGCGCTGGAGCAGGCCGCTTGGACAGTCCGTTCGGTGGAGAAGCGGGAGCGCCGTCGCAGCCCGGCTCCGCCGTTCACCACCAGCAAGCTGCAGCAGGACTCCTCGCGCAAGCTGCGCTTCAGCGTCAAGCGCACCATGATGCTGGCGCAACACCTGTACGAAGGCGTGGAGCTGGGCGACGAAGGCTCGGTCGGTCTCATCACCTACATGCGCACCGATTCCACGCGCGTCTCGAATGACGCCATCGCGGAGTTGCGTGAGCTGATCGGCAGCCAGTACGGTCCCCAGTACCTGCCGGAATCGCCCAACGTCTACAAGGAAAAGAAAGAGGCGCAGGCGGCGCACGAGGCCATCCGTCCCACCTCGGCGGCGCGCACGCCCGACAGCATCAAGCAGTATCTGAAAGAGGACGAGTTCAAGCTCTACAAACTGATCTGGCAGCGTTTCGTCGCCTCGCAGATGAACCAAGCGGTCTTCGACCAGACGTCCGTGGACATCGACGCCAAATCGAATGGCGACGCGTTCCTGTTCCGCGTCACCGGTTCGGTGCTGAAGTTCGACGGCTTTCTCAAGGTCTACGAGGAATCGAAGGAAGGCCGCGACGAAGAGGACGAGGCGCTCAAGCACAAGCTGCCGGCGCTCGAGCAGGGCCAGAAGCTCACGCTCAAGGGCCTGAAGCCGGAGCAGCACTTCACCGAGCCGCCGCCGCGCTACAACGAAGCCTCGCTGGTGAAGGAGCTGGAAGAGCGTGGCATCGGGCGGCCGTCCACCTATGCCACCATCCTGAGCACGATCCAGGAGCGACAGTACGTCAACAAAATCGGGGGCAAGTTTGTGCCCACCGAGATCGGCTTAGTGGTCACCGATCTGCTGGTCGACAATTTCAAGGACATCTTTGACCTCCAGTACACGGCGCGCCTCGAAGAAGAGCTGGACGAAATCGAAGAAGGCAAGGAGAAGTGGACCGACGCGCTCGCCGAGTTCTACAAGAAGTTCGAGAAGGACCTTCGCTATGCGCAGAAGCACATGGAGAACATCAAGCGCATGGAGAAGCCTACCGACCAGGTGTGCGAACGCTGCGGCTCGCCGCTGGTCATCAAGTGGGGCAAGCACGGGTCGTTTTACGCCTGCAGCGCCTACGACAAGGACGATCCCAACTCCTGCACCTTTACCAAAGAGAATCCCATCGACCTGCCCGACCTGGACTCGGCCGACATGCAGGAGACGCAGCAGGAGGAGTACTGCGAGAACTGCGGCCGTGTGATGGTGCTCAAGCGCGGACGCTTCGGACAGTTCATGGCCTGCACCGGGTATCCGGAATGCAAGACCACGCGGCGGCTCGACCAGGGGCGCAAGGTGCCGGACATCCCGCTGGATGAGATCTGTCCCAAGTGTGGACGCAACCTGATGCTGCGCCACGGCCGTTACGGCGAGTTCACCTCCTGCTCCGGATATCCACAGTGCAAGTACATCAAGCAGAACTACATCGGGATGAAGTGCCCGCAGTGCAAGGATGGTGAGCTGGTGGAGAAGAAGGCCCGCCGCCGCGGGAACCTCTTCTATGGCTGCTCGAACTATCCCGATTGCAAGTTCACGTCCGCGTACAAGCCGCTCGCGGAAAGCTGTCCCGAGTGCGGCAGTCCCTATCTGCTGCTCAAGAACTTGAAGTCCGGACCGGTAATCGTCTGCCCCAACAACAAACGCACCGGCGAAGACGAGGAGCCTAAGCCGCGCCGCCGCAAGAAAGGCGAGGATGCCGCGGAGCAGGCGCCGGCGGTGCGCTGCACGTACTCGCGTCCGGCGCCGGTGGAAGCGCAACCCGTGGCACAGGTTACCAGCTAACCAGACGCGGCAAGCTGCGTCTCTACACTCATTCCTAATTTCCAGGAGGTCGTATGCCCGGAAAGAAACCCACGGTTGTCGATGCGCAACTGGTCCTCCAACTCTACGAACTCCGTCGCGAAGCGGAAATGCGCAAGGCCCGCGACTGGTGTACACAGAAGTTCTTTCCTTCATCCCGGGACGAGATGCTCAAGCTCGCCTTCGACATGGGCAGCGACCACAACCG
>DASQGF010000129.1:0-6927 GCA_035632755.1 Terriglobales bacterium
GCGTCCGTAGCCGGTGACAAAGCCGTCGCCGTAAACCTTCTGCTGCTCCATGCCGAAATCGACGCAGCGGTGGGTGAGCAGCTTGTCGGTCTCTTCGAAGGTGCCTTCGTCGAGCAGGAAGGCGATGCGCTCGCGCGCCGACATCTTGCCTTCCTTGTGCTGGCGCTCGTGGCGCTCTTTTCCGCCGCCGGCTTCCGCCAGCCCGTCGCGTTTCTTCAATTCTTCCAGCTTCTCTTCCAGAGTCATGCGGGGATTATACGGAAGGCGGGGGAGCAGCTACTAGCGGCTAGCTACTGGCTCTTGGCTCGCGATTCGCGACTTACGACTGCTCTACTGCCCGCTGCTGGTATCGGACCAGCGGTACTTTTTGCCGTCCCAGAAGACGGCCGAGCTCAATTGCTGCTCGTCCTCGATCAGGCTGAGGGCGGGGACTTGCCGTTTGCGGAGCATAACCTGTGTGAGTGCGAGGCTGTCGAAGGGCAGGTTGATGATGACGAACTTGGCCTTGGGTGTGGCCGCACGCCAGGCCTCTTTTCCGGCCCCATGGATCACCAGGACCAGGTTCTGGCGGTTGGGATCGGCGGCGTTGAATTGTGCCGTGATCTTGGGATTGCCGTATCCATAACTCGTGTAGTAGGGATCGATGACTTTGTAGTTGTGGGTGACTTCGTCGGCGAGCGGCGTCTTGCAGCGAGCGACGATGATGGCGTCTTCCACGCCATCGCCGTCCAGGTCAGCGGTCAGGAACGTCACCCATGGCAAGCCGCCTTCCTTGGGGTGCAGATAGTTGACTTTGATGGCGGAACGTTCGGTGGCGAGTTCAAAGCAGTGGCCGAACTGCTTCTTCACGACCTTGGCGAGATCGGCGGGCGGCTGCGCATGATCCTCCGCTTGGCCCTCTGGCGCCTTCCATAAGATCCATCCCCAGGTCACGAAGAAAAGAACAATGCAGAGCCAGGCAAGCCTAACCAGACGCATACAGCTACTCTAATCCCGTTCGGGCTGATTGCGATGGTTACGAACTGGGCACACCACGGAAATTCGGCCACCGGTACTTCCGTCATCAGGTCATTCCCTGAATGAATTGAGTCATTGATTCATTGAGTCATTGGGGCATTAGAACCAAGATCCGTCGCGGCCAAGGGCGCTCGGGATGACAAAGGGTCCTTCAATGGATCAATGAGTAAATGAATCAATGGCTCAATCTAGAGGCTGGTCGCCTTCTCCGCGATGAGCTTGCAGACCTTGGCGACGAACTCCACCGCCGGCATGTCCTCGGTCTTTTCTTTGCCGCGGGTGCGGACGTTGACCGTGCCGGCCTGCGCTTCCTTGTCCCCAACAACCACGATGTAGGGCAGCTTCTGCAGCGCATGCTCGCGGATCTTGGCGTTCATCTTCTCGTTGCGGCTGTCCACATGGACGCGCGCGCCGGCTTCGCGCAACTGCGTCCCGACCTTCTCCGCGTACTCGTGGTGCCGCTCGCTGATGGGCACCACCACCACCTGCACCGGCGCAAGCCAGAGCGGGAACGCGCCCGCGTAGTGTTCGATCAGCACGCCGAAGAAGCGCTCCACTGATCCCCACAGCGCGCGATGGACCATGAGCGGCTGGTGGCGCTGCCCGTCTTCGCCGACGTACTCGAGGTCGAAGCGCTGCGGCAGGTTGAAATCGAACTGAATCGTGGAGAGCTGCCACAGCCGGCCGATCGCGTCCACCAGCTTGACGTCGATTTTCGGCCCGTAGAACGCCGCTTCGCCGGGGATGATCCTGTACTGCACGTTGCACCGCTTCAAGGCGTTCTCGAGCGAGCGGTTGGCGAGCTCCCACTGCTCGTCGCTGCCGAGGAAGTTCTTGCGGTCTTTCGGGTCCCAGGTGGAAAGCTCGACCTGGTATTCGGTGAAGCCGAAGGTGTTCAGCACCGCCAGCGCGAAATCCATGCAGCCCACGATCTCGTCCTCGATCTGCTGCGGGGTGCAGAAGATGTGGGCATCGTCCTGGGTGAAGCCGCGCACCCGCATCAGGCCGTGCATCACCCCCGAGCGCTCGTAACGGTAGACCGTCCCCAGTTCGCCCAAGCGGACGGGAAGATCGCGGTACGAGCGGAGCTGGTCCTTATAAATGAGGATGTGGAACGGGCAGTTCATGGGCTTGATGCGGTAGTCCGCATCGTCCAGCTTCATGGGGGTAAACATGTTGTCGGCGTAGTAGCCCTCGTGCCCCGAGGTCTTCCACAGGTCCACGCGCGCCACGTGCGGGGTGAAGACCAGCGAGTAGCCGCGCTTCAGGTACTCGTCGCGCAGCCAGTCCTCCATGGTCTTGCGCATGATGCCGCCCTTGGGATGCCAGAAGATCAGCCCCGGGCCGGCCAAGTCCTGGATGGAGAACAGGTCGAGCTGCTTGCCGAGCACGCGGTGGTCGCGGCGCTTGGCTTCCTCCAGCTTGTGCAGGTAGTCGTCCAGTTCTTTCTTCGAGTAGAACGAGGTGCCATAGATGCGCTGAAGCTGCGGGTTCTTCTCGTCGCCCAGCCAGTAGGCGCCGGCGATGTTCAGCAACTTGAACGCCTTCACCTTGCCGGTGGAAGGGATGTGCGGCCCGCGGCAGAAGTCCACGAACTTGCCGGTGCGGTAGAGCGAGATCTTCTCATCGGGCGCAGTGAACTGCTCGATGAAATGACACTTCATGAAGTCGCCTTCCGCCTTGAAGCGCTCCAGGCCCTCCTTGCGCGGCAGGAAGTCCTGCGCGTAGGGAATGTCTTTCTCCACCAACTCCTGCATCTTCTTCTCAATCTTCTCCAGATCCTCGGGCGTGAACGGCGTCGGCCGGTAGAAGTCGTAGAAGAAACCAGTGTCGGTCGGCGGACCATGCCCGAGCTTGGTCTCGGGGAAAAGTTCGAGCACGGCCGCCGCCAGCAGGTGTGCAGATGAATGACGGAAGACCTCCAGCGCCTCCGGGTCCCGGTTGGTCAGGATGCGCAGCTCGGTATCCTTTTCAAGCGGGCGAGTCAGATCGATGAGCGTGCCGTTGGATCTGGCGACCAGAGCGGCGTCCGCCAGGCGTGGTGAGATCTCGCGCGCGATATCCAGCGGCGTGGTGCGCTTGGGGACTTCCTTCAAGCTCCCGTCGGGGAGCTTCACCTGGATGGTTTGCGCGCTTTCTGCAGTTTCCGGCATGGAACAAACCTGCGCCTGTGATCAATCCGTTGAGTTTAGCAGAATCGGGAATCACGGGTTTTGAGGGTTCCACATAGACGCGCAAAAAGCTAGACCCGAAACTGGCAATCGGTCATCCTAGTAGCAGTCATGCAAGCCCAGATCAAGCTCGGACGCGTCTTCGGCATCCGCATCGGCCTGCACTACAGTTGGGTCATCATCGCCATCCTGATCGTATTCTCCCTCTCCGAGCAGTTTCGCTTGGTGCATCGCGACTGGACGCCTGGCGTCGTTTGGGGTACCGCCATCCTGACCGCCGTCCTGTTCTTCGTCTGCATAGTCCTGCACGAACTGGGACACTCGGTGGTTGCCCAGAACCGCGGCATCCGCGTGCCGTCGATCGTGCTGTTCGCCCTCGGCGGCGTCTCGCAGATGGAGCGCGAGAGCCCCGACGCCAAGACCGAATTCTGGATGGCGCTGGCGGGGCCACTGGTCAGCTTTGCCCTGGGCCTCGTCTGTCTTGGGCTGGCGCACACAATGGGCTGGGTGGGACCCTCGTCACCTGCGGGTTCGCCCGTGGTCGCGATGCTGGCCTGGCTGGGTTACATCAATCTCACCCTCGGCTTGTTCAACCTGATTCCCGCGTACCCGCTCGACGGCGGACGGGTGCTGCGCGCCGCCGCCTGGTGGGCGACGCACACCATCGAGCGCGCGACTCGCATCGCGTCGAACGTCGGACAGGTGTTCGCGTTCCTGTTTATCCTCGCTGGGCTGTGGCGATTTTTCCACGGCCAGGGTTTCGCCGGGCTGTGGATCGCCTTCATCGGATGGTTCTTGCTCGATGCCGCCCGTTCCAGCCGGGTACAGGTGGAAATCATGCACGCGCTGAGCGGGATCAAGGTGCGCGACGTCATGCAGCGCGACTGCGCCACCATCGATGCCAATACCAACCTGCAAACCCTGGTGGACGAGCACCTGCTGCGCGCTGGGCAGCGCTGCTTCGTTGTAGTGAGAGATGGAAATCTGGCAGGGCTGGTCACGCCCGCCGATATCGGCCGCGTCGAGCGCCGCATGTGGCCGCTGACCACAGTCGAGCAAGCCATGCGCCCGCTGGCGGAGCTCCGGGTGGTGTCGCCGGAAGCGCCGGTCATGCAGGCGCTGGAAACCATGGCCCGCGAGAACATCAACCAGTTGCCGGTAGTCTCCGACGGCCACCTGGAGGGCATGCTCTCCCGCGCTCACCTGCTGGAGATCCTTCGCGCCCGGGCCGAGCTCAAGGTGTAAGGACCGGCGGTTGGCTCTTAGCTGTCAGCCAAAGGCCAAGAGCCACAAGCTAAGAGCGTTCCGAAGAACGAGTGTATCCCTTCCTGAAATACCCGAATACCAGCCGGAAGACCCAAACCATGAACGTCGCCGCCGCGATGCCGGCCAGAACGAATGTGGCCCAGTGGATCTGCCCGCTGATCAGCCGGCTCAGGAAGGCCAGCACGAACCACAGCGGCACGAACAGCATCGCGCCCAGCGGCGCCGCGAACAGCGCCGCGATCACCGCCGCCTTCACCGTTGCCGCTCTTTGAGCCATCTGATTCCGTCTTCAATGACCCGATGACCCGATCTCCCGATGACCCGATCGCCGAGCCCGCCACAGCGCCACCACGAAAGTAACCACCAGCACCACCGCACTCGCCGGCAATCCCACCTGCCGCAGGAACAGGTTGGGCTCGAAGCCGGCGCGCGGGTCCACTTTTCCCAAGTGCGCTTGCCCGTAGAAAACGACGCTGCCCAGCAGCAGCGAGAGCGGCGCCGTGAGCGCCGCCGCCACTACCGCCAGCAGGCAGCTCCTCACGATCGCGCTCGCCCATCCTGTCTTCGGCACGCCCCTACGCTACAATACTTCTCGTGTCGCAGGCAGCCCAAGCCATTACCAAACCGGCCTCCGAAGTGATCCGACAGGCGCAGGAGTCGCAGGCGCCCAACGGCATCTGCTTCACCAGCGTGGGACAGATCTCGCTCGCGCCCAACGACCTGGAACGCATGGTGGCGGCCGTGCCCCGCGCCATCGCCGCCGCGCTCGAGCGCAAGGCCTACTACTTCGTGCCGCTCACAGTCAGCCAGGGGGACGAAACCCTCATCGCCGACCGCTACGACGTCGCGTTGAGCGACCAGGCCGTCTGCCACCGCAACTTCGGCGTCGGCGACTCGCAGTGCGTCTTCATCTCCACCCGTCTGACGGAAGACAAATTCTCCGTCGCCTTCGAGTTCTACATCAACGTCGGACACGCGTTCGTGGAGCGCGCCGGCGTCTCCCAGTCGTTCACCGACCTGGTGTGGCGGCAGGCGCAGGAAAAGGCGCGCGGCGAGACCTCCTTCGACACCCACGAGCTGCGCAAGCTTTCCACTGGCAACGGCCCCGACGCCGCCAAGGCGCGCAACGACTACTTCTCCGCCACCTTCGCCGACGCCATCGCCATCTACCTGCTCACTCTCGCGCTCGACGTGGACTACTTCGAGCTGCGCGAGCGCGAGTATCCGCTGCTGGCTCCCACCGCGCTGGCCGAGCGCCTGCGCGCCGTTGCCGAGCTCTTTCCCCCGAACCCGGGCTTCGAGTTCGCGATCTACTACCGGCGAAGGCCGTAAAACCGAGCTAACCACAGAGGACACCGAGGTACATGGAGGGATCGAACTCTGTGTACCTCTGTGCGCTCTGTGGTTAAGGTTCTTTGATTCTTTGTTCATCTGCGCTAATCTGCGCACGAAGCACTCCATGATTGCCCATCTCCGCGGACGGCTCATCTCGAAGCACCCCAACCAGGCCGTGGTCGAGGCCGCGGGTGTCGGCTATGACGTGACCATCACCATCCCGACCTTCTCGGATCTCCCCACCACCGGCAGCGACGTGGCGCTCCACATCCACACCCATGTGCGCGAGGACGCCATCGCCCTGTTCGGATTTCTCCGCGCCGAAGAAAAGCAGCTTTTCGACAAGCTGATCCGGGTGAGCGGCATCGGACCCAAGCTGGCCATCACCATCCTGAGCGGCATGCCGACGCCGGAGATGGTGGCCGCCATCCGCTCGGGCGACATCGCGCGCCTCACCCGCATCCCCGGCATCGGCAAGAAGACCGCCGAGCGCATGGTGCTGGAGCTGCGCGACAAGCTGGAGGCCTTCGGCGCCGCTCCCCCGCCCAAGCTGGCCACGCCGGTCGAGGAAGACGTGCTCTCTGCCTTGATGAACCTGGGCTACCAGCGCGCCGCCGCCGAACGCGCCCTGGCCGCCGCCGGCAATGGCAAGTCCGCATCCTTCGATGTCTTGTTCCGCGAAATCCTTGCCGCGCTGTCGAAGTGAAAACGTCGTCGGCTGTCGGTCGTCGGTCCTCGGCCACAACGGATAATCAGCGCCTATGGGAGTCTGCCTTTGCCGACGACCGAAGGCCGACGACCGACGACTATTTTCCAATGCAGAAGCTGCTGAAGATCAGACTCAGGATATCGTCCGTGGTGGTCGCGCCGGTGATTGCGCCCAGCGCGTGCAGCGCGGTGTAGAGGTCGAGCAGCATCATCTCGTGCGGGATGTTCTGGTCGAGGGCGCGCCGCCCGGCATCGAGCCCGGCGATGGCCTCCCGCACCAACCCCTGGTGCCGCACGTTGGTGAGAAACCCGCTCTCCCGCTGCCCCGCGGCCTCACCACCGACGTGGCGCAGAATCTCTGTGCGCAGCTCATCGACGCCTTCCCCTGTAACCGCGGAAGTCCTCACAATCCCATTTTTTTCCTGCCCCC
>DASQGF010000130.1:0-8850 GCA_035632755.1 Terriglobales bacterium
ATAAGACAGTAAATAGGGGGAAATCCCGTGAATCGCACCCGCCGCTTTTGTGCCAAGATGGTGGGCAGCACCTCCGAGGAAACCAGTCATGAAGGCATGGGTAATCGCGATACTGCTGGCGAGCACGCTTTCTTTCGCCCAGACTACCAAGCCGCAGAAGACGGCGGCGGCGGCCGAGGACTACTCCGGCATGTACAGCTTCCTTCAGGAAGGGGAGTTCGTGCAGATCAACGTCGAGGAAGGCAATCGGCTGACCGGGTTCATCTCTCGCTACAGCGACAGCGAGAAGGCCAATTTTGTCGATCACTTCTTCGACAAAGCCGAACTCCACGACCACGACATCCGCTTCAGCACGCGAAAAGTCCACGGAGTCTGGTTCGAATTCAAGGGTACGGTGTCCCGCGGCCCCGGCAAGACGCGAAATGCGGATGCCTATTACGTCATCAAGGGCACGCTCACGCAATACACCTCGGACGCCAACCAGGTGGTGACTGCCAAGGAGCGTGAGGTCACATTCCGCTCCTTCCCGCAGGACATCGAGGACGACGCCGCGGCCAAGGCTGGCGGCGCCCGCCGCTAGACTCGCTCAGGAACGGTCGCTCCGCCGCGCGGGCTCCTGTATGCTCGTCGCATCGCATGGGCACTCAGGTCAACGAAACCGGGCGTGAAATCACGGCCGAGAGGACACCGACCCGCGGCAACTCGACCATCTTCATGGTCGTGCTCGTCAGCGTGGCTGCGCTGGCGGTGGTGGCGCCGTTCTTCTTCCTGGGCAACGCTTCCGGGCACGACTTCGAGTTCCACCTGGCGTCGTGGATGGATGTCGCCCGCCAGTGGCATGAGGGCGTCCTGTACCCGCGCTGGGCGGCGCTCGCCAACTGGGGTTTCGGAGAACCACGATTCATCTTCTACCCGCCCGCCTCGTGGATGCTGGGAGCGGCGTTGTCATTCGTCTTCCCCTGGCCGATGGTTCCGGGCGCTTTCATCTGGCTGGTTCTCACTATCGCCGGCGTCTCGATGTTCGCGCTGGCGAAGGAATGGTTACCGACACGGGATGCGATGGCCGCGGGCGCGCTCTTCGCCCTCAACCCGTATCACCTTGTGATCGTGTACTGGCGCAGTGATTTCGCCGAGTTGCTGGCGAGCGCACTCCTGCCCCTAGTGGTGCTGTTCGCCATGCGCAGCGCCACGGACCCGCGACGAGCGTTCGTCCCGCTGGCGCTGGCAACAGCGGCGGTCTGGCTGAGCAACGCTCCCGCGGCCGTGGTCGTGACCTACACGATCGCGCTGATCCTGGCGGTCGTTGCAGTTCGTGAACGTAGCGCGTGGCCCTTAATCTACGGCGGAGGCGCGCTGGCGCTGGGATTGGCGCTGGCTACCTTCTACATCATACCGGCTGCGTTCGAGCAGTCCTGGGTGAACATCTCCGAGGTGATTTCGCAAGGGCTGGAGTTCCCGGAGAACTTCCTCTTTACGCGCACCGCAGACGCCGAACACACGCGCTTCAACTTCATCGTCTCGTGGATCGCGGTCGAGATGATAGTCATAACCGTAGCGGCCATTACCGTCGCCGGTCGGTTGCGGCGCGAGCACCCACGGCTGTGGTGGGTGTTGGCGGCTCTGGGCGCCGTTTCGACGGTACTCATGTTGCCGCTGACCTCGCCTATCTGGGCGCACCTGCCAGAGCTCCGCTATGTGCAGTTCCCTTGGCGCTGGCTGCTGGTGCTCGATGTGCCCTTTGCCTTCTGCCTGGCTGGCGCGATGGGGCGCCTGCGCAGCGCAAGCAAGCATGCGGCATGGGCAGTGGCGCTGGCCGGGCTTGCGGCCACCGGCTTTGTGCTGACGCGTGGCAATTGGTGGGATTCCGGAGGCGTTGCTAAATTCCGTGAAGAGCACTTCAATGCAGGTGCGGGATACTTCGGCACCGACGAATACGGCCCACGCGGGTCGGACCACTACGACCTCGACCCGCACGCACCGCTGGTCGGCTTGCGGCACGGGGAAAACGCCGTCCCTGAGCCGAGCACGCGGGTACAAGTCCACGAGTGGGGACCGATACGAAAGGAGTTCGGCGTCCACTCGCCCGAGCCGGTGACTGCCGCCTTGCGCTTGCTGAACTATCCGGCCTGGCAGGTGGCAGCGAACGGCAAACCGGTGCGGCCCCTCTCCAACCAAAACACGGGCCAGATGCTGATTCTGCTTCCTGCTGGAACCAGCCGCGTGCAAGTTGCGTTTGCCGCTACGCCGGACCGCCGGTGGGGCGATATCATCTCCGCCATCGCTGCCGTGATGCTACTGGCGGCCGTGCTGGCATCGCGGCGGCGCAGCACAACCTGCGTTCGCACTTCGCTACCACGATAAGTAGTTCGCAACCGGCGAAGGGACGGGCGCGACGCAGGGCCGGGTGCCCCGCCGTGTTCGTCCCTTTCAGCGCGGGCGGGTTAATGCTACTCTTGCTCGGCGGAATGAGATTCCGACAACGATGGCTGTGACCTCTTCTTCGACGGTGCCCTTGAGCGGGCCCTCCGGGTTCCCGGAGCTGGTCTTCGTGCAGGAATCCGAGCAGCGCGGCATCACGCTAGACCACACGCCCTTCACCATCGGGCGCAAGACCGACCGTGACCTGATCATCGCTGATCCGCGGGTGTCGCGCGACCACGCTGCCATCCTTTCCGAGGGCGGCGACTACGTCATCGTGGACATGGGCAGCAAGCACGGCACCTTCGTGAACGGCGAGAAGATCGAGCGCCACAAGCTGAACACCAATGACCGGGTGGAATTCGGCGCCCGCGGCGGCCCCTGCATCGTTTTCAATCCCACTGCCGCCGGCACCAGTTCGGCGCGCGAGTTCCTCAGCCAGATCTCCGGCATCGAGGTGCGCGGCGGCGCCTCCGACCTGGAAAAGCTCACCTTCTTCCTGGAAGCGGCGCGCAAGCTGAACACCACCGGGGTGGTGGACGAGATCCTGATGACGCTGATCGATTCCACGCTGCGGCTCACCGGCGCCGAACGCGGCTGCGTCTTCCTGCGCGATCCCGACGGGCGCCTGCGGCTGGCCGCCGGGCGCAACGCCCGCGGCGAGGCCATGATCGACGAGACCACCATCTCGCGCTCCATCCTGGAAGAGGCGGCGCGCGCCGCTTCCGCTTTCGTGGTGACCGACACCGCCAAGTCCGCCGACATGGCCCAGCGCAAGAGCATCATCGCCTACGACCTGCGTACCGTCATCTGCATCCCGCTGCGCAAGACCAAGGTCAAGGAGAAGGCGCTGGATGTCACCATCATGGGCGGGCTACCCGAGATCATGGGCGTGCTTTACCTGGACAGCCGCTACGCCTCGCGCGACCTCTCCAAGGTCAGCAAGGACATCCTGACCACCATCGCCACCGAGGCGGCTTCGCTGGTGGAGAATGCGCGCCTGGTGCAGGCGGAAGAATCGGCGCGCCGTTACCAGCAGGAGCTCTCCATCGCCGCCTCCATCCAGCAGAGACTGATGGCGGTCACCATCCCGGAGTTGCCGTTCGCCACCATCCAAGCACGCAATCTCTCTTGCCGCGACGTGGGAGGAGACTTCTTCGACGTCATCCCCACCCCCGATGGCGTGGCAGTGGTGGTGACCGACGTCTGCGGCAAGGGGATCTCCGCCGCCCTGCTGGCCTCGATCCTGCAAGGCATGGTCTATTCGCAGCTCACCAACCACGTCCCCTTGCCCGAAGTGGTGAGTTCGACCAACCGCTTCCTGTGCCAGAAATCGCTGGGGGAAAAGTACGCGACGCTTGTGATCGCGCACCTGAAGACCACAGGCGAGCTGGAGTTCGTCAACTGCGGCCACGTGCCGCCGGTGCTGATCGCCTCCGGGTCGGTGTCGCGCATGTTCGAGGCCAACGTGCCTGTAGGCTTGCTGCCGGATATGGACTACTCCTGCGGGCGCAGGCAACTCAATGCCGGCGACCGGCTGGTGCTCATCACCGACGGCGTCACCGAAGCGGAAAACCCGGCGGGCGAATTTTTCGGCGATGAGCGCCTGGAGACGGCTGCCGCCGGCGAGTCGCCGTTCCGCGACATCCTCACCGCCGTACGTACCTTCTGTGCCGGACGTCCCCTGGGCGACGACTGCACCGTCTTCGAACTCAGCTACAAAGGCTAGACCTGCGGCAAGACTCACCACAGAAACCGACACAGACACAGAGGTTTTCATTTTTTCTTTCTCCGTGGCTCCGTGGTGGGTGCACTTGGCGCGTGGGCCAGTGCCTGCAACCCGGTGGCCGCTACTGGCAGCGAAGTGCAGTCGGTGCAAGAAAGAGTCATAAGAAATTCTGCCCAAAATCGACCCTTCCTAGTTTTCCACAATTGCACAAATCTCGGGCATTGACATTAGAGACCCGTGAATTTAGTGTTGCCTCCGTTGACGGCTGAAAGGGTTGGCTTCCTAATCAGTGGCCAGTCCGAAGTAGGCTGGGTGATCAGCGCGACGGGGCGACCCGCCGCGCCGCCAAGCCCGAAAAAACCGGCAAGCTTGCGAGAGTCTGCCGGGGCTTGGTACCGCGAAAGTGGTGATCGCATCAGGGGCTGTGACGGTGCATGTTCCACGTCGTCGACTCCCTCGCAGGAGTCGGCGGCTAGAGCATAACCAATGTCGCAGCCCTTCTAATTTTCCCGCCTTACATTCAACTCCCTCCCCCCAAGCGATTGTTGGGTATGACCGGCTGGCTTCAGCGCAAGTGTGTCATCGCTAGGCGAAGGAACGCGCTTCAGCGGTGCAGCAATTTCTTGATGCACTTGAGAAGGCAGGTCAGGGAGTCGGCAGGGGGCTTCCAGCGATAGGCCGCGCCCCGGTTGGCGGAGTATTCCACCAACTCGGCTGTCATGCAGGCTCTGAGCGCACCGCCCGCGTTACCATGGCGACAAAATTGTAGCAACCAGCCGACGTTACAGCATAATCCGCCATTCCGATACCGCGGGATTGCGGGAATCGGAAGCGAGGTCCAGCGCGTGCAGGGCCAACAAATTCGATACGACTCGGGACCGCGGGCTGAGAACCCGAGGGCGGCGAGGAAGATTTCGCAACAATGGTCGGGGCGGTCAGATTTGAACTGACGACCCCCTGCGCCCAAGGCAGGTGCGCTACCAGGCTGCGCTACGCCCCGACTGCGATCATTGTACCCGAGGCGCCCGGCCGCAACCCGTGTCCCAGGCGGGACGCCTCCTCCCGCGCGGACGAATCCTGGCGGACGGGGCTATAATCGGGCATCTCGAAAAGGTGCGCGCTGATGGAACCGCCGCAATACGCGGTTGTGGCCTACGTCAAGAACCGGCTGGGACGCTTCGTCGAGGAACTCCGCCGCGAGGTCGATCCCCACTACGGCCATCTTCCGGCCCACATCACCGTGCTTCCGCCACGGTGCCTGCAGGGCTCGGAAAGCGAAGCCCGGGGCACGCTGGAAGAACTTTGCCGCAACCAGCATCCCTTCAAGATCGTCTTAGGGGACGTGGAGAGTTTCGTCCCGCGCACGCCGGTGGTGTTCCTCCGCGTGGCCCATGCCGCGTACAAGATGCGCGAGCTGCACGACCGGCTCAACACCGGCCCGTTCCTCTTCGATGAGCCCTGGCCCTACATGCCCCATCTGACCATCATCAAGAGCGATGAGCCGGAGCACGCGCAGGCGGTCCTGGCCGGCATCCGGCAGCGCTGGGCCGACTATCAGGGGTCGCGCCACATTTTCATCGATGAGCTCACCTTCGTGCGCCAGACCCAGGGCCCGCACTGGGACGATTTGGCGCCTATCCAGCTGGGCACCAGCCTGGCCTCGAAAACCCGTTGAGAACCAGGGAGTAGGGAGTAGGAAGTTAGGGAGTGTGAAGCGGCTCCCCTCGCTACTCCCTACTCGCTACTACCTACTCCCTGGTCCTTGTCCCAGCGTACATGTCCTCCCTTCATCTTGTGGGACATGGCCGGGAAACGATACATAGAGGAAGGCGCCATCTGCCTGCGGTTTCCCCCCCTGGGCCCACTTCAGCGGCCGCGCGGCTGGCGGATAGACGGAGGCAGCATGCACATTGGAGTTTATGGCGCGGGATACCTGGGAACAGTGGTTTCCGCCTGCCTGGCGGATTTCGGCAACCCGGTTACTTGCTATGACGCGGACGGCGTCCGCATCTACGCCACCGCCCAAGGCAGCATTCCCTTCTACGAGAAGAACCTGAAGGACGTCATCAAGCGCAACATCCGCTCCGGGCGCCTGATTTTCTCCAGCGACATGGAGTCGTTTGCCGCCAAGTCGCAGGTCGTCTTCCTGGCGGAGGATTCCTGCCGCTACCTCGAAGACATCGCGGTAAAGCTGGCCCTCAACTTCAAGCACGACGCCATCCTGGTGCTGGTGACGCCGGTGCCGGTGGGGACGGCCGCCCGCCTGGAACCGCGGATGAAGGAGATGCCCCACAAGATCATCCTCGTCTCCCATCCCCTGTTCCTGACCGACGGCTGCGCGGTGGAAGACTTCAACTGGCCGGACCGCATCGTGGTTGGCACCCGATCCACGCCGGCGGTGCAGGCGCTCAAGCAGATCTACCGCCCTCTGGCCATGCGCGGCGTGCCCATTATCGTGACCACCCACGAGACGGCCGAGCTGGTGCGCGAAGCCTCCACCGCGTTCCTGGCCACCAAGATCTCGTTCATCAATGAACTCTCGACTCTGTGCGAGCACGTCAGCGCTGACGCGGTGGACCTTGCCCTGGCTCTGGGCCTGGACAAGAAGATCGGACCGCGCTGCCTGCAGCCCGGCGCCGGCTTCGGCGGACCCTTCGTCGAGAGCGACATGGAAGCGCTGGCGCAACTGGCCACCGGCAACGGCGTCTCGCTGCGCGTGCTCAGCGCCGCCCGCGAGGTCAACCGCTCTCAGTGCGACCGGGTGGTGGACAAGCTCTCGGGCGCGCTGGAATCGGTTGCGGGCAAGGAGTTCGGCATCCTTGGCCTCTCCTTCAAGCCCAACACCAACTCGGTGGCCGGCTCGTCATCGATCAACCTGGCCCGCTCGCTGATGGCCAAGGGAGCACGGGTGCGCGCTTACGATCCGGTGGCCATTCCCGACGCCAAGCAGGAGCTGGAGAAAATGCCGGTGCGCTACTGCGAGTCCGCGTATCACGCCGCCGAGGGTTCCGACGCCCTGGTGGTGGGTACCGGCTGGCCGGAATTCCGCGCCCTGGACTTCGACCGCATCAAGCGCTTGTTGCGCCGGCCCATCGTGATCGACACCAAGAACCTGCTGGACGGCAATCGCATGCGCACCATGGGATTCCAGTACGTCGGCATGGGCCGAGCTTAGCGGGTCATCGCTCCGACTTCTTCGCGCCTGATCGGTTCGGATACCCCTCCCCCATCCATCGCCTCCTGTAGAATCAACACGTTAGCGAGTGTTAACCGATTCATACCGATAATCTAAAGGACTTACACGTAAATACCGATTCGCAAAGGACTTAGCCGCCGCCTTCCGGGGGCATCACCCGTCCTGATGAGATCGAGTACCCCCTCCCATGCCATCATTTAGAATCAATAACTTAGAGACTGTGATCTCATCAGGATCTCATCATCTAAAGGACTTACGCGCAAAGTCCCATCGTTAAAGGACTTAGCGGTCGCAAGTTCTCAGCCGGATGCAAGCGCCGGGCCTGAGGCCCCGGAGCAGGTGGAAGCGCAGGCCTTCGCTCCGGACAGGTGGAAGCGCAGGCCTTCAGGCCTGCGAAACAACGGCCCTAAGTGATGGGGCCTTTAGGCCCTGGGGCTAAAGTCCCTGCTCTGTTGGACCACTCCCTACACCTTGGCTGAACCTGCTCGACGCACTAGCGAACCTGGTGTTGTCAAAGAGCGCAGCCCGCGCCGCAATGCTGCGGCCGGGGAAGGCAGCGGAGCACAACCGGCCGCGGCCCGCATCCTAAAAGGACCTGCCGATGCGGCGGCTGACCTGGAGCGCTGTCCCGAACTTTCACGCAAGCGGTTCCCCGTGGCGTCATCCCGAGCGCAGCGAGGGATCCATGCATTTATCTTATAGATAATTAAGTTATACACACAATATCATACGTGAGCTGAACCCGTCAACAGAAAATCCGCGCGGCTCCAAGATCTGTTGTCTTGTTCTTACGCCCGCTCCGCGCGGGCTTGACGTGTTCCCTTGCGTTCCCACGGCTTGCGCCGTGGGCTATGTTTTGTCGCGCGCTACGCGCGCTTCGCAATCTGCGGCCTGCGCCGACCGTAGCTTTCCCTGATTTCGAGGTTTGGGGCGAGCACGCGAAGCGTGCAAAAGACCCTTCGACTCCGCTCGGGGCAGCCCACGGCGTGAGCCGTGGGATTACAAGGAAAGAAGCGGAGCCCGCGAAGCGGGCGTAAGAGTTGCGGCATCGGCTGCAAGGGTCTGCCGACCCGGCGGGTTGGAGACATTTCGGGTGGACGCGGCGCGACGGTGCCCCACATCTGCCCGACTCTGGCAGATGTGGGTCTTCTCGATTCATCCATCCAGGCCCGTCCAAATATGTCCCCGATCTTGATGGACCTTATTCAGGGGTGTCATCCTGAGTGAAGCCCGAACCGAGCGTAAGCGAGGTGAGGGCAAGCGAAGGATCTTGTGTTGGTCATGCGAGCCCATGCTGTCGTAGAACGCCCAGCCGACGTTCGTCGGTGTGGAGGCTAGAATCAAGATCCTTCGCTTGCGACCGCGCGGCCCGCAACCCGGGGTCCCCAGCAAACCCGGTATTGGTTTGCTGGGGTGGTGGGAAACGGGCCGCAAACCAAAGCCACGCGGTCGCAAGCTCAGGATGACAGACAAATGGCTTGGGGTGGAGGGGGCCAGGCATAAGCGA
>DASQGF010000131.1:0-10848 GCA_035632755.1 Terriglobales bacterium
CACAGGGTGGAAGGGACGTCGCTGTTGGAAATAGTGGTAGACCATACCGGGAGCGTTCAGGACATTAATATCGTCCGGCCAATTGGGAGCGGACTTGATGAAATGGCGGTTGACGCTGTTTCCAAGTGGCGATTTGAGCCAGCGAAGAAGAATGGCCAGGCGGTCCAAGTCGCTATGTTTGTAGAAGTAAGTTTTCGCCTCTTTTAAAGGTTGAAGGATTCTATGCCCGCCATCACCAAATCGACCGCCCGCCCGCACCTGGCTTGTGAGGTGGCAGCCGACCGCGTTCTGGCGGCGCGCTCCGGCGCCGGAGGCCGGGTCGAGCTCTACACCAGCCATGCCCTGCCGGCGGGCGCGGTGGTGCCCAACCTGAGCAACGTCAACGTGCTCGATGGGCAGGTGCTGCGCCAGGCCATCGCAGAGGCGCTGGCGGCGGTGCAGGACCGCTCGCGCGACCTGATCGCCGTGCTCCCCGATGCGGCCGTACGCGTGGTCATGCTCGATTTCGACACTCTGCCCGACAAGCCGCATGATGCCGAAGGCGTCATCCGCTTCCGTTTGAAGAAATCGCTTCCCTTCAACGTGGACCAGGCGGCGCTCTCTTACGAGGTTCACCACATAAACGGGCACGTGAAGGTGCTGGCCGCAGTCTCGCCGCAGCCGGTGCTGGAAGAGTACGAATCGGCGTTCCGCGATGCCGGCTACAGTCCCGGGGTGGTGGTGCCCTCGATGCTGGCGGCCCTGGGCCTGGTGGATGCCGGCGCGCCTACCCTGGTGGTCAAGGTGGATTCGGTCAGCATCAGCGTGGCGGTGGTGGACCACGACGAACTGCGTTTGCTGCGCACGCTGGAGAATGCCAGCGGCGCTGCCGTCACAGGGGCGCAGATCGCGGCCGACGTTTATCCCTCGGTGGTCTTCTACGAGGACACCTACGGCGCCAAGGTGGAACGGGTGCTGGTCAGCGGGTTGCCCGCGATGGCCGATATCACCTCGGCGCTGGAAACGCAGGTCGGCTTGCGCGTCCAGAGCCTGGTCACCGGACGCCATCTCGAGGGCATGCAAAGCTCTACCCCGGCTTCGCTGCTGGCGGCGGTTTTGGGGGCACTGGTGGTCTGAAGATGCGTACCCGGATCAATCTCGCGACCCAGCCCTACGAGGATGCGCGGCGCTTCTACCTGCAGTGGGGCGGGTTGTTGCTGCTCCTGGCAGTGATCACCGCTGTGCTGATAAGCCTGGTGGTGAGGTCGCACAACGCCTCGCGCGAGATCGCCAGGAAGGTGGCGAAGGAACGCAGCCAGATCGCGGAGATCGACCGCGAGCGCGCCGCCGCCGAAGCCATCCTGAATCGCCCGGAGAACCGCGATGTGCGCGACAAGTCGCGCTTCTTGAACGCCCTGATCGTGCGCAAGGCCTTTTCCTGGACGCAAGTCTTCTCCGACCTGGAAAAGATCGTGCCACCGCGGGTGCGTATCGTCTCTATCCATCCCGAGGTGAACACCCGGGACCAACTCGAGATCCACCTGGAAGCCATCGGCGATTCGCGGGATAAGGCGATCGAGCTGGTGCGCCGCATGGAGGAATCGCCCACCTTCCGCGAGCCGCAGGTTCGGGTGGAGCGCCCTGAGTCCGGCACCGCGCCCGGAGTGCAGTTCACCATTGTGGCGCAATACATTCCCCAGCTCAAGAAGGAGAACCGCTGATGGCGAACCTGCGCAGTGCACGCAAGCGGCTCACGACCGTCGCCATCGTTCTGGTGGTGCTGGATGTGGCGGCCGCGGGCTTCCTGCTCTCGCCGCTCGGCCGCTCACGCAGCGCGCGGGAGGCGGAGTACGCCGAGGCGCGCCGGGAGCTCCAGATCAAGATGCGCGATGCCGTTCCTCTGCGCGGCATGGACAAGAAGCTGGACCTGGCGCGGCAGGAGATTGCCGCCTTTTACCGCGATCGCTTCCCCGCCCAGTACTCCGCCGTATCCAGCGAACTGGGCAAGGTGGCGGGCGAGACCGGGGTCCGCATCTCGCAGATCTCGTATGATCCCAAGCCGGCGGAGATCCCCAAGTTACAGCAGGTGGCGATCAACGCCAATCTGGACGGGGACTACCTCCAGGTGGTGAAATTCATCAATGCCCTGGAGCGCGACAGGATGTTCTTTATGGTGGACAGCCTCACGCTGGCGCAGGAGCAGGGCGGCACGGTGCGGCTGCAGATGAAGCTGGAAACTTATTTGAGGTCCGAGGGAGCATGAAGCTGGGCGCGGAAAACCGAACCAAAATCATCATCCTGGCGGTGCTGGTGGTGCTGGCGGTGATCTCGGTGGCTTACATGTTTAACTCCCTCGGCAGCCGGCCAGCGCCGGTGGCGGCCGCCCCCGTCTCCCCCGCAACCACCGCTGCGCCGCCTCCACCGCGCCGTCCTGCCAGTCGCGGACCCGCGGTGGCCGTGGCTGCCCCCAGCCTCGATCCCGAGTTGCGCCTTAAGCTGCTGGAGTCCAGTGAGGGCACCAAGTATGAAGGCACGGGACGCAACATCTTCGTGCCCGCGCTCGAAGCCATTCCGAACCCCATCGCTTCGGGCCTAGCCAAGAAGAACGAGCCACCGCCGGGTCCACCTCCGCCGCCACCTCCGCCGCCCATCAATTTGAAGTTCTTCGGCTTCGCCAGCCACGCGGGCGAGCCCAAGCGCATCTTCCTGGCGCAGGGAGACGACGTGTTCATCGGGGCCGAGGGCGACATCGTGGACCGCCGCTACAAGATCGTGCGCATCAATCCTACGTCGGTCGAGATCGAAGACGTGCTCAACAACAACCGCCAGACCATCCCCCTGACGCAGTCGTAGCCGCCCATGAAGCTCCACTGCCATCTGCGCCGAAAGGCAAGCCGCTCGCGGCAGCAGGGCTACGTCCTCATCGTGATGATGCTGTTTCTCACCCTGCTGGCCATCAGCCTGACGGCGGCGGCGCCCGCGATGATGCAGAGGATCCGCCGGGAGCGGGAGATCGAACTCATCCACCGCGGAAAACAGTATGCCCGCGCCATCCGGCTCTACTACAGGAAATTCGGCCGCTACCCGGTGCGGCTGGAAGAGCTGGAGAACACCAACAACATCCGCTTCCTCCGCAAGCGCTACAAGGACCCGATGATGGCCGGCGGCCAATGGCGCCTGATCCACTACGGAGAAGCCCAACTCACCCAGCCCAATGCCGCTCCGGTGCTTCCCGGAGCGACCACGCCGGGTTCGGCCGCCTTCGCGGGCGTGGGCAGCGCCTCTTCCCCGTTCGCCAGCACGTTTTCCAGTTCGCCGCTGCAACCTGGATCCGGGCAAGCCAGCACGAGCACGGCGCAGGGTCAGGCCGGCACGACGCAGAGTCAAACTGGCACAACGCAATCTGCATCGGCGGATTCTTCGCAATCGTCTCAATCCGGCCAATCCGGGCCCAGTGGGCAAACCGGACAGCCAGGCACGCCGGCTTCGCAACTGGGCTCGCCGCAGGGAGGCCCCACTTTCGGCGGTGGACCCGTGGTGGGAGTATCGAGCACGAGCAAGAAGGAGTCCATCAAGGAACTTAATAAGAAAAACCACTACAACGAGTGGGAGTTCGTGTACGACCCGCGGCTGGATTTGACCACGGCACAGGCCGTTGCTGGCGCCGCCACAGGTCAGCAGAACCCGCTTGCCCCGGGAACACTCGGTCCGGGAACACAGACGCCGGGCATCCAGCCCGCACCCACCTCGCCGGGCATGCCGGGAATACAACCCGCCAAGCAACAGTAACTAGCATTTGGTAGTTTGGCACTTAGCCCGTTCGGCGGTGTCCTAATTTGCAAATCAGGACACTACCGCCCGTTCGCTTCTTCTGCCGCCCTTTCGCAGGGACAGCAGATTCCATCCATGTCCCGCCCGGCCAATGCTAATTGCCAACTGCTAACTGCTGCGGAGCCATGCCCGCGTTCTCCGCCCGCTCGATTGCAATCAGCGCCACCCACTGTCCGTTGCGGCTCTCGCGGAAGATAACGCGTCCGCCGAGGATCTGCGCAGCGATCTCCGGGGGCAGGTTGTGGCGCCGCCGCTGCCACAGCGGGAAGCCGCCGAAGACTTGCCCCGGCTGGTACTCGGTCGAGAACAGCAGCGCCAGGTCGAACTGCGAAGGATCGCGCCCGGCGGCCAGCAATCGGGGCGCAGAGAAATCCTCCAGTGGCACCACGGGGACGGCCACACTGGTGTACCCCAGGTAAGGGCGCGAAAGCTCGTCGGTTGCGGGCCAGGCGGTCAGGACGCGCTCGCGGGCATGGTGAGCCGCCACCAGCGAGGCGGCGCGCCGGTGCAGCAGGACGTAATCGCGGTAGGCGAGGTTGTCCTCGAGAGCGAAGGGATAGGGTGGGTTAACGAACCATGCCAGCACGAACCCGGCGCAGACGATCCCCATGATCAGCGGCCACTGCCGCATGCGTCTCCAGATGGTGGAGACACAAACGATCACCACCAACGGCAGACTGGTCAACAGGCAGCGAGCCAGCGGTGCGTCCCCGGCCAGCGAATAAAGAACCACTTGCGCCGCGATGACCACGGCGAAGACGGCCTGCACGTCAAGCGAGATGCGTTCTCGCGGCGCGTCGCTCAACGCCTCCGGCTGCGGAGGAAAGGCCATCGCCATGGCCGCCGCCGCGGTCAGCAGGAACAGGTTCATGTAACCCGTGATCTGCCATAACCTCTTGGCGAGCGCCCGGACGGTGCGCAGCGGATCGAGCAGCGCGCCGCCCTTGTAGTGGTGAAACTCAGGATTGCCGAACACGTACCCGGTGCGCGCATAGTGATAGGCGTACCACGCAGCAAGCATGACGATCGGCGCCAGCGCCAGGGCGCAACTGGCAATCAGGCGCGTGGGCGGAGGCGCAAACCGGCTCTTGCGCCCGCGCCTGCGCCGCGCCCACCACCACAACTCCCACAGACCAATGGCGACGGGCGCCACAACGGCCGTCTCCTTGGCCAGCACGGCCAGGCAAAAGAGCAGGATGGACCATGGGCGCCGGTGTTCCACGAGGAACACAATGCCCCACAGCGAGAGCGCGGCGGCGGCCACGTCCGTGTGCGCCATCGAACTCTGCGCGAAGAACACGGGATAGAGTGCGGTGGCGGCGGTCACCGCCACCGCTACCGGCAGATTGGCTACATTCCTCGCCAGCCGGAAAACCCCAAGCAGCGCGAAGGCCGCTACCAGCAGCATGGCGGTGCGCGTCACCGCCGGAGTGTAGCCGGAGAGCTTCCACCACAGCGCCAGCCAGGCCAGCACCAACGGCGGGTGTGCGTTGGCGGCGGTGGAGGGCGGGATCAGGCTGCCGGAGAGCAGCAGGTCGCGCGCCGCGGGGACGTAGTATCCCGCTTCGTCCCAGAAGTACGGCAAGCGCAGCAGGGGGGCGTGCAAGATAAAAAGCGCTGTGAACAGCAGGGCAAAAATGAAGAGCGGATGGAGCCGTGGCCGCCGGATGGCAGCGAGGACTCTCTCGTCGGGAAGGCTTCCAGGTCTCGCTGGTGAGGTGTTCGCCATCCGGGCGGAGTGCTAGTTGATAGCGCCGCTGGCCGCCATGCGCGGGTCCAGCTTGATCTCGCCGAAGGTCTTCTCGTAGCTGGAGACGTTCTGCTCCAGGATGGTGAGCAGCGCCTTGGCCTGCTGTGGCGACAGGTAGATGCCCTGGAAATTCCTGACCTCGACCTCGTTCTGGCTGGCCTGCTGCAGCGTGCCGAAGATCAGGAAGAAGTCCCAGACGTTGACCCGGATCTGCACGCTGTTGGCGTAGCTTTCGCGGTAGTCAGGAGTGTTGGTGAGCCGTATGTTGGGCTGTGCTGGTGTCGCCATGATGAATGCCTCGTTGGACCAGGGGAAGTGCACCGGAAGGATAAATGGCGGTGGAGTAAGGTAGCAACAGCGGATCACGTTTCCCCGCTTCACAATCACCTCTGGCCGTGACCACGGTCACTGCAACTCTCCCCTGCCTTGAATACGGTTCGCCATATACAGCGCATTGCAAGGTACGGATATGAAAGCTGCGGACTTCGTGAATTGCTACGCAGACGCGGCGCGTGCCGACGCCTACTCCAAGCTGGAGTTTGCCCGCACCTACTACCTCGCCTACAGGGATTTGCCTGCCATCTTCCACGAGCACGTTGCGGGCAGAGCCGCCATTGATTTTGGTTGTGGCACGGGCCGGTCCACGCGCTTCCTGCGGAAGCGCAGATTCGATGCCGTAGGGATCGACATATCGGAGCAAATGATAGCCAAAGCCAGGGAGGCAGACCCGGGTGGCGATTACCGTCTCATCAAGGATGGTGATTTCAGTCAGTTCGACCCCTCTGCCTACAGCCTGGTGCTGTGCGCATTTACCTTCGACAACATCGCCGGCGTGGGGAAAAAGGTCGCGCTGTTTCGAGCACTCCGGAACCTGCTGGACGGCAAGGGACGCATCGTCAACCTGGTCTCCTCGCCGGAGATCTATGTGAATGAATGGGCGTCGTTCTCCACCCGGGACTTTCCGGAGAACCGATTTGCTCGCAGCGGAGACGTCGTCAGGATCATTACCACCGACTACCCGGACCGCAGGCCGGTGGAGGACATCCTCTGCACGGATGAGTCCTATCAGGAGATTTACCGGAAGGTGGGGCTGCAGCCGGTGGCAACGTACAAACCCTTGGCCACTGGCAGTGAGCCGTACGAATGGGTGAGCGAAACCAGAATCGCGCCCTGGATCATCTACGTGCTGAAAAGTGTGTAACCGGCTCGACGATCACTTCCACCAACCACTCCCCAGCGCAGTCGCCAGAGAGGACAACCAGGAGGCCGCATCTTGTCCAGCAAAGAGGCGCAGGCTTTCCGGAAGAGATTCCATTCTCCTCGCGCAGCAACTTCCGGCGCTGGCGAGCGCGCTGTGATGCCGGCCAAGGCAGCTTAGGACCTCAGTGTTGTACGAAGAGGAACACGGCCACGAAAATCAGCGCGAGGACGACGGCGATCAGAATGAAAAACCAAAGTCCCTCTTCCGGCCCATGTCGGGGTGGCGACGCCGTGCGAAACATAGGTCACCTCCCTTTTCTACGTGCGTACCTACGCCAAGAATCTAGCCCCTGCGGACAATCGCCGCAGTGACCACGCTCACATAGGTTCCGCCATGAAACCGGAGGGCCGAGTTTGCATCGTGTCCTTTCGCGAGGGGCGTTTTCCCATGGTGACCGTGTGGGGATAGCTACCGGGACACTGTACGTCGCAGAGGAACAACGCTGTGATGGCCTCATGCGTTGGTCGGAGTTTGAAGGAAGGTAAAAAGGACTGAGGGCTGCAAGGCCGGTTATGCTCTAGCTGCAGATTCGTACCGAGTCGGCAGCGTGGCGCATAACCCTTGCAACCCTCGATGCGATCACCGTTTTCGCGGTCCCAAGCCCCAGCTGCTCTCGCGAACAGTTGGTTTTTTCGGGTCTGGTTGCCATCCGGGTTGCCCCGTCTGGCTGATCGCCCAGCCTACTTCGGACCGGCCAGTTACGTATGCTAGCCCGCCCTTTCGGCCACCGGCATTGTCAAGTCTAGAAACCCCATCCCGCCTTGTCAACGCCCCCTCCCGGTGCACGTCCCGAAACGGGAAGCTACTGCTGAGCCTTCCCTGCCAGCACTTCGACGATCCTCGGGTCCTCGCGCACGCTCGCGAACTCGGGGTCCTTGTTGACGTCCTGCAGCTTGCGATAACCCTCCTCCTGGGCCTTGCGCAGGCAGTGCACACAACGCTCGCAGTCGCCACGTTTGGCGTACATTTTCGCCAGCAAGAACCAGTACTGGGCCCGATCTTCCGGGGACGCGATCTGCGCCGCAACGCCGCCGCGGGAGACGCGAACCAGGACATCAGGGTCCAATTCCAGCGCCCGGCTGTACTCAATGACCGCCTGCTCCATCATGTTCTGGGCGAAGTAAGTCGCGCCCAGGTTGCTGTGGAACGGCGCCGAGGCCTCGCGCAGCGCCAGCGCTTTCCGGTACTGCTTGATCGCCTTCTTGTAGTTCTTCCTCATGTAGGCGATCACTCCCAGATTGTTGTAGGCGTCGGCATAGTTCCGGTCCCGTTTGAGGGCGCGCTCGAAGTTCTTCTGCGCCTCGGAAAGCCGGTTAAGTTGCAGCTCTGCGATTCCTGCCTTGTTAAACAGGATGGGATTGTTCGCCTCCTTCTTGAGTGCCG
The DNA here is from genome assembly GCA_035632755.1 of Terriglobales bacterium. GTDB lineage: Bacteria > Acidobacteriota > Terriglobia > Terriglobales > Acidobacteriaceae > JAHFUA01. The sequence goes on from DASQGF010000131.1 coordinate 8,205, forward strand.
CCTGATAGTGGGCCAGAGCATCAGCATAAGCCTTCTCCCGACGCAGCTCATCGCCTTTGTTTTCCAGTTCGGCGACCGTCATGCCGGGAGAGACTTGGATCCGCACCGGCTCCGCGCGGGGTTGCGAGGGCGCCTGCGACACCGACTTGGTACACACCAGCACCAGCACGGTGATGATCGCAATGACGTAAAGAATTCTTCTTGCCATCGGAATACCTCCCCGTCTCTTATTTTTGCACTCGGAAGTGGCGTCTCCGCTCTTTCGGGGTAGGCACGCACGGAGCGGCTTTGTCTGCCCGCGTCTGCCGAGCCCGCGGTTGGACAGCGCCGCCAGTGAGAGCCACCTTTCGGAGTGTGCGATTCATGGGGCGCGCCGAAGGACAAGTCTGCCGCGTTGGTCGTTTGACCGTCATCGCTCCCCCTTCGCCCGTGCGCCGCAATCGGCAAGTTCTTGGGTATCGGACAACTAAAGTCTATGCAGCGGGGTAAGGCATTGTCTGTGACGTGCCCCTGGTCCAAATCGCCCTGGACCCGAACTGTCGGCAGTGATTCCAGTCACTGCGCAGACTTCCAAGCGGATGCAAATTGAAATTGGGGGACCTATACTGTAGGCGTGCCTTTGGAGCACTGTTTTATGCGTACGGCACTGCAAAACTCGGCAGCGACCGCGGACAATTCCGCGCAGGAACCGACCGGCGCCGGTCCTCTCGATGCCCGCCGCCATGGTGAGGTGACGCGCGAGCTCGAGAACTTCCTCCGCGCCCGCATCGTGGGGCAGGATGCCGCCATCGACGCGGTCACCGAGATGTACCAGATGTTTTTGGTGGGCATGAATCCTCCTGACCGGCCGGTCGGCAATTTGCTGTTCCTGGGGCCCACGGGCTCCGGCAAGACCTACGTGGTCGAAGTCATGGCGGAAGCGCTGTTCGGCACCCCCCACGCTTTTCTCAAGATCGACTGCGCCGAGTACCAGGAATCTCACGAAATCTCGAAGCTGATTGGTTCTCCGCCTGGCTATGTGGGACACGGCGAGACCCAACCCGTGCTGACTCAGGAAGCGTTGAACCGGTGGCACACGGAGAAACTCAAACTTTCCCTGCTGCTGCTGGACGAAATCGAAAAGGCCTCAGCCGCCTTGTGGCAGCTCCTGCTGGGCATTCTCGACAAGGGTAGTCTCACCCTGGGCTCCAATCGGCAGGTGGATCTTTCTCAGACCCTGATCTTCATGACCTCCAACTTGGGCGCCGCCGAAATGAGCGGCCTGATTGAAGGCGGCATGGGATTTGTCGCTCACCCCACGGCCGTAGATGCCAGCCTGGACGAGAAGATCCGGCACACGGCGGAGGAAGCGGCGCGGCGCAAGTTCTCTCCGGAATTCATGAACCGGCTGGACAAGATCGTGGTCTTCAATACCCTGCGGCCACAGCACCTTGAGCAGGTCCTGGAACTGGAACTGGCGAAAGTGCAGCAGCGCATCAATCAGGCTGCGGGCCGCAGCCATTTCACCTTCCGCTGCTCTCCCGAGGTGAGGCAGTGGCTGCTCCGGGAAGGGACCGATCCCAGGTACGGCGCCCGTCATCTGAAGCGCGTGATTGAGCGCAATATCGTTTATGCGCTCGCCAACCTCGTAGCAACCAACCAGGTGATCACCGGTGACTGCATCGATATCAGCTTGAAATCCGATGGCACCCTGGCATTCATCAAAGCCGCAGCCGCTGCCAGCACCGCCGCGGCAATGGGCTAGGAGGGAGCCATGAAGGCCATTCTGTTCGTCGACGATAACGAAGTGTTGTGCCGCTTGACCTGCGACATCCTGCGCATGGAGGGCTACCGGGCCGTTCCCGCTCACAACGCGGCGGATGCGCTGAAGGCTTTCGACCAGGAGAGTTTCGACATCGTGGTCACCGATTTGCGCATGCAAGGCATGGACGGCCTGGCATTGGCACGGGCCATTCATCACAAGAAACCGCAGCTACCGGTCATCCTGGTGACCGCTTACGGACCGGTCGAGGGCGACGATATCGAGGTCTGCCTCCCCAAGGAAGACCTGTTCCCGAACCTTCTGGAGAAGATTCGCGTGTGCCTGTCGGAAATCGAATTGCAGAAGGTGTAGCAATTCGATCCGAGCCGCTTGTCTAGCCAGCCTCCGCGCTTCCGCCTGCTAGACGCCTCAACTTCGAGTGGCTATAAGCACTCCGGCTGGGCCTGGCAGACGCACACGGCGTATGTCCCGGAAGCCGGCCTCAGCAAGCCAAGCCGCGTACTCCGGCTCGCTGTTCTGCGCTAACTCTTGGGTTGTTCGTCTGCCTTCTTGCCTTCAGTGGCTGGTGTTGGAACCACTTCTCTTTCAGGTTTTTGTCCTTCTGTCTTCGACCTATATTTGCCAATCGCTCGTTGGACGAAGCTAACAGGTACCCCTCCTCGGGATAGCCGGTCGATGATTGCACCATCCGGCATTCCCCCCGCCAGATACCTAGAAATCAAGGCCTCTGCTTCCTCGGGGCCGGATACACGCTCGGGCGGCTGGACCAGGAGCCTTGAGCGGGTTTCTGCGCGTAACAAATCGATTTGTTGTTCTAAGGCCAGAATTCTTCTCTGCAGGGGTGTCACCGAGGGTTGACTTTCTATTTTCCTCTCTCTCAAA
>DASQGF010000132.1:0-22318 GCA_035632755.1 Terriglobales bacterium
GGAGGTGGATCGCATCCTCGGCGGCTCGGCCACTTACTTCTCACTTGCCGCCAGTTACTTCACCGAGGTGCGCGTGGTGGCGGTGGTGGGCGACGACTTCACCGCAGAGCACGAGGCGGTTCTCAAGCGCCGCGGCGTCGCCACCGACGGCGTCGAGCACGCCCACGGCAAAACCTTCTACTGGTCCGGCGAGTACGGGGAGAACGTCAACGAAGCCAAGACCCACGTCACCGAGCTGAACGTCTTCGAAAACTTCCACCCCCAGATCCCCAGGGAATATCTCGACACCGAATTCCTTTTTCTCGCCAACATCGATCCCGTGCTGCAGGCCGGCGTCCGGCGGCAGATGAATCACACGCGGCTGGTGGGCGGCGACACCATGAACTACTGGATCAACGGCAAGCCGCGCGAACTGGCGGAAACGCTGAAGCTCATCGACGTGCTGTTGATCAACGACACCGAGACCAAGATGCTGGCCGGCGATTCCAACCTGCCGCGCGCCGCCAACAGAGTGCTGGCCCGCGGGCCGCGCGGGCTGGTGGTCAAGCACGGCGAATACGGCGCTACTATCTTCTTCCGCGAGGGCGCGTTCGGCATCGGCACGCACCCGTTTCGCGCTCCCGCCCTGCCCATCGAGGAGGTGTGCGATCCCACCGGCGCCGGCGATTCCTTCGCCGGCGGCTTCATGGGATACATCGCCTCGCAGGGCGAGCTGAACCGTGAGGTGCTCAAGCGCGCTATGTTCTACGGCGGCGTGATGGGATCGTTCGCCGTCGAATGCTTCGGACCCGACCGCCTCACCAACTTGACGCGCGACGAGATCGAAGCCCGCTTCCAGATCTTTCGCGAACTCACCCACCTCGACCACGAGGCGTAGGGAGTAGGGAGCAGGGAGTAGGAGTGCCGGAGCGGATGGCTTCCCGCAGTCGCAGTCCGACAACCGACGTGGCCCAGTCCGCTCGCAACTACGATCCCGTTCACGTCGGCGCGCTGGCCGCGGCGGTTTCCCTCGCCTTCTTCCGCAATTTCTACGCACAGGGCGCGATCCTGCTCTATGGCGACGCGGTGGCGCACATCCACATCGCGCGCCGCGTCTTCGATTCCATCACCCCCGGTCCGCTGCGGCTGGGGACGGTGTGGCTGCCGCTGCCGCACATTCTGATGATCCCGTTCGTGGTCTCCGACTGGATGTGGCGCACCGGCGTGGGCGGCTCCGTCGTGTCCATGATCGCCTATGTCGCGGGGACCGTGGGCGTATTCCGCCTGGTGCGCGCCCGCACGTCACGCGCGGCCGGGTGGCTGGCGGCAGCCATTTACGCTCTCAATCCCAACCTTATCTACCTGCAAGCCACGGCGATGACGGAACCGCTCTACCTGGCGCTGTTCGTGTGGGCGGTGGTTTTCTTGGATGAGACGGTGAGGCCGCATGAGCCGGAGCAGATTCCCGAGCGCGCACGGTCGCTCGAGCGCGCCGCCATGCTGCTCGCCGCCGCCATGCTGACGCGTTACGACGGCTGGTGGCTGGCAGGCTGCACGCTGGCCGCAGCTTTCTTCTTCACAATCTTCATGCTGCTAAAGCGCCCGAGCATCGCGCGCGAACTCTTTTCCGGACTCCATTACCGACCCATGCGCAGAGGGCTTCGCAATGCGGTGCTGCTGCTGGCGGCCATCCCCGCCTTGTGGCTCGCCTACAATCATCGCGAGTACGGCAACCCGCTGGAGTTCGCCACCGGCCCATACTCCGCCCGCGCCATCGAGCAACGCACGGGCGCTCCGGATTGGCGCCATCCCGGTGACGGCAGACCGCTGATCGCCGCACGCTACTTTCTCAAGTCGGTGGAACTGAACCTAGGCAACGGCCGCTGGCAGTGGCCGCTGTTCGCAGCGGCGGTGGTTGGGCTGCTGATCTCGCTCGCCGGCGCGCCCGGCTTCGCCGTGTGGTGGCTGTTGTGGCTCCCGTTGCCGTTCTACACCCTCTCCATCGCTTACGGCCACGTGCCTCTGTACGTTCCGGTGTGGCGGCCGTTCGCCTATTACAACTTGCGCTATGGCCTGGAGCTGCTGCCGGCCATCGCCGTCTTCGCGGCGGCGACTTTCGAGACCCTGCGGCGCGCCAGCGGCCGATTGGCATGGCGGGCGGCAATCGCGGCCGTTGCCATCGCCGTTCTCGCGGGCAGCTACATCTCGGTGTGGAGATCGACACCGATCTCGATCCAGGAAGCGGTCGCCAACTCGCGCACCCGCATCCCCTATGAGCGCGCACTGGCGGATGCGCTGCGCCGCCTTCCGCGCTCCGCGCGCCTGTTGATGTACACCGGCGCGCATCCCGCCGCGTTGCCACTGGCGGACATCCCCCTCCGCCGCGTGGTGAATGAGAGCAACCACCCGCAATGGGAGCAGGCGCTCGACGACCCCGCGGCGCGGGTGGATTATGTGGTGGCCGCCGCCGGCGATCCGGTGGCACAGTCCGCCGTCCGCCATCGCGACACCCTGGTACCGCTCGCCATCGTGGAAAGCTCCGGCCAGCCCCGCACCACGATATACAAGACGCAACGCGCTACCCGCCCCTGAGCCGGGAGGTTACAATCCAGCCAAAATGACGGCTGTGCCCTATGTGAAGGCCGTAGCCTGCGGCAACGACTTCCTGCTGATCGACGGCATGTACGCCCCCGACGATCTTGCCGCATTCACTCGCCGCATCTGCGACCGCCACTGCGGCATCGGCGCCGACGGTGTGGAATGGCTCTTTCCCGCGCCCGACGCCGACGTGCGCGCCCGCCTCTTCAACGCCGACGGCTCCGAGGCGGAGATCTCCGGCAACGGCACCCGCTGCGTCGCCGCCTGGTGGGCCGCCGAGCATGGCAAAGAAAAGATCGTGGTCCGCACCGGCGCCGGCCTGAAGACGTGCACCTTGCTCAGCCGCCGAGGCTCCGCGTTCGAGTTCGAGACCGACATGGGCGAGCCGCAGGTGGGCGACGAGTTCTCCATCAAGCTCGCCTTCCGCGAAGTCCGCGGCGTTCCGGTTTCAATCGGCAATCCCCACTTCGTGGTCTTCGTCGAGGACTTTGTCCCCGGCTGGCAGGCGGAGGCAGCCGAGATTGGCAAGCATCACGACTTCAAGTATGGGATTAACGTTGAGCTGGTTCGCATTCGCGCACAAAGCGAGATCGAGGTGCGTTTCTTCGAGCGCGGGGTGGGCGAGACGAGCTCTTCCGGGACCGGCTCCTGCGCCGCCGCAGTGGCCTCGATTTTCAGCAGGAAGGCAGTGTCGCCGCTGGTGGTCCACGCCCCGGGTGGCGCACAGACGGTGCGCTGGAATGGGACTGTGTTCCTGCGTGGTCCTGTCCAACTCGTCGGTCGCGGCGAGTTTTTCGTTTAAGATGGCATTTTGTTGTCATTCCGAGGGGCTGCCCCGAGGAATCTGCTTTTGGGCTTCTCTTGAAACGTGAAACGCGAAACCTGAAACGCCGCACCCCGCCGGCCTTGCAGCCCGGCGACACCGTCGGCATCATCGCGCCCGCCAGTGGCTTCAATCGCGAACGCTTTCTCGCCGGCTGCGAGTGGCTGCGCCAGATGGGATACCGGCCGTTCTATCTCGACTCCATCTTCGATCGCGATCTGTACTTCGCGGGCTCGGTGCAGCGCCGTGCCCGGGAACTGGAAGAGATGTTCAAGCGTGACGAAGTGAGGGCGGTACTGTGCGCGCGGGGCGGCTACGGCTGCAACTACTTGCTGGAAGCAGTGGACATGGCCAAGATCGCCGCCCATCCTAAAATCTTCGTCGGCTGCAGCGACGTCACCACGCTGCTCACTAGGTTCCTCGATGCTGCCGGCCTGGTGACCTTCCACGGACCGATGGTGGAGAAGAGCTTTGCTTCGCCAGACGGGGTGGACCTGGCCGCTTGGTCGGCGGCGACCAGTTCCGCCGGACCTTGGCATATCGCCGGTGATATGGAGTCGCTAGTGGGAGGGACGGCCGAAGGTGTTCTGTATGGTGGCTGTTTGTCGTTGCTGGTGGAATCGCTGGGCACGCCGTACGAGATCAGGACCGACGGCACAATCCTTTTCCTCGAGGACATTAACGCCAAGCCATACCAGGTGGACCGCATGCTCATGCACCTGAAGCTGGCGGGGAAGCTGGAAGGCGTGCACGGCCTCATCTTCGGCGAGATGCTGGACTGTGGCCAGGCTGCCGACCAGCCCTACACGCTGCAGGAGGTCATTAAGCGCGTGGTCGGTGACCTCGGCGTCCCCGTTGCATTCGGGCTGCGCTCGGGGCACGTCACGCGCGCCAACATCACGCTGCCACTCGGCGTGCGCGCGAAGCTGATAGTGGAAGAAACGGGGAGACTCGAGATCCTGGAGCCGGCGGTCTCCGCGCGCACTGCGGCGGCTTACGATTCACGACTCGCGACTCACGACTGAACACCATGCCAGAGCAACAGCACATCCATCTGATCGGCGTTTGCGGCACAGCCATGGCTTCTTTGGCGGGCATGCTGAAGCAGCGCGGATTCCGCGTGACCGGCTCCGATGCCGCTGCGTATCCTCCCATGTCGGATTTCCTGGCCTCGCTCGGCGTCCCGGTGGCCGAACCCTACGCCGAGGCCAACCTGAAGCCGCGTCCTGACCTGGTGGTAGTGGGCAACGCCATCTCGCGCGGCAACCCCGAGCTGGAGCACGTGCTCGACGAACGCATCCCCATGCGCTCGCTGCCACAAGTCCTGCAGGAGTACTTCCTGCGCGGACGCGAGCCCATTGTGGTCGCCGGCACGCACGGCAAGACCACCACGACCTCGATGCTGGCGTGGATCTTCGAGACTGCCGGCCTCAAGCCTTCCTTCCTGGTGGGCGGCATCGCCGAGAACTTCAATTCCAGTTTCGCGGTGCGCCAGAGCCGCCACTTCATCATCGAGGGCGACGAATACGATACCGCGTTCTTCGACAAAGGTCCCAAGTTCCTGCACTACACGCCCGACGCAGCGGTGCTGACCTCGGTGGAGTTCGACCATGCCGATATCTATCCCGATCTCGAGGCGGTGAAGACCGCCTTCAAGCGGCTGGTGAACCTGGTGCCGCGCCGCGGGCTGCTGCTCGCGTGGGACGGAAGCCCGAACGTGGACGAATGCATCGGGCGCGCTTTCTGCCGCGTCGAGCGCTACGGCTCGAGCGAGCGCGCCGACTGGCAGATTCGCGAAGTGCGTTTTGAGTCCGGACGCACCGCCTGGGCAGTCTTCCGCGGCGGCCAGCGCTGGGCCGACTTCGAGTTCTCGCTCGCCGGCGAGTACAACGTGCTCAACGCTACCGCAGCAGCGGCGATGGCAGCGGGTTACGGCATTGCTCCCGAGACCATCTACGCGGCACTCGTGACCTTCAAGAGCGTGAAGCGCCGCCTGGAAGTGAAGGCCGAAGTGAACGGCATCACCATCATCGACGATTTCGCGCACCACCCCACGGCCATCGCCGGCACACTGCGCGCACTACGAACCGTCTATCCCGGCCGGCGCCTGTGGGCGGTGTTCGAGCCGCGCTCCAACACGCTGCGCCGCAAAGTCTTTGAGAACGAACTGGTGGAGAGTTTGGCGCTCGCCGACCAGGTGATCATCGCCAGCGTGTATCGCGCCGACGCCATCCCCGAAGCCCAGCGCCTTTCGACGGCTGTGATCGTGGGCGGCCTGGTGCGGGCTGGCAAGCCCGCGCGCGAACTGCCGGACGCTGACGCCATCGTGGGGGCCATCGCGTCCGAACTGCGCAGCGGCGACGTGGTCGCTATCCTTTCCAATGGCGGCTTCGGTGGCATCTACGACAAGCTTCCTCAGCGCCTGAACTCTCGAAATGAGGTCTCATCGCGCGCGTGATGCGCAGGCTGCTTCTCATCGCTGTGCTGTTGGCGGGCTCAGGCGCAGCCCTGGCCGCGACGCCAGTAGACTACACGATCAAGCTGGCCGACGCGCGCCGCCACCTGGTGCACGTGCGTATACGCCTTCCCGAGGGTGCCGCCGACCGCGATCTTCAGATGCCCGTCTGGAACGCTCTCTACCAGGTACGCGACTTCGCCCAGTACGTGGTGAGCGTGAGCTGCCATGCACCCTCGGGCCAGACGCTGCCGATGCGCAAGCTCGACAAGACCACTTGGCGGATCTCAGACGCGCAACAGGGCGCCGATTTCGAGTACGACATCATCGCCGACCTGCCCGGCCCTTTCGGAGCGCAATACAACCAGGAGCACGCCTACTTCAATCTGGCTGAGATCCTCATGTATGCGGTGGATGCCCGCGCTTCGCCGGTGCGCGTCTCGTTTACCGGCCTGCCCAACTACTGGCTCATCGCCACGCCTATGACGGCGGCTGGAGGTTCGGAGATGGCACCCGGTCCGGGCACGTTCACCGCCCGCAACTACGACCAGATGGTGGACTCCCCGGTGGAGATCGGCGCCTTCGCCCAGGCCTTCGTGCCCGAGGGTGGTGTGAACTACCGCATCGTGGTGGACGCCGCGGTCGGCGATTATGACATGAGCCGCCTGATCGAGATGGTGCGTACCATCGTCCGCACTGAGACCGCCTGGATGGACGACCGGCCCTTCAGCGACTACCTGTTCATCTTCCATTTCCCCCATGGTCCCAGGGGAGGAGGCATGGAGCACGCCAACGCCGCCGTTATCGAGATGAGCGCCGAGGGGGCGAAGTACGATCCGGTGACGCTGGCCTCGCTCACCGCGCACGAGTTCTTCCACCTGTGGAACGTCAAGCGCATCCGCCCGCAGTCGCTCGAGCCCATTGACTACACGCACGAGCAGTACACCACCGTGCTCTGGTTCAGCGAGGGCGTCACCAACACAGTGGCGGATTACACGCTGCTGCGCGCCAACCTGATGGACGAAACTCGCTGGCTGCGCTACCTGGAGCACGAGATTGGCGTGTTCGAACGGCGGCCCGCGCACCTCACACAGTCGGCCGAAGATGCGAGCGTCGATGCCTGGCTCGAGAAATATCCCGACTATGGACTGCCGCAGCGCAGCATCTCCTATTACAACAAGGGCGAGCTGATCGGCGTGCTGCTCGATCTGGCGGTGCGCGACGCTACAGGGGGCCAGAAATCGCTACGCGACGTTTTTCGCTGGATGAATCGCAACTACGCCCAGAAACACAAGTTCTTCGCCGATACCGCGGGCGTGCGGCAGGCGGTCGAGGCCGTGACCGGCAAGGAGTTCAAGGACTTCTTCAGCGCCTGCGTGACCGGCGCCGCGCCCTTGCCCTACAACCAGTATCTAAAGACCGTGGGACTGGAGCTGAAGCCGCGCAAAGCCGTAGCTACCTACGCCGGGTTCGTAGCCGTGCGCAACTTCGACGAGCCGGCGGTGGTGGCGGCGGTGGACGAGTCGAGCGAAGCGCGGCGACAGGGACTGGCGATCGGCGACGCGATCCTGCTGGTCAACGGCAAGCCTCTGGCCGGGAGCGTGGAAGACCGTGTCGCCGCCATGCGCGTGGGTGAGAGCGTGAAGTTGCGGGTCGCGGGACGCGACGGCCAGCGCGACGTCAAGTTCAAGCTGGGGGCGAGGGAACAGGAGGAGTTCAAGATCACGAGCGTCCCGACGCTGACCTCCGACCAGCGCGCCCGCCGCGCCGCCTGGCTCACCGCCGACGACCAGGCGCCCAAGGACGCGCCCAAAGGCGCCATGCGCGCCGAGGCCGCCAATGTCGGGGCCCCAGGTTTTGCTTCGTTGGGGTCGGATCGCTAATGCTCCGCGCGCTGGCGCTGCTGGCTTTCTGGGGCGTGGCCGCGCTGCCCGTAGCCCTCATCGGCTTCCCCTGGACTTTCATCAGCGGCAAAGTCGATCTGTTGTACCGCATGGCGGTCGGGATCGGCCTGTTCGGCGTGCGGCTGGTGGGCGTGAAAGTCGAGGTGGTGGGATTGGACAAGCTCGACTGGCGCCGCACCTACATCTTCATGTGCAATCACGTGTCGAACCTTGATCCGCCCATCGTCATTCCGGTGATGCCGCGGCGGACCTCGGTGCTGGTGAAGAAGGAACTCTTCCGCACGCCAATTCTCGGGCGGGCCATGCGCCTGGCCGACCTTGTGCCGGTGGACCGCCAAAACCGCGACGCCGCCATCTCCAGCCTGCGTTTCGCCGCCGACGTGTTGCGCTCGGGCGTGAGCATGACCATCTGGCCCGAGGGCACCCGTTCGCGCGATGGCCGCCTGCTGCCGTTCAAGAAAGGCCCGTTCCACCTGGCGATGGAGAGCCGCGTGCCCGTGGTGCCTATCACCTTAATCGGCACGCACGAGATCTGGCCCAAAGGGGAATTCGCAATCCATCCCGGAACGGCAACGGTCATCTTTCACGAGCCCATCGATCCGGGCGCCTATTCTTCGCAGGAGCAGTTGACCGACGCCGTACGCGAGCGCATCCGCAGCGGGCTGCCGGCGAAATATCAATGATTAATTCACGAAACCAAGATCCCTCGACTCGCGCTCCTCTCGACAAGCTCGGGTCGCGCTTCGCTCGGGATGACGAATGAAGAGCAGATCGTTACGGCACGGCTGAAGCGGTGTCCTTCCCAATCCCCGGCCAAGAGCTAAAAGGCCCATAGCCAACGGCCAAGAGCCGCCTTTCTAAATGCTGGGCTTCTTCTCGATCACCCGCGCGCTCAGCACCACGCCGGCCTGGCCGTCGTGCAGCTTGAGGGGGAACAGCAGGACGTTCCACACCCAGCGCGGATTCTTCACCGGCAGATGCGGCAGGCCGCGCGGGCTGCGTTCCACGTAGGTTTCGCGCGTCTCCGCCACCCTGCGGATGGTGGCCTTCCAGCCGTCGCCCAGCTCCGGGAACTGTTCGAACAGGTTCTTGCCTAGGAACCAGGCGCGTTTGCGGTCGCACATGTCGGCGAAGGTGTCGTTGACGTACTGCCAGTTGCCGTCGCCGTCCACGATCTCCAGCGCCACATCGTCGCCCATGGCCATGCCGATGCGCGAGTAGTAGAAATCGCGCGAGTCTACCACCACCGGCTTGCCGCGCCGTTTGGCTTCGAAGCTGCGCAGCGCCGCCAGCAGGTCGTCCACCGAGCTGTAGCCCTTGAGCAAGTGCATGTCGGCGACGCCGCCGAAGCTGCGCTCCAGCGTGGCCGACAAAATGATGATGGGCACCTGCGGCCGCTTCTGCCGCAGGCTCTCGGCCACCTCCGTACCGAACTTCCCCCGCCCGAGATGGTAGTCGAGCACCGCGATATCGATGTTCTCCAGCTTGGATTCGGCCTCCTCCACCGAGGCTGCGGTCACGGCCTCATACCCGTGCTTGCGCAGGATGGTGGAGCGCAGCAGCAGGTTGTCCGGCAAGTCGTCGAGCAGCAGCACGCGGATAGGCTTGCGTTCCAGCTTTGCGCTCTCTGGCTTTTCGTCGCGCATTTGAAACTCGGTACTCAGCACCGATTCTACTTCACTGACTGCTCCCCGGCGGCACGGCCTCGGACCGCCTTCACGATGTCCGGCAGGCGCTGGAAGGCGGCCACGCAGCGCAGCCATTGTCTATTGTCCATGGCGGGATAGCCGCTGACCATCTTTCCATCCTCGACATCATTGGGAATGCCGCTCTGCGCCGTCGCCACCACGCCATCGCCGATGCGGCAGTGTCCGGCGATGCCCACCTGCCCGGCGAGGATCACATTCTTGCCCACCTCGGTTGACCCGGCCAGTCCCACTTGCGCGCACAGCAGGCTGTTCTCGCCCACGGTCGAGCCGTGTCCCACTTGGACCAGGTTGTCGATCTTGGCCCCGCGCTTGACGAGGGTCTCGCCTACGCTGGCGCGGTCCACGCAGGCGTTCGCTTGGACTTCGACGTCGTCCTCCAGCACCGCCGGCCCGGACTGCACAATCTTATGCCACGCACCCTGGTCGTCCTTGGCGAATCCGAAGCCGTCGCCGCCCACCACCGCCCCGTTCTGCAGCACGACGTTGTGGCCCACACGGCAATACTCGCGCACCACGGCATGCGCGTGCGCAAAGAAGTTGTCGCCGATGCGCGCCCCGCGATAGATGACCACGTGCGGCAGCAGCACGCAGCCCTTGCCGATCTCAACGTCCTCTTCTACCACCACGTAAGCGCCGATGTGCGCGTGCGGGCCAATGCGGGCAGTGTCGTGGACTATCGCCGTGGAGTGGATGCCGGGCGCGTAACGCGGCGGATGATAGAACAGCTCCAGCGCCCGGGCGAACGCCAAGTAAGGGTTGGCGCTGCGCAGCGTCGGCGCCGGGAGGGCAGGGAAGTCTTCGGCCACGATCAGGGCCGAGGCCTTCGTCGTCCTGGCGGCGCCGGCGTAACGGGGATTGGCCACGAACGTCAGCTGTCCGGGGCCGGCCCGCTCGATGCCGGCCACGCCGGTGATATCCATGTCTGCGCCTTCCAGGCGCGCCGCGACGGCAGATGCGATCTGGGAAAGTTTCATGAAAGACCTCAGGGATGGCTGATTCTAAATGAGCATTCGGCATTGCATGTAGAGACGTAGCTGGCTGCATCTTAGCGCCGTCGTTGGGGAGACGCAGCGAGCTGCGTCTCTACACGTTGGTTGTCGAGGTGCTGACTGCTACTCCGTGAACATCGGCACCTGGCGGGAATCGGCGGCAGGCACGGCGCGCGGGCGCCGGCGGCGCGCCGCCGGTCCGCCAATCACGCCCAATACTGTCAGCTCGGCCAGCGCGCTCTTGGGCACGAAGATGCGCTGCAGATTGCCGCGGCTGTCGGGCGGGTTTATGAGGAACCCGTAGCTCGGGAACTGGGTCAGGTCGTTGGGCATGAGCCCTTCCATCACGTCGTTGTCCTTGAACTTCATGCGCACCCACAGTCCCTCGGTGCGCGGGCGGGTGGCGAATGTTTTGCGTGCCGAGGCATCCACGTCCGCGAACTCTCGCACGAAGTACACACCCTTGACGTCGGCCAGGTCGATGAGCACCACTTTGCCGGCGGTGTTCATCAGCTCCAGCTTGCCCTCGACCACGAAGCTGGCGGGCGCGACGTATCCCTGCATCGCGTCGCGATCCATCTTGCGGACGATCACTTTCTTGTGGGTAGAGGATTTCAAAAATTGTTTTCCTGGAGATGTAGCAAGCTACGTCTCGACAACAACAAGCGTCGCGCCCGGCGATTGTCGCATTTTTGCCGCCGCCCGCGCGCTTGGACTGCTCCCTGTAGCCAAATTGTAAACCTTTGTGCTATCGTGTCTCGCTTGTGCGGCCCCTCGGTAGCGTGCGGCTAAGTCTATTGCCCGGAGTCACTTACATCTGGTCACTCAACCTTGTTTCGGTCCCGCCCTGCGCCCAGTGCAAAAACGGGACAAACAGCGGGGGCACCTTGGTGCGCCCATAATGCGCGGGTACGGCAGCCCTACTTCGCAGAATGGCTGATTACATCTACATGATGGAGAGCCGGCTGACACCGGACCAGCAGCGGGGTGTGGCCCTGGTGCAGGAGCTGGCGCGCGCGCAGGAGATGAACATTTACCTGACGGGCGGCGCCATCCGCGACATCATCAGTGGCTTTCCCATCCGCGACCTCGACTTCACGGTGCAGGGCAACGCGCTGAAGTTGCAGCGCGACCTGGAGAAGGCCGGCGCCGTCCTCCAGGGCGTGGACGAAGACCTGCGCTCGATGTACGTGCTGCTGCCCAGCAACGTGCGCTCCGAGATCGCCATGGCGCGGGCGGAGCGCTATGAGAAGCCGGGGCGGCCGCCGGAAATAGCCTCCGGCACCATCAGTGACGACCTCCGCCGCCGCGACTTCACCATCAATGCCATGGCGTTGTCGCTGAATCCCGGCTCGCGCGGCCTGCTGCTCGATCCCTTCAACGGAGTCGCCGACATCGAAGCCAAGCTCATCCGCATCCTGCACAACTACGCCTTCTACGAAGAACCCTCACGGCTGATCCGCGCCACCCGCTTCACCACCCGCTTCCACTTCGCGCTGGAGGAGCGCACGCAGGCCCGCTTCGCCGCCGCCCGCGAGGGCAACTACATCGACAACATCTCCGACCGCGCCGTCGGCTACGAGATCGAGCAGATCGCTTACGAGGACGATCCCCTGCACATCCTTCGCGTCTATGAGAAGGAAGGCTGGCTGAAGGTGCTCAACCCGCACTGGTCCGCGAGCAAGGTGGACACCGCGTCACTTTCGCAGTTGCTGAAGACCAAGCAGCAGATGCAGGAACTGGGCTACACGCTGGACGCGGCCCCGGCAGTGATGTACTTCCTCACTCACCGTTTGGGCGACCGCGACATCGCCGCCATGCAGCGGCTGATGCCGCGCAAGAGCTTCGTGGAGACTTGGCGCAAGCTGGAAGACGACGCCAAGGAACTCGCCCGCCGCCTCACCGGCAAGGAAGCGGCCACGCCGTCGCTTGCCTGGAAGCTGCTTTCAGGGGCGCGCCCCGGGACCATCCTGTTTCTCGAGACCACCACCCGCCACCAGGGCGTGGCCCAGAAGATCCGCAACTTCTTCACCAAGTGGCGCCAGATGAAGGACAAGCTGCCGCTGCCGGAGATGGCCGAGCTGCACATTACGCCGGAACTGCCGGTTTATCCCAAGCTGGCGGAAGATACCTTTTATCTCTTGCTCGACGGCAAACTGCGTTCGCGTACCGAGACTCTGAAATTTCTGAAGCCGTTCGCGCCCCCGCCCCCGCCCCCGCCGCCGCCGCTCAAGCGCGGACGCGGCCCCAAGGCCGCTGAAGCTGCGCCCGCTCCCGCCGATGCCAAGCACGGCAAGAAGGGAAAATCCGCGGAGCCGGTGGCTGAGGCGGTTGCTGCGCAAGGGAAGCAGGCTGTCCAGAAGCCGACCCACCCAGCCCCACCGGCCGTGAAGAAGGCTGCTGCGAAACCCGCCCCGAAGAAAGCCCCGGCGGCGCGCGCCAAGCCGCAACCTCGTAAGAAATCCTCCAAGCGGAAGAAGAAATAAACTATGCGCGCGCTGGTGAGTGGAGGCGCTGGCTTCCTGGGCTCGTATCTCTGTGAGGCGTTGCTGGCGGACGGCCACTTCGTCGTTGCCGTGGACAACCTTCTGACGGGGCGCGCGACCAACCTTGCACATCTCGCACGCGAGTCGCGGTTCGAACTGCGCCGGCTCGACATCATCCAGCCGTTCGACGCCGGCCCGGTGGACTATGTCTTCCACTTCGCCAGTCCGGCCAGTCCTGTGGACTACATGGTCCATGGCGTGGAGACTCTGAAAGTCGGCTCGCTGGGCACCTTCCACGCGCTCGACGTCGCCCGCCGGCACGGTGCGAAGTTCTTTCTTGCCTCGACCTCGGAGTGCTACGGCGACCCGCTGGAGCATCCGCAGAAAGAGACCTACTGGGGCAATGTGAATCCCGTCGGCCCGCGCTCGGTTTACGACGAAGCCAAGCGCTTTTCCGAGGCCGCGACCATGGCCTACCACCGCTACTACAAGTTGGATACGCGCATCGTGCGCATCTTCAACACCTACGGGCCGCGCATGCAGCTCAACGACGGCCGCGTGATCCCCAACTTCATGAAGCAGGCGCTGCGCGGCGAAGACCTCACGGTCTACGGCGACGGCAGCCAGACCCGCAGCTTCTGCTACGTCACCGACGAGATAGACGGCATCCTGCGCCTGGCGCGCTCGGACGAGCACCAGCCCGTCAACATCGGCAACCCCAACGAGTTCACCATCCTCGAGTGTGCCCGGCGCGTGCTCGCGGTCACCGGGTCGAACAGCAAGCTGCGTTTTGAGCCCTTGCCCCAGGACGATCCCAAGCAGCGCCGGCCGGACATCTCCAAGGCGCGCGCGCTGCTGGGGTGGGAACCGAAGACCGACCTGGAGACCGGACTTAAGCTGTCCCTGGATTACTTCCGCCAAGCGGTCGTTGCTGAGTCATGACCACCGAGGTGACCCGGGCCTGCCCTCTTTGCGGATGCGACAACGCCGCGCGACCGCCCGACCGCTACTCCCAGCCGCCGTGGATCCTGAAACTCTGCTCTCAATGCGGGATGGTGTACCTGGAAAATCCCGTCGAGTATTCGGTTCTCGAGGATGAGATGGCCTGGGAGAAGACGTTCGCGGCGGAGTCGGAGATCCGGCGAGGTCGCAACCCGATCCTCTACCGCGCCGCGCGCGCCCCCAAGGTGGCGTGGCAGCGCCTGCTCCGGCGCGATAAGCTGGTTTCCTGGGCGCGGCGCTACTTTGCTCCCGGACCGGTGCTGGATGTGGGTTGCGCGGGAGGGCACACGCTGGAGCGGCTGCCGCGCCAGTTCGTTCCTTACGGGATCGAGATCTCGGCCGAGCTCAGTCGCCTGGCCCACCAGCGTTTTGCGCCCCGCGGTGGCCGGGTGGTCCAGGGAGATGCTCTCTCGGCGCTCGGCCAGTTCGACGCCGGCTTTTTCACCGGCGTGATCATGACCAGCTTTCTCGAACACGAGCCCGAGCCGCGCGCCGTGCTCGCCGCCGCCGGCCGGGTGATGCGTCCGGAGTCGTGTCTCATCGTCAAAGCGCCGAACTTTGCCTCGTGGAACCGCACCGTCCGGGGCGCGCGCTGGTGCGGGTTCCGCTTTCCCGACCACGTGAACTATTTCACTCCCAAGCTGCTGGGTGCGCTCGTGGCCGGATCAGGATTTCGGCTGCTGCGGTTCGGCCTCTTCGACCGCTTTCCCACCAGCGACAGCATGTGGCTGGTCGCCCGACGGAATCCCTAGACCACTCCCGGCGTGGCGAACTCGGTGGTTTGTTATAATCCCGAATTCGGCGAACGAACCATTTCATGAGTATTCGGACTGATTGCAAAGGAGCTGTTGTCCTTGCCCTGTCGCTCGTGGTTCTGGGCCTTGCCGCCTGTGGCGGGGGCAGCGGCACGCACACCAGCGGCCTTTCCAACCGCGCCTTCGTTTCCGACGACTTCGACGGCACGCTGCACATCGAAAATGCGGCGAGGGACATGGAGCCCGGATTCACCATCGCCACCGGCAGCAAGCCCGGGACCATGGTGCTCTCTCGCGACAAGTCGATCACGCTAGTGTTTGACTCGGGAGATGAATCACTGGCCGTAGTCTCGAACTCATCCGAATCGGTCCTGGGAAGAATCACTCTGCCCAACATCTGCCCAGCAACCCCTCCGACACCATGCATGAGTTATGTCTCCATGTCCGACAACACCGTCGGCTTCGTGGCCGTGCCCAATTGCCCGCCAGGTTCCTGTAGCGGAAACACGAACATCGTAAACGTGGTAGATGTAGTGGACTTGAAAACCACCTTCAACGTTACCGGAACCATTAACAAGGACTCCGCAACTGGGCAGCCTTTGAATGCCACAACTACGCTGGTGTTAAGTCCAACCGGGAACAAGCTGCTGGTCTTCGGCAGCCCCGGCGAGCACGTCGACACAATGGTCGTGATCGACACCACCACCGCCAAGACCACGCCGGGGATGGCCGCGACGCAGCTCGGCGCTGCCGACTGTGTAAAGGCCTCCCTGCCGAAGAACTGTTTCGACCGTCCAGTGTCGGCCGTTTTCTCGACCGACGGAAATACCGCGTACGTTTTCAACTGCGGCCCCGAGTGCCAGGGTATGACCGCTAGTGTCACCGTGCTGAATGTGGCAGGCACTTCGCCGGCGCCGACTAACTACATTCCGTTTCCGGCAACGGCAGCGGCCACCGTCGGTCTGCTCAGTGGGAGCACGCTATTCGTTGCCGGCACCCCGTCAGGTACGCCAGGCACCCTCGCGGGCCAGCTCTCGGTGCTGGACACCACTAAGCTCGCGACGCCCGCAAGTTCTGTGCCCATCAGTGATGGGTATCACAACCACATGGAACTGGCCAGCAACAACAAGCTTTTCATTGGTGCCATCATCTGCAGCGCCGGATGTCTCACTATCTTCGACACCAGTGCCAACAAAGCTACCGTCGACAGCAACACCGGCGATGTCACCGGGATCGCTCCCATCACAGGGCGTAATGTGGTGTATGTGGTGGAGAATCTGGTCGCGGGCAGCTTTCTGGGTCTGGGCGAGTTGCGAATTTACGACACCACTGCCAGTGTGCCCACGGTCACTCCCACCCAGATCGACGTGGTCGGCAGAGCGGTGGATGTGAAATACGTGGACCAATAGAACAGTACTGAGTACCGAGTACCGGGTACCGAGTGCTATTTCCCTGGTTCCAGACGCAGCTCAAGCTTCTTAGCCCGTTCCACCGCCTCATCACTGAAGGGGAAGACGAAGCTGCGGCCCTCCGCCCAGGCCTGCCACTGGTCCAGGTAGTGCGGGCTGAAGATCTGCCCGGATTGTCCGGTGACGAGGTTCATGGTACTGGCGTCCAGATTGGAAAAATCCACGGTCATGCGTTCGGAAGGCGCCTGCTGATACGCATGGGCTTCACCGTGCCCCATCTGCTTGACGGTGTAGCCATCGCCCGCGGCCTGATAGCGGCCCGGCCCAGCCCAGCGTCCGAGCAGCGGGATTTTACCCAGGACTGGGTGTTCGAGCCGGAACGGCCGCGCCGTTCCCCAGGTCCAGGAGTTGAGCGACTTCGGCGCTTCGGGACTCGAAACTACGGCTTCTACGGCGGCAGTCAGCAACTCGTCGTAGTTCGCATAGTTCGCAGGCAGCCAGCGCGGCGGCTGCCGCAACAGGATGTTCTCCAGCGCCACTGACTGCATGCCCCAGCGGTAGAGCTTGTAGTCCGAGCCCAGCTTGGGTTCCAGCAGCATGCGCCAGAGCTGGGTACGCGCCAGTACGGTGAGCGTCGCAGCCGCCGAATCCACCGTGACCTGGCCGTCCCATGAGCGCATCAAGTCGGCAGCGGCGCGGGCCCGCGCGGAGGGCTTCTTGGCGTGGTCGACGGCATACACGAAGCGCTCGGCGCAGAAGTGGTCGAACTCCGACTCGACGTCCATCTCCAGCGCCAGCATGTCTTCGGGTGCGAATTGCCTTCCCGACTGCAGCACGCGGTAGATGCGCTCGGTGCGGAAGGGCGCCATCCACTCGCTGCTTAGCAGATAGGGATACTTGTCGGGCGTGATGCGCGCATTGGCGGTGGCGATGATTCCCGCGGGCGGATCGAAGACGCTGGGCAGCTTGTCGAACGGCACCACGCCGGTCCATTCGTGGGCGTTGTCGCTGCCGGCGATGGGCATATCGTTGGTGGCCGAGGCGGGCAGAGGGATGCGGCCTTCGGCCTGGTAGCCGATGTGTCCGTCCACGTCGGCGTATACGAAATTCAATGAAGGGCCGCCCATCAGGGAGAGCGCGCGCCGAAACTCTTCCCAGTTCTGCGCCGAATCCAGCTCGAAAAACGGATAACTCACGAATGCCGGATCTTTGAGCGGCGCCCATTGGAGCGCCAGCTGGCGGGTCTCTCCCGGGATGAGGTCGCTGATCACCGGCCCGTGGCGGGTCACGACCACGTCCAGGGAAACATCGGGCTGGCCCTTGACGTGGATGGTCTCGTGGCGAGCCTCGGGCTTCTTCCAGCCTTCGGGCGTCTGGTATTCACCCTGCGCGTTGAAGGTCTCGATGAAGAGATCCTCGACGTCGGCGCCCAGGTTGGTGGCGCCCCAGGCGATGCGTTGGTTGTGGCCGATGAGCACGAAGGGCAATCCGGGCAGAGTGAATCCCGCCACATCGAATGGTGGTGCGCCGGGGGCGGCCGCGGTCTCCAACTGCGCTTCATACCACAGGCTCGGCATCTGCTGCTGCAAATGCATGTCGTTCGACAGCAGCGGCTTGCCCGAGACGGTGTGCGCTCCCGAGACCACCCAGTTGTTGGAGCCGCCGGGGAGCGCGGCGAAGTACCACTCGCCGGGATCAACCGAGGTCGGTTCGAGCGACGTGCGCATCACAGAGGGCGCATCGTCGTCATCCTCATCGTCCTCGTCGGACTTCTCCTCCTGGAGACGCCCGGCTTCTGCACCCGGCGGGTGGTCGTGCCACGAGGAATTGGGATAGAGATCGGCCGTCAGTTCCGGGCCCAGCTTTGCCAGGATCTTTTCCCGGCCCAACTGCCGGCGGTACTGGCCGTGCGTGAGCATCTCGTGGAGGAACAACCCCAGCGCGAGGCTGTCGGCGGTAGTCCATGCGCGTGGCGCGTAGCGCAGCAGACGGAACTCGACGGGCAGACGCTCGCGATGCGATGCGATGAACGCATTCACCCCTTGCGCATAGGCCTCGAAGGATTCGCGGGTGGCGGCCGGAAGCACATCCCGGGCGCGTTCTGTGGTCGAGCGGATGAGCAGCAGCCGCTGGTGACGGTCACGCTCCAGCGCTGCTGGGCCCACGATCTCGGCAAGCTCGCCCAGCGCAGCCCGGCGGAGCGCGTCCATCTGCCACAGCCGATCCTGGGCAGTGACGTAACCTTGCGCGAACAGCAGGTCGTGAAGATTGGCGGCGCGGATGTGGGGTACTCCCTGGGCGTCGCGGATGACGGCGACCGGCGCGGAGAACCCCTCCACACGCACCTGGCCGTCAACCTGGGGCAGGGAAGAGCGCGATTGGACGTAGACCCATGCGCTCACGCCCAGGATGAGCACAACGACCAAGGCGAAAGCCACGCCGACGACGCGGGCGACCGTGCCGTAGCGCCGGGAGGTGGAAGCAAGGGTGGGAGTGGCCATGGACATGTAGAGACGCAGTGTCTCCACAAGATTAGTTTATACGCGGAGAAAGGCGCCGAGACGAACGCCGCGCCCTTTCAAACCAGATCCATCTTGGACTCTTCCCGTATGCTCAAAAGGCCCGCTCTCGCGGGCCTTTGCTCGGTACTCGGTACTTGGTACTCGGTACTTACTGATGCGCCGTCGGTCCCTCCGCCGTCGGCGGCGTGACCGGCGCGATGGGCTGGGCCGTCTCTTCCGCCACTTCGAGCTGGGGTAGCGGCCGCTCCAGCGCGATGGTCAGCACCTGGTCCATGTTCTCGGCGAAGTGCAGCTTCATGGCATTGCGCAGGTTCTCCGGGACTTCCGGCAGGTCCTTCTCATTGTCCTTGGGCAGGACGACCTGGAAGATGCCGGCGCGGTGTGCCGCCAGCAGCTTCTCTTTCAGCCCGCCGATGGGCAGCACCTTGCCGCGCAGGGTGATCTCGCCGGTCATGGCGAGGTCGCGCCGCACCGGGATCTTGGTGAGCGCGCTGGCGAGGGCGGTGGCCATGGTGATTCCGGCCGAGGGCCCGTCCTTAGGGATGGCTCCCTCGGGCACGTGGATGTGGATGTCCACGCTGCGGTAGAAGTCCCGCGGGATGCCCAGGCGGGCGGCGCGCGAACGCAGGTATGACATGGCGGCCTGCGCCGATTCCTGCATCACATCGCCCAGCTTGCCGGTCAGCATGAGCTTGCCTTTGCCATCCACGATGGTGGCTTCGGTGCTGAGGATGGAGCCGCCGACCTCGGTCCAGGCCAGCCCGGTGACAAGGCCGACCTCGCTCTTCTCGTGCACCGGCAGCTCGCGGAACTTAATGACGCCCAGGAAGTCGCCGGCGTTCTCCGGGGAGATGACCACGGTGTACTCCACGCCGTGCTTCACCACCTTGCGCGCCACCTTGCGGCAGATGTTGCCGATCTCGCGCTCCAGGTTCCTGACCCCGGCTTCGCGGGTGTAGGCACGGATGATGTGCTGGATGGCATCATCGGTGAAGGTGAGGTTCTTCTCCGTCAGCCCCGTCTGCTTCCGCTGCTTCTTCACCAGGAACTGCTTGGCGATCTCCATCTTCTCCAGTTCGGTGTAGCCGTGCAGCCGCAGCACTTCCATGCGGTCCTGCAGGGCTGCGGGGATGGTGTGGATCACGTTGGCGGTGGCGATGAAGAATACCTGCGAGAGGTCGTACTCGACGTCGAGGTAGTGGTCGATGAACATGTAGTTCTGTTCGGGGTCGAGCACTTCCAGCAACGCCGCTGAGGGGTCGCCGCGGAAGTCCATCGACATCTTGTCCACTTCATCGAGCATGAAGACCGGGTTCTTGGTGCCGGCCTTGCGCATCATCTGGATGATCTGCCCGGGCAGCGCGCCGATATAGGTGCGGCGATGGCCGCGGATCTCGGCCTCATCGCGCACTCCGCCCAGCGACATGCGCACGAACTTGCGTCCGGTGGCGCGCGCAATCGACATACCGAGCGAGGTTTTGCCAACGCCCGGCGGCCCGACGAAGCACAGGATCGATCCCTTGGGATTCTTCACTAACTGGCGCACCGCCAGAAACTCCAGGATACGCTCCTTGATCTTCTCCAGCCCATAGTGGTCTTCGTTCAGGACCTTTTCGGCGCGGTCGATGTTGCGGATCTCCTTCGACCGCTTCTTCCAGGGCACCGCCAGCAGCCAGTCCAAATAATTGCGGCTAACCGTGGACTCGGCCGACATGGGCGGCATGGCCTCCAGCTTCTTCAGTTCCTGCAGTGCCTTCTCGTGGACTTCCTTGGGCATGCCGGCGGTGTCCACCTTCTTCTTCAGCTCGTCCCACTCGCTCTTCTCGCCGCGGCCCAGTTCCTTCTGGATGGCCTTGATCTTCTCGTTGAGGTAGTACTCTTTCTGCGCCCGCTCCATCTGCCGTTTGACGCGCGACTGGATGGTGCGGTCCATGTTCAGCTTCTCGATTTCAATATCGAGCACGTCGGCGATGCGGTTCAGCCGTTCCGCCGGGTCGAAGATTTCCAGCAGCTCCTGCTTCTCCTCGATGGAGAGCTGCAGATTGGCGGCGATGGTGTCCGTAAGCTTGGCCGGGTCCTCCATGCGCACGGCGGCGATCATGGTCTCGTAATTCAAAGACTGGCACAGCTTCACGTACTGCTCGAACAGGCCGGTGGCGCGCTGCATCCCGCTCTCGATGGCCGGGGTGACCTCGGTGGTGTACTTGACGGTGCGGATGGTGGCCTGGAAATAGCCTTCGGCATCGGCGACCTGCAGGACTTTCCCGCGCTCCACGCCTTCCACTAGCACCTTGATGTTGCCGTCCGGCAGTTTGAGGCTCTGCACGATGTTGACGACGGTACCAACCTGGTAGATCTCGTTGGCCTTGGGTTCGTCCACGCTGGCGTCGTGCTGGGTGGCCAGGAAGATCTTCTTGTCCGCCGCCAGTGCTTCCTCCAGCGCGCGCACGCTGGATTCGCGGCCGACCACGAAGGGCGTCATCATGTGCGGAAAGATGACCACGTCGCGGATGGGCATCATCGGCAACTTGCGGCTCTCGAATTTTTCCCGGTTCTGTGTCATGCCAACCTTGTACCTGAGGGGACTGGTTCGTGAAGACTGTCCAAGCCAATATATCAGGTTTTCCCGGACGCAACAGGTGTACCAGAAGACACGGTTGGACTCAAAAACCGATAACGAAAGTGCACCACGAGAAGCATCACCAGGGTTACCGGCTGGGGGCGACGGCAGCGCCAGAATAGAAAAAGCCGTGCCCTGGACACGGCTTGCGTGAGACGCCGAAACTCGAAACTTTCTATCCTGCCTTCTCCATCACCGCGGCCACCGAGAGTTCGCGTTTCTCGACCATCTCCTTGGTCAGCTCGAACTCGCGCACCTTCTTCTGGCTGGGCAGGTGGTACATCAGGTCGAGCATCAGCTCTTCCAGGATCATGCGCAGGCCACGGGCGCCGACCTTGCGCATCATGGCCTCATGGGCGATCCCGCGCAGCGCATCCTGGGTGAACTTCAGCCGCACGTTCTCGAACTCGAACAGCCGCTGGTACTGTTTGATGATGGCGTTCTTGGGACGGGTGAGGATCTCGATCAGCGCGTTCTCATCCAGGTCGTCGAGCACGCCCACCACCGGCAGGCGCCCCACGAATTCCGGGATCAGCCCGAACTTGATCAAGTCCTGTGGCTGCACCTGGCCCAGCATCTCAGTATCGCGCTTGCTGGGCGGGACAAGCGGCTGGTCTCTCTCTTCTTCGCCGCTGCGGAAGCCGACGGCTTTCTTGCCCACGCGGCGGCCGATCACCTTCTCCAGGCCGACGAACGCGCCCCCGCAGATGAACAGGATGTTGGTGGTGTCCACCGGAGTAAATTCCTGGTGGGGGTGCTTGCGTCCACCCTGCGGCGGGACGTTGGCGATGGTGCCTTCCAGGATCTTCAAGAGCGCCTGCTGCACGCCTTCGCCGGAGACGTCGCGTGTGATCGAGGGGTTCTCGTCCTTGCGCCCGATCTTGTCCACTTCGTCGATGTAGATGATGCCGGTCTGAGTGCGGCCCACGTCGCCGTCGGCGGCCTGCAGCAGCTTCAGGATGATGTTCTCCACGTCCTCGCCGACATAGCCGGCCTCGGTGAGGGTGGTGGCGTCCACGATGGCGAAGGGGACGTCAAGCATCTTGGGCAGGGTCTGGGCGAGCAAG
>DASQGF010000133.1:0-8551 GCA_035632755.1 Terriglobales bacterium
TGGGGCTGGAGCCGATAAACGTGGCGGCTTCGATGGGCACGCCCGTCTTCTCCACGATCTCGGCGATGGGACGGATGTCGTTCTGGTGGGTGCGGGCGGCGCAGTTGCCCCTGATCTTCAGGCGAGCTCGGGCGATCTCGCGCGCCAGCGCCTCCACGTGCGCCACCGCGCGCGGGCCGGCGCCCGGCAGTCCCAGGTCAAGGGAATCGATCCCCAGCGACTCCATCAGGTGGAGAATCTCGATCTTTTCTTCGATGGAAGGATCACGGACGGAAGGAGACTGCAGGCCGTCGCGCAGCGATTCGTCGTTGAGCAGGACCGGTCCGCGCGGCGCCAGTTGTGGCGCCGACACCTGGTTCCAGTCGTAGATCAGGTCCGAACGGTTCATGGAGTACCGAGTTGCGAGTACCGAGTACCGAGTTGCGAATACCGAGTAGCCAATACCGAACAGAGTACGTACTCGGTACTTGGTACTCGGTACTTGGTACTTACTTCTCCTTCGGCGGCAGCGTCAACCCAAAGGTCGAGATCTGCCCCTGGCCCGCCACGTTCAGCCCGCTGGGGTCCTCGGGGTTGGGCAGGTAGAGCGTCTTGCAATGCTCGCACCGGTAGATCTCGGCGTTCGGCCCAAAGGCCTTGGCGACATCGCCGCAGGCCTTTTCCTTAACGTCGGCCATGTAGTACCAACGCTTCAGGTGCCCACCGCAGAGCTTGCCCTTGGCGTCCTTTTCGTTGCAGGCGCGCTGCCCCGGCTTCTTGATCTTCACTTTGTGGTTGGGGAGCTGAGTCAACTGCGTCTGGGATGTGGCCACGGACTGTGTATCTCCTATGATAACGTTGTACTTGCGCTGCTGTTAACCTCTGCACCCCCACCAGTGCATCTGGCCCCATATTTTACTAGATGCGCACAAGCCCCCCTACACAATCGCCGGAATCGCGCGAAATCGCCGGAACCTGATTTCGGGGATTTCGGCGACGCCGCGCGATTTCGGCGATTCAGAGTCTTCCCTTTCGAAAATAGGCTTTTACCGACCGCAGTCCGCCGCTGATACGCCGTCCCCAGCGCCCCGCGAACAAAAAGTCGACAAACCCTTCCATCTGCCGCGTGAACTCCCCACCGTAGCCGAACCACCACACTTTGCGCACGCGCGGGAGCAGGTCGGAATCCACGTACTTGATGCGGACCATTTCCTCCAGGCCGAGGCGGCCATGGGCGCGTCCCAGGCCGCTGGCTTTCACGCCGCCGTGTGGCGCTTCGCTGATGCCGAAGCAACTGATTACGTCGTTGACCATGACCGTGCCCGCCTCGATGCGGCGGGCGAGGGCTTCGCCGCGCCGGCGGTCGCTGGTCCAGACGCTGGCCGCCAGGCCGAACTCGGAGTCGTTTGCCAGGCGCACACCTTCATCATCGGTCGCGAACGGCATCACCGGCAGGACCGGCCCGAAGGTCTCCTCGCGCATGATCAGCATCTCGTGGGTGACGTCGGCAAGCACGGTGGGGGCATAGAAATTCGGGCCGAGCTCGGGCAAGCGCCGGCCTCCGGCCAGCAGGCGTGCGCCGCGCGCGATGGCATCCGCGACGTGCGCTTCCACCACCCGCAACTGCTGCTCGTGGATCATGGGACCAATGTCGGTCTCCGGGTCCATGCCGTTGCCCACGCGCAGCTTGCGGGTCTTCTCCACCACCGCAGCCAGGAACTTCTCGTACAGGCTGCGGTGCACGTAGCAGCGCTCGACGGAAAGACACGTCTGCCCGGCGTTCATGAACGCGCCCCAGAGAGCGGCGCTCGTCACCACGTCCAGGTCGGCCTCTTCCAGTACCAGCATGGGGTCCTTGCCGCCTAACTCCAAAAGCACGGGAAGCAGTTTCTTCGCGGCTGCCTCGGCGACCCGCTTGCCCGTGCGCACGCTTCCGGTGAAGACGATCTTGTCGATGCGCGCTTCCACCAGCGCGGCGCCGGCAGAGCCATCGCCGACTACCACCTGGAAGACATCGCGCGGCAGACCCACCTGGTGAAGTAGCGAAGCCAGTTCCAGCGCTGCCAGCGGCGTGAACTCCGACGGCTTGACCACGACCGCGTTCCCCGCAACCAGCGCCGCCAGTCCTTCCGTCGCCGGGGTCGAGAACGGGTAATTCCAGGGAGAGATGATGCCGATCACCCCGTAGGGCTCGCGGAGGAGGTGCGCCGACTTGGTCTTCATGACCAGATTGCCGTGGGGCACAGGCTCGGGCCTGAGCACGGCGTGCGCGTTCTCGATGAGGAAGCGCGCCGCGTCCAGCGCTACCACGACCTCGGTCACCAGCGCCTCGACTTGCGGCTTGCCGTTCTCCCGCGTGATGGTGCGGGCAACCTCGTCCTTGTGCTGGTACAGAAGGCGCTGGAAACGCCGCAGAATCTCGATCCGTGCCCGCACACCAAGGTCCGCCCAGGCAGGTTGCGCCGCCCGCGCGCGCTCGACCGCAGCGCCGACCTGGGCCGCGCTCGCGCATTCAAATTCGCGCAGCGTCTCGCCAGTGGCAGGATTGCGCGCGATCACCCGCCGCACCTCGACCTGGATGTCTGTAGCCATGAATTTTTGTTGGCCTAGCCTATAACATTCTGTCGCCCGCTTCGCGGGCTTCTAGCTCATTCCACCTCTAGTCCCACGGCTTACGCCGTGGGCTACGTTTTTCCGCACGCTTCGCGTGCTTTCATCCCGCCGGTTCCAATCACCCGGTGACCCGATGACCCAATTCTCAATACTCCACGCTCACCAGGTACAGCCCGCAGGCCGGGGCCGTGGGGCCGGCGGCCGAGCGGTCGCGCGCCTCCAGAACGCGCTTTATCCCCGCGCAATCCAGCGTGCCCTTGCCCAGCAGCAGGAATGTCCCCACCAGGTTCCGCACCATGTGATGGAGGAAGCCGCTGCCGCGCACGGTGTAAATCAGCTCTTCTCCCCCGCGGGTCCATTCCGACGAATAAACCGTGCGCACGTTGGAGGCCTCTTCGTCTTCCCGTCCGCGCTCCGGATCCACGGCGGCGAACGCGGTGAAGTCATGCTCGCCGACCACGACGGCGGCCGCAGCCCGCATCGCCTCTTCCTCCAACGGATAAGGATAGTGATAGACATACCGTGCCAGAAAGGGCGGACAAATCTCGCCACGGAAGATGCGATATCGATAAGTCTTGGCGCGGGCCGATCGGCGGGCATGGAACTCCGGCGCCGCCTCCTCTACGCTTAACACGCGAATGGCCGCCGGCAGCACGTGGTTGAGCGCTGGCCCCAGGTTTTTCGTAGGGATGCCGGCATCTACCTGGCAGGATGCCACCTGGGCCAGCGCGTGCACACCGGCGTCGGTGCGGCCCGATCCCTGCGGCAGGACTTTGGAGCCGGTCACGCGCTCGAGGGCCGCCGCCAGCGTGCCCTGAATGGTCGCGCGTTCCGGCTGCACCTGCCACCCGTGGAAGTCGCTGCCATCATAAGCCAGCGTGATTTTCAGGTTGTGCACCATCGCCGCCGATGTCCGCAGCCCAGCCAGCGAGCGGGTTACGCGGACCGGTGGTTTATACTATCCCACTTCCCGCGAGTGACATACGCTGCGACCGCGGGCGCGCCGCGCGGCAGAAAAATGAAACCGGCACTGACTTCCTTGCGTATACGTGGGTGACGATTTCTCTGTCTCGCAGTCTTATGGATTTGGTACTAATTCCAGGCTTTCCGGAGATAACCGAATGCGCTTTCCCCGAGTCCTGTCCCTCTCGGCGTGCTTGATCGCCGTGGCCCTGCTGGTGGCGGCCGCTGGCCGGCCAGCGCTGGCGCAGACCACCGATTATTCCAAGTCGGCCTCGCAGTTCCCCAACGTGGTGGGCCCGTACATGCCGCGGCATGTACCCGAGCCCAACCTGGCCAACAGCTCGCGCATCGACCAGTTGATCAAGGAGGGGAAACTCTACCTGTCGCTGGATGACGCCATCGCGCTGGCCTTGGAGAACAACCTCGACCTGGCCATCGCGCGCTACAACCTGCCCATCGCCGACACTGACATCCTGCGCGCCAAGTCGGGCGCGGTTACCCGCGGCGTCAACACCGGACTCGTGCAAGGCACCCCTGGCGGCGGCGTGGGCACGATCGGCGCGGGCGGCGTCGGGACCACCTCGACCGGAGCTGGCGCGGGCGGCACTACTGTGGCCACCGGCGGCGCCGGCGCCGGTGCTGCCGGACTGGTGAGCTCGACGCTGGGCGCCGGACCGCCGATCGGGTCCTACGATCCCATCCTAACTTCGACCCTGAGCATCGAGCATCTGGTCTCGCCCACCGCCAGCCCATTTGCTGGCGCCACCAGCCTGGCCCAGAACACCGGCACCGCGAACTTCGGCTGGGTGCAGTACCTGCCCACCGGCACCACCTACTCGGTCGGCTTCAACAATCAGCGGCAGACCACTAACAGCACATTCACGGAACTGAACCCCCTCATCGCCACCGGCATGCGTATCACGTTCACGCAGCACCTCCTACAAGGGCTTAGCATTAACGCCAACCGCCGTTTCATCACCATCGCCAGGAACAATCGCGAGATTTCCGATGTGGCCTTTCGCTCGCAGGCGATCAACAGCGTGGCTCAGATCGAAAACATTTACTGGGATTTAGTGAGCGCTTATGACGACGTTCGGGTCAAGGAGCGTTCGTTGGCCCTGGCGCAGAAGACGCTCTCCGACAACAAAAAGCAGGTGGAGATCGGCACTTTGGCGCCCATCGAAGTCACGCGCGCTGAATCCGCCGTGGCTTCCGGGCAGCAGGACTTGATCGTCTCCCAGACCAACCTGCAACTGCAACAGTTGCTGATGAAGAACGCCCTCACCCGCAACATGACCGACCCGCAACTGGCCTCCGCTCCCGTCATCCCCACCAGCACCATGGAACTGCCCAAGCAGGAGCCGGTCGTGCCCATCCAGGACTTGATCAACGAGGCGCTGCAGCGCAGTCCTGACCTGGCGCAGTCGCGCATCGACTTGACCAACCGCGACATCACCAAGCGGGCCACGCGCAACGAACTGCTGCCCACCGTGGACCTGGTCGCCTGGTATGGCTCCAGCGGTCTGGCCGGCAACACCAATCCGTTGGCGATTTGTGTCCCCCCTAACACGACTGGGTGCGTATCGTCGCCCCTGCCACCCACTGGTTTCGGTGACGCTTTCACGAACCTGTTCGGCTACAACGCGCCCGACTATGCCGTCGGACTGAGCGTCAACATTCCAATCCGCAACCGCTCGGCGCAGGCCGACCAGGTGCGCTCCGAGCT
This sequence comes from Terriglobales bacterium, assembly GCA_035632755.1. GTDB lineage: Bacteria > Acidobacteriota > Terriglobia > Terriglobales > Acidobacteriaceae > JAHFUA01. The sequence goes on from DASQGF010000133.1 coordinate 5,282, forward strand.
GGAATACCGCCAGGCCCAGGTGCGGCTGCAACAGCTCCAGAACCAGATCGCCATCCAGGTGCGCAACGCGCAGTTCTCGGTGCAGCAGAACCGCGCCCGGGTGGACGCGGCCATCAGCGCGCGCCAACTCGCCTCGGAATCGCTCAACGCCGAGCAGAAGAAATACGCCCTCGGCGCTTCCACCAACACCCTGGTGCTGCAAGCCCAGCGCGACCTGGCGCAGGCGGAGTCCAACGTGGTCACCGCCATGGCCGCCTATGAGAAGTCCAGGGTCGAGCTAGACCGGGTGATGGGTCTGACGCTCACCCACAACGGCATCGAGGTCGCCGATGCCGAAAGCGGCAGGGTGACGCGCATGCCCAATGTGCCGGGAATCCTGCCGCGGCAGGAGCCCGCGGAGCCACCGTCGATGCAGCCGCAACCGCAGACCACGCCCCAGCAGCGGTAGAATCACCGCGGCATGGGGAAGCTTTGGCAGGCATTTCGCGGCACTCCCGCATGGGACGTCTACAAGCGGGCTGCCGAGGTGCCCGACTATTATTTCTGGCGGCTGCGCGGCAGTCCGATGCGGCGCGTGCCGCACCTGGTCAAACAGCGCACCGTTCGCGAGTATGCCCGGCGGTACGCACTGCGGCAGATGATCGAGACCGGAACCCACATGGGGCAGATGTTGCGGGCGCTGCTCCCACTGGTTGACGACCTATACTCGATCGAGATGAATTCAGCTTCCTACCAGCGTGCCATGCAGCGCTACGGCGACGATCCCAGGGTCCACCTCGTGTTCGGTGACAGCGCAACCGAACTGCCGCGCCTGCTGGAGGGCATCCGCACCCCGGCGCTGTTCTGGCTGGATGCCCACAATTTCGATATCGAAACCCCCATCCGCGCTGAACTCCAGGCCATTGCCGACCGCTTTGTGCCCGGGCACGTGATCCTGATTGACGATTCCAAGTGGTTCGACGGCCGTCACCAGTACCCCACCCGGGAATGGATGCCTGAGTTCGTGGCGCGGCATTTTCCCGGCTACCGCCTGGAAGACAAACTCCACATGTTCCGCGTGACGCCAGGGTAGTGAATGTCGTCTCCCCCAGGCAGCCGGGCAGGGCTGCTTCGGCCTCTCAGCGCCCTTCATGTTCTTGCCCCCGTTTTCCGCATCCTCTATGATTGCGAAGTAACTGGCCTCCGTCATGACGCCCAAAAACAAGCCCCACAAGCCGCCTGTCGCTGAAAGTCCCATCCAGGAAGTTTTCGAAGGACGGCACCCCTCGGCCTCCGAAAAGCAGTGGGCGGAGGGTACGCTGCTGCCCACGCTGGAGAAGAACCCGGAAAGACCCATCGGCAAGCCCACGGGCGTGAACCTCGACGAGCAGGGGCACGCGCGCTACACCACCATCTCTGGTGAGCCCATCAAGCGCCTGTACACGCAGGCCGACCTGCCCGAGGACTGGGAGTATGCGCGCTATCTGGGCTATCCCGGCCGGTCGCCTTACACGCGGGGCATTCACTCGTCCGGCTATCGCGGCAAGCTCTGGACCATGCGCCAGTTCTCCGGCTTCGCTTCGCCCGAGGAGACCAACCTCCGCTACAAATACCTGTTGGCGCAAGGCGGTGGCGGGCTGTCGGTGGCCTTCGATCTGCCAACCCTCATGGGCTACGACTCGGACCATGCCGCCAGCGAAGGCGAAGTCGGCAAGTGCGGCGTGGCCATCGACTCGCTCGAGGACATGGAGATCCTCTTCGACGGCATCGATCTGGAGAAGACCACGGTCTCGATGACCATCAACTCGCCCGCCTCAGTGCTGTGGGCCATGTACCTGGTGGTGGCGGAAAAGCAGGGCGCCGACTGGAAGAAAGTCTCGGGCACCATCCAGAACGACATCCTCAAGGAATACATCGCGCAGAAGGAATACATCTATCCGCCGGCGCCCTCGATGCGGCTGGTGGTGGATACTTTCGAGTTCGGCTCGCTGTTCACGCCGCGCTTCAACACCATCTCCATCAGTGGATATCATATCCGCGAAGCCGGCTCGACCGCGCTGCAGGAGCTGGCGTTCACCATTTACGACGGCGTCGAGTACGTGGAGTGGGCGCTGCGCCGCGGCTTGAAGATCGACGAGTTCGGCCCGCGCCTGAGCTTCTTCTTCAACGCCCACAACGATTTCTTCGAGGAGATCGCCAAGTACCGCGCCGCTCGCAAGATCTGGTACCGGCTGGCGAAAGACCGCTTCCACGCGCAGAAGGAGCGCACCTGGCTGCTGCGCTTCCACACCCAGACTGCCGGCGTCTCGCTGCCGGCGCAGCAGCCGATGAACAACATCGCCCGCGTCGCATTGCAGGCGCTTGCCGCCGTGATGGGCGGGACGCAATCGCTGCACACTGACGCCTACGATGAAGCGCTCGCGCTCCCCACCGCCGATGCCGCACGCATCGCGCTGCGCACGCAGCAGATCATCGCCTACGAATCGGGTGTGGCGCAGACCATCGATCCGCTGGGCGGCTCCTACTTCGTCGAGCGCATGACCCTCGACATGGAAAAGGGCGCCTTCGATTACTTCGACAAGCTCGACGCCATGGGCGGCATGGTCAAGGCCATCGAGCGCGGCTATCCGCAGAAGGAGATTGCCGAGGCTTCCTACCAGTACCAGCGCGCGGCCGAGGCCAGAGAGAAGATCATCGTCGGCGTGAATGACTTCGTCATCGAGGAGAAGACGCCGGAGATTCTCTACATCGATGAGACCGTCGCCCGCCAGCAGTCGGAAAAGTTGAAGAAGCTGCGCGCGCGGCGTTCGAACGAAGAAGTCCAGCGCCGCCTCGCTGCCCTGAAGAAGGCCGCGGCTCAGGACCCGCAGGTCCGGCCTGACGGCAAGATCTCCGACGCCAACACCATGCCCTACATCGTCGCCGCCGTCCGCGCCTACGCCACCGTGGGCGAAATCTGCGAAGCGCTGAAGCAGGTGTACGGGACGTACACCGAGGTCAGCATCACTTAATTTCTGATTTGTAATTTGTGATTTGCAAAGTGCGCCGGAGGATGACCCCGGCGCTTTCCTCTTGTGAGTGGATCTGACGCAATCCCCCGATGACGCGATCACCCGATTCTCTGTGTCTCCGTGCGTCCCTAGTGAATCTAGAACCTATCTCAAAAATATCGAACCTTGGTTAACACTATGACTCAGCAGCGACTTCGAGCAAATCATAGGCATGCACATCAGCGATGCCCAGTGGGAGTTGCTCCGGCCCTTGCTGCGCGAGTTGAAAACAGCAGGTGGC
>DASQGF010000134.1:0-5455 GCA_035632755.1 Terriglobales bacterium
CGAGTAGAACGCCTCTTCGCCTGGTTGCACAACTATCGCCGTGTGGTTACTCGCTGGGAATATCACGCGGCCAACTTCCTCGGCATGGTCCAACTGGCCTCGATTTTGATCCTGCTGAGGCATTTTTGAGATGGGTTCTAGATTCCTCATGCGTCATGCAGTCCGTCACCTGAAGAAATCCGATCCCGTGCTGGCCGCCATCATCGAGCGCGTTGGCCCTTACCGCGCGCCGGTTCGCGAGCCGACGTTCGAAACCCTGGTGCGCTCCATTGCCTTCCAGCAACTGAACGGCAAAGCTGCGAAGACCATTTTTGACCGCCTGGTTGCGGCCGCCGGCGGTACACTCACGCCTGACTCGATCCTGGCGCTCACGCCGGAGCAAATGCGCGCCGCCGGCCTGTCGCGGCAGAAGCTCTCCTACATCCGTGACCTGGCGGAGCGCACGCGCTCGGGCGAGATCGACTTCGCGCGGCTGCCCGCGATGTCCGATGAAGACGTGATCGAGCACCTGACCCGCGTAAAGGGGATCGGTGTGTGGTCAGCACAGATGTTCCTGATGTTCGCCCTGCGCCGCCCCAACATCCTGCCCACCGCCGATTATGGCGTGCGCGCCGCCATCAAGAAGCACTACCGCAAACGCAACCTCCCCGATCACAAGCAGATCGTGAAGCTCGCCCGTGCTTGGCATCCCTACTGCTCGGTGGCGTGCTGGTATTTGTGGAGAAGCGGAGACGTGACGAATTGAGTAATTTGATAATTGGGTAATTTGGTAATTGAACCCCCGGCGCAGCGACCCACTCCCAAACCGGTCTTCAATTACCCACTTACCAAATTACCCAATTACCCAATCCGCTGTTGTATCCTACTGTGTTGCAAATCACCTCTTATCCGCGCTATGCCTGCTGAGAAGAAGATCCGTGTCCTCGTCGCCAAGCCCGGTCTGGACGGCCACGACCGCGGCGCCAAGGTGATCGCGCGCGCCTTGCGCGATGCCGGCATGGAGGTCATCTATACCGGCTTGCGCCAGACCCCGGAGATGGTGGTCAGCGCCGCCCTGCAGGAAGACGTGAACGTCATCGGACTGTCTATCCTCTCCGGCGCGCACAACGCCATCATGCCGCGCGTCATGGACCTGCTGCGCCAGAACAAGATGGAGGACGTGCTGGTCATCATCGGCGGCATCATCCCCGACCAGGATATTCCCGGCCTCAAGCAGGCCGGCGTCGCCGGCATCTTCCTGCCGGGCACGCCGATGAGCGAGATCGTGGATTTCATCCGCAACAACGTCAAGCCGCGCGGCGTGGCCGCCGTCTGAGGACGCCATCCGGCAACAGCAGCTCATCGAGCAGACCATCGGCCCAGCGCCGTGGTACTGGCAGACCTTCCCTGAATTCACCGGCGCTTCCGGCCAGCACTACGCCTGGACCCACCATAACGAAGCTGAGATCGAGAACCTGGTCACGCTACACCGGCGCCAGGAGCCGCACGCGGCGCTCCTGGCGCTGAATACGTATTGCTGTCCGTTCCTCGTACCTGAGGCGCGGCTGGGGATATGGTGCCCTGAGCCCGGCTACCTGCGCCTGCTGTGCTTCGATCCAGACCAGCTTGCGGCTTTTCCGTTGCGCGATGTGGCCGGCTGGTTCAAGCGGTCTCAAGACCGCATCTACTCCGCCACCGCGCCCGTGGCCGAAATGGAAATCAGTTCGCGTCTGACTGCCGGCAAGCATACGGCCGAAGTTCCGCCGGAGTTCCGCAGCATCGACGAGTTGCTGCTGATTGGCCCCTATCCGGCAGCCAGCAACGACGATGCTGCCTGCGCTATCCTCGTGCTCCATCCCAGGGCGGGAGAGGTGACCGTGCTGCCGCAAACGTGGTTCACAGCGAACAAGTGTGACATCGGATACCAGTGGATCACCCGGGTGACGCGCGATGCCGCGACCGGCAGAATCATCGGCGGCGGCATCCGCATCCGCAACTTCGAGCTGACGGAGGATGGCACGGGGCTGGAAAGATGGATCGAATGAACCGTCAGCCCGAACCCGTGTCATCCCTCGCGAAGGCCGATGAATGCGTGCGTTTCCCCCCAGCCCACGCATTCGTAGCATCAGAGCGCCGGCCCACGTAAACTCAGTAGAGGCAATGGACGTCATCTATGGAATCCACGCGGTCAGCGAAGCGCTGAAGTCGCGCGGGCGCGCCTTCGAATATGTCGGCGTGGCCCGTGAGCGCAATGACCACAAGATGCAGCGCATTATCGACGACTGCCGCGCCAGCGGCGTCCCCGTCCGCTTCGTTCCCCGCGAGCAACTGGACCGGCTGGCGCGCACCCCCGCACATCAGGGAGTGGTCGCCGTCACCTCGCAGAAGAAGTACCTCGAGCTCGATGACCTGCTCGCAAACAAGCGGGGCGAGAACTCCTTCCTCGTGGTGCTCGATGGCGTGGAAGACCCGCAGAACCTGGGCGCGATCATCCGTACCGCCGACGCAGCCGGGGCGGATGGCATCGTGCTTCCGGAGCGGCGCGCCGTGGGTGTGACCGGAACGGTGGCCAAAGCATCCGCCGGAGCTTCCGAGCACCTGCCCATCGCGCGGGTCACGAACCTGGCGCGCAGCCTGGAGGAAATGAAGTCACAGAATCTGTGGATCGTTGGCCTGGACGAGCGAGGTCCTCAGGCCTACGACACGGTGGACTACCGGATGGATTGCGCGCTCGTACTGGGCGCCGAAGGCAAGGGGATGCACGAGCACGTGCGCAGCCGCTGCGACTTCCTCGTCCACATCCCCGTGCTGGGCGAGGTACCGTCGCTGAACGTCTCGGTGGCAGCCGCGGTGGTCATGTATGAGGTCGCACGCCAGCGCCGCGCCGCCACCGAGGCCACAGGGAACGCGAAGCAATGAGGAAGCTCCTCTGCGTGCTCTGTGTGTTCTGTGGTTTTCAATCGGCCTCAGCGCTCGATCGCCAGGCGTTCACCTTCACCGACTACGACCTGAAAATCAAGGTCACGCCCGAGACCCAGTCTCTCGAAGCTGAAGGCAAGGTCACGCTGCGCAACGACACGGCCCAGCCGCAGCGCAACCCGGTGCTTCAGATCTCGTCCACGCTTGAGTGGAGCTCGATCACAGTCGCGGGCAAGGCGGTTCAGTATCTGGCGCAGACGTACACCTCCGACATCGACCACAGTGGAGGCTTGAGCGAGGCAATCGTCACCCTGCCCCAGCCGGTCCCGCCCCAAGGGACGGTGGAGATCGAGATCACCTACAGCGGCAAGGTCCCGCAGGACAACATGCGCTTGACCCGCATCGGTGTTCCTGCCCGAAGGGCCGAGCACAGCGACTGGGACCAGATCAGCCAATCCTTCACCGGCGTGCGCGGAATCGGATTCGTGGCGTGGTATCCGATCGCGACCGAGGCCGCCAGCCTGAGCGAAGGCAACCAGGTATTCGATGCCGTCAGAGTTTGGCAGGAGCGGCAGAGCCGTTCCCGGATGCGGCTTTCGTTCTGCTGGCCGGGTGAAGCACAGTTGGTCAGCAATGGACAAAGCGCGGCTGCGGCAGCCGCGAATCCTACCGGGCTGAACTGCCGGGCATTGCGATACGACCCCGTCGGGATGGAGGTTCCCACTTTCGTCATCGGTCCATACCGCGCGCTCAACCAGCCGCCCATGGCGATCCAGTATGTCGTCGGGCACGAGTCCCACGCCCGCATCTGGGCTACAGCGGGCGAAAAGGCCGCGCCCTTCATCGCCCAATGGTTTGGGCCACGCAAACGACCGGTGCAACTGGTGGAACTGCCGGAGAAGGAGATGTATCCCTTCGAAAGCGGGAGCGTGTTTTTCACGCCGGTTGTCGGCGGGGATGAGAATGACATCCAGGTGGTGCTGGCGCACCAGTTGGCCCACGCGTCGTTCCAGTCGCCGCGCCTGTGGATGGACGAAGGCTTGGCGCACTTCGCCCAGGCGCTCGCGCGCGAGCAGCAGGAGGGGCGGAAGGCGGCGCTGGCCTACATGGACGAGCGACTCCCGCCATTGCAAGAGGCCGAGAAGGAGTTCCTGCCGGCAGCGCCGGGCAAAGCGCCAGGTCCGCCTCCCAAAGGCCAGCCGCTGGTCAGCGCCACGGACGAGGTCTTCTACCGCACCAAGGCGATGTTCGTGTGGTGGATGCTGCGTGACATGGTGGGTGACGACGCGCTGGAGCGCGCCATCCGTGCCTACCGTCCCGAACAGGACAAGGAGCCTTCCTACTTCCAGCGACTGCTGGCCGAGCAGTTCCACCGCGATCTGGAGTGGTTCTTCGATGATTGGGTGTATCGCGACCGCGGCCTGCCCGACTTCCACGTGACGGCCGTGTACCCGCGAAAGCTGTTGCCGGAAAACTGGTCGGTGACGGTGACGGTGGAGAATGCGGGCGGTGCCGGGGCGGAGGTGCCAGTCGCAGTGCAAGCCGCCCAGGGCGAAGGACGGAAGCGGCTGGAGGTCCGTGCTCACGAGAAAGGCGTGGTCCGCATCCCCATCCCAGTGACGCCGCAACAGGCGGTAGTGAACGATGGCAGCGTGCCGGAATCCGACATGAACAACAACAGCGCCGAGATCAAGACGCCGGAGACCGCGCAGTGATTATCTTGTCGAGACGCAGAATGCTGCGGCGCTGCATCCAGGCGAGTGGTTCGCTACAATGGCTGGCGCGGAATTATTCGCAATTTTCTTGGGCTTTGAAAGGGCGCGGCTTCCAGCCGCGCCATAGTGCACTCCAGTAGATTGTCATTCCGAACGAAGCGCGACCGAGCAGCGTGAGGAAGCACGAGTGAGGAATCCGCAGTTCTGCCGCTCCTGTCAAGACTGCAGATCCCTCACGACGCGCTCGGTCGCGCCGCTCCTTCGCGCCGCTCGGGATGACAAAATGATGCGCTTGCGGGGCGGCTGGAAGCCTCGCCTTTTCAAAACAAGGCATGAATAATCCATGTCGTCGGAGGGAGTCGCGTGTACATACAATTCCTGGGCGCAGCCGGAACCGTCACCGGCTCCAAGCACCTGATCAATACTTCCGCCAATCCCAGTGGCAAGGACGGCTTTCAGGTCCTGATCGACTGCGGACTATTTCAGGGCCCCAAAGAATGGCGGGAGCGCAACTGGCAGGACACGCCGGTGCCTGCCCGCGAGATAGATGCCGTCATCCTAACCCACGCGCATCTCGACCACTCCGGCTGGATTCCGCGCCTGGTGAAGGAAGGATTCACCGGCCCCATTTACGCCACGCCCGCCACGGCTGACTTGTGCGCCATTCTGCTCCCCGACTCCGGACACCTGCAGGAAGAAGAAGCCGAGTTCCACAACAAGCACAAGACCTCGAAGCACACACCGGCGCTGCCGCTCTACACTATGGAGCAGGCGCAGCAGAGCCTCGCGCGCCTCAAGACCGTAGACTTCGGCGAGACCAAGCAGCTTTGCCCCGAAATCTC
>DASQGF010000135.1:0-12083 GCA_035632755.1 Terriglobales bacterium
CTAACATTCACCGTGCCGGAGGCGGGAAGAACAGCCATGGCCAACGCGCCATCCAGGTCTACGATCACGGTCTTTGCCAGCTCCTTCCCGGGAGTGTGCGTAAGTGCCGCGACTCCCTGTGCGGTGTACGCCACAGAATGCGTGAGGATGGTGTACTTGATTTGGTGACTATCCAGGAGCTCGATCAGCTTCTGTAACGGCATAATAACCTCCATGCGGCGGTTGCGAGGCGCGCTCGCGGCGACCCGCAGATTGCGTCCCGCCGGTTATCGGCGCACAGCAGATTGCGCACCGGCCTTGTGAGCTGGCTCGTTGACCTTGGCGCTTTCGTAGCCTAACGCAGCAAAGTATAGCGCCCGGTCGAAGAAACGATCCAGGGTATGGAGCAGTTCCATCTCTCCCAGCAGCTCTACCGGTTCCTCCAGCAGGCCTTCTCGTTCGAGTTGTTCCCAGAGATATTCCTTGGTAATGGTGATGGCCCAAAAAAACTGGCTGAAAGGCACGCCCTGCCGTGCCCGCCGTATGCCCAGGCCGACATATCTCTCTTCGATCTCCGAGTCGGTCTTGGTCAGCAGCCAATCGCTGAGGTTGCGATAAATCTCCTGCACCCGCCGCTTCAGCTCATCGGCAGGCACTTTGCGCAACAGATCGCGGCATTGCGCCGAGGTCTCCAACCGCTGCATCAGCCCCTGGGACAGCTTGTCCGCGTGTGCTTCCATCAGCTGGACCAAACGAATCGAAAACATGGCTGCCTCCTGGTTCCAACCCACCCGCATATTGCCACCTGCCGGGACTTGGTGCTGTGACTGCAATCACTGAGCTGAGGTTGTCTGTCGAAACGACGACCCGCTGGTGTGCGCTCACAGCGTCAAGGGTGAACGTAGATCGGGCTCGACGGCGTCGGGCTCTCATACGGCAGGTCGTACTTGTTGTTGTGCGAAAGGCGCAATCCCGGCGTTTCCGTCAAGCGCAGACTTCCGAGCGAGTGCGGGCCGTTGGAGACGGTTACCCGATGAGACAGGGCCTGCAATTGCTCCGCCGACGAGCCCTCCGACCACACGTTGAGCACGTAGTTGCCCGGCGGAACCTCCGGAATAATCACGTCGCCGGCCGCGTTCGACAACCCGTAGTACGGCGTATCAACCACGACGATCACCGCGCCCATCTCCGGATGGATGTTGCAAAACACATAGGAAACGCCGGCGCGATCGAAGTGCACCAGGCGCGTCCCGCCCGCCTCGTACAGCCCCAGATCGAAACGCTTGCCCTCGAACAACGAGAAGACGTTGTGGAAGAAAGGGTCGCGGTTGGGGAACTCGACCACTCCTCCCACGGGCACCACCAGGACGTGAGGCGAGAAAGTCTTGTTCTTCTGCACCAGGCGAAGGGGCTGTCCTCGCGCGGCTGCGGGCCTCACCCCGCCGGAAGCGGGCGTGAGCCACGCCACCACGTTGGACACGTCCTTGGACTTGCTCTTGCTTCCCTCGCGGACCACATCGAAGTGCGCCGTGACCGTCCGGTTCTGGGCGCATACCTTCGGCGTCAGGAACACAACTACTATCACAGATAGGAAAACATGCTGCGTCATATCATCTCCGACTCCTCAAAACAGGTATCCCATGGCCAGATTCACGTGGTTTGCCGTCTGCGAGCTGCTGGTGATGTCAAATGTTCGCAGCCGCCGGAATTCCGCCGAGAACAACAGATCGGAACGCGGCCGGTAAACAAAATTGACGAACCCGACCCGGTTACGGGTCAAGGACGAATTGAGATAGCTCTGCGCGTTCGGGAAGAAGCGAATGTCTTCCGCGAACGGATTATCCTGGCCCACCGCTCCATTGAATTCGATCTTGGGCGCTGGCAAGACCTTGAGCTGGGTCCAACCGCCCATGGAGTTCAGCGGACGAACCAATGTGGCAGGATCGGACAGCAGGCCATTGAACAGCACGCTTCGTCCGATGCCGCCGCCGAATGCGCCGACGGCGCTGCCACGATAGAAGTCGCCGGTCAGCTTCAGCCAGGAAGTGAGAGGAATCTGCCAGTCTGCCAGCCCGGCCCAGCCGTTCACGTCGCGGTTGAATCCCCAGTTCTGCTTGCTGTAGTAGCCGGCGACACCCAGGACGAAATCCCTTCCGAACGCGCGTTGTGACCACGCCGCGCGAACGCCCACCGCGGGCTTGCGCGCGTTCTCGCCCGCGGTCGGCTTGCGGTCATACTCCGTCACAGGCAACTCACCGGTGAGCGGATCCAGAAGGCCACCCTGGAGAGTGAGGCCGGATCGCTCCGCGATCTCGAACCTGTGCTCGACCCGAATCTGCGGCACCCAGCCCCACAGGTTGCCGGAGTAGGCCAGGGGCGGCTCGATGAGCGACGCGTACGAGGTCGGCGACTGCGGGGCGAGGAAGAGGGCGTCCTGGCCGACCACCACCGACGTGCGATCCCAGTCCAGTCGCAGGGTCGCAGTCCTCATGCGCACCAGGCTCGAGGTGACGCCGTTGGAAATCTGCGGGACTCCGCCACCGAAATCCAGTTGCACCTCGGCCCGGGTGCGAGCGCCCGCGACCACCGGCCCGAAGCCTTCGATCCCGATCTGGGATTGGCGCAATGTCCCGCCCAAACTCCCACCCGAAGACTGTGGACTGCGATAGGTCGCGAGTGTGGGCACATCGATGCTGTCCACCGCTCCCTGGTTGTTGAACGCGTTTAGCAGCACGATGCCGGAAAGGCGCACACGATATTTCGACGCGCTCTCCACCTTCGTCTGATATTGCTGATTAACCTTATCCTTCAGAAGCTCTTGCTCTTCTTCTACCGCCGCAAGCCGCTGATCGGTAGATGAGCCCGCCGGCGCAGATCTCCCCAGGTCCGTGCTTTTCCCGCGATTCGACGCGGACGGAGCGGCCTCGACCTGCCGGCGCAAGCGTTCCGTCTCGGCACGGTAGCGTTCCGACTCGGCGCGCAGTTCCGACACCGCCCCCCGCAGTTCGCGGACCTCGGCCTGTAATTCGCGAATCACGGTGCTGATGTCCGGGTCGGGGGCTGGACCAGCACTCGGAGTTTGCGCGTGGGCGAAGGCGCTGCCGACCATGAGGGTGACCAGAGCTATCCGCGTGGCGCGGGAACTTGGGGCGCACGGCATAGAACCTCCTGCGAACTGCGAATACGATCTTGACCGTTCCTTCTCACGGGCCGTACTCAGCGCACGTCCGCCCGCTATTCGTTCCGTCGGACCAACGGTGAATTGGAGACGACTGTGGCGTGAACCACCGAGGTTGCCATCGTCTGGTGATGAAGCCGCAGGGTGAGTTCGAAGGTCGTCCCGGCAGAAGAAGTGCCGGCCACCTTGAGTTTCCCCCCATGGTCCTCCAGGATTTTTTGCGCGATGGTGAGGCCGAGCCCGGTACCGTTCTCCTTGCCGAAGCTGACGAAGGGCTGGAACAGGCGTTCGCGGATGGGTTCCGGGATACCGGGCCCATTGTCGCTGATCAGGATGCGAGCTATGCCGTCGGTCTCCGCGACCGAGAGCTCCACTTTCCCGTTCCTGGGAGCGGCCTCACAGGCATTCAACAACAGGTTGTAGAACGCGCGCTCGAGCCTTCTCTGGTCGAACCACGATTCCGAGCATTGGCCGGAGACACTGATCTTTACGCTCGCGAATTCCGGGTGCGCCCGCACCGCCTGGACGGCATGCCCCATGGTTTCGTCGACCCTGCCCCGGGAGAGTTGCAGCGACTCGCGGCCGCGGCTGAACTCGAGCAGTGAATCGATCAAGTCGATCATGCGGTTCACGGCGGACCGGATCTCCCCGTACAGATCTTCGCGCGCCACACCCCCGAGACGGCTTTCGGAGAGGAACTCGGCGTTGGCGAGGATGGCCGTCAGCGGATGGCGTAAGTCGTGCGAGATCGAGCTGGCCATCAAACCGATGGTGGCCAGCCGCTCCGATTCCAGCAGCTTCTGCTGCGTCTGTCTCAGCGAGCGCCGCATGGTGCCGAAAGCATTGCTGACCACGCCCACCTCGTCATTGCTGCGGCTTTCCAGGGGAAAACTGAAATCGCCGGCTTCCAGTGCTCGCACCCCCGCGGCCAGGTTCTCCAAAGGACGTGTGAAATTCAGGCCAATGAAGTAGATCAGGACGCTCCCCAGGATGACGGTTGCGATCCCAAGCCCCAGTACCAGCCGGTTGAGCCGGCCCAGGAACGATGCCGCCTGATCATAGGACTTCAGCACGGTAAGCCGCACCGCCGGGTTCGCCCCGCTATCAAGAGGCAAGGTCGAGGCGATGAAACGCTCGCCTCCGAGGGTGATCTCGGTGGGCGCTACCTTGATGCTGGTGGCGGCATGCACCGCAGCCAACTCCGAGTCCTGCGAGGGGTGGAGCGTGCTAACGACGGCCGAGTCCGCATAGCCGATGCTGACTTCGCTGCTGGCGATGCGGCTTACTTCCCGCGCCAGGCGCTCATCCACCTCGTAGCCGACAGCCAGTACGCCGAGGACCCGGTTCTCCGCCGCGGACCCAAAATAGATGGGCTGCGGAAAGACTTCGTAAAGGCGCCCGCCGCCGTGCCACCAGCTGCTGATATCGTCCCGCGCGGAATGAAGCCGGAGCTGTTCTTCGGCCATCGGCCGGGTGAAGCCGGGCGTGGCGGTGTGCACCGCGATGACCCGTCCTTCGCGATCCGCCAGGACGAACAGATCGCTTCCGGCAACGTGCCAGATGCTGTCTGACGCGTCCTGGATGGTCGCCGGGTCGTGGCTGGTCATCAACGCTTTCAGACTGGGAAGGTCGGAGATCAGCTCCGCGGAACGTGCGCGCATCACCTGGCGCTGATGGAGTACGTTGCGGAAGGTTGCGATCGAGTTCTGAAGGTCTTCGAAGATCTGTTTTCGCACCTGCGCTTTGACCGTCTGGTGGATGATCAGAAGCGTGGCGCAGGTCAGGCAGGAAGAGATAAGCAGCAGCGACAGCAGCAACTTGGTGCGCAATCGGAAAGTCGCCATGTGCAACCTGTGCCTCCGAGCCGCTCGCTTCCTGTTTACCTCACGAACTTGTATCCGACTCCGTGGACGGTCTGGAAGTGGACGGGGGCGGCGGGGTTCTTCTCGACCTTCTGCCGGAGCCTCATGATGTGATTGTCGACGGTCCGCGTCGTGGGGTAGGACTCGTATCCCCAGACCTCGTTCAGCAGTTCGGCGCGCGAGACCACGCGCTCCAGGTTGCCGGCGAAAAACTTCAGGATCTTGAATTCCTGTGGCGTGCACGCGACGGCGCGGCCCCCGCAGGTCACCTGCATGCGCGTGAAGTCCACGAGCACATCATCGAACGAAAGCACTTCCGGGGCAGCAGTCCGGCGATGGTGGCGCATGGCCACATTGACCCTCGCCAGCAACTCCCGCGGGCTGAAGGGCTTGGTGACGTAGTCGTCGGCCCCGAGTTCCAGCAGCAGCACCTTGTCCGCAACGTCCGCCGCCGCGCTCAGCACAATCACCGGCAATTCGGGAGAGGCTTGCTTGATCTCGCGGCAGATATCCTTGCCCGACATACCCGGGAGCCTCAGGTCGAGCACGATGATCGAAGGTGGTGCGGCCCGGAAGCTCTCCAGGCCCGAAGCCCCGTCGTACGCGCAATCCACGGCGTACCCTTCCGATTCAAACAACCTTTTCAGCGCCCGCTGCACAGCGCGGTCGTCTTCGATAACGAGTATCTTGTCCATACGCAGTAACGCCGTCCCCTTTACATGTCATCAGCTATGCCGGTTCAGAAGGCTATCCTCGGGGCCTTCCTTAAGTGCCAGCTATAAAAGATGATAGAGTTCCCGACTGAGACTCGTGTAATCGACTTGTAAAATCGCTGTAACCTTTTTCCTATTCCCGCGGCCTGTTTGTACCCGCTAGATCGTGGCATTGCATCTGGCGGAGGCGATCTCCTCGGCCGAGCATCCCAAGTCGAGCAAGATTCGAGTTGTGTGCTCTCCGAGGACTGGTGGTGGCAGGCGGTAGAGTGGCGAGGTTGCCGACAATCGAATGGGATTGGCGATACTTCGGGCGGTTCCGATCGCGGGGTGGTCGATCTCGACGATCAGGCCCCGCGCCAGGGTCTGCGGATCATTAAACGCTTCGCCCACCGTCTGGATTGCGGCTGCAGGAATCTGTGCTTTGGCCAGACGCTCCAGCCAGATGGCCGCCGGGGACTGGTCAAGGAGCTGTTGCAGGATGGGGATCAGTTCGTCGCGGTGCTTGATGCGGAGCGCATTGGTGGTGAATCGGGGATCGCGGCCCAGCGTCTCTTCGGCGCCGAGCACACGATTAAACCGTGCCCAGAGCAGTTCAGTGCCGATGGCGATGACGAAGTGCAGGCCATCGCCGCCACGAAACACCTGGTAGGGAACGATGCTGGGGTGCGCGTTTCCCCAGCGACGTGGCGGCTGATTGGCATTGAGATAGTTGCTGCCGATATTCGCCAACCATGTAAGCTGCGAATCGAACAACGCCATGTCCAGAAACTGGCCGCGCCCGGACCTTTCTCTCGCGAACAGCGCGGCCAGGATGCCGATGGTTGCGTAAATACCGCAACTGATATCCGCAATAGCAACGGGGTAGCGTACCGGTTCGGCATCCCCTTCTCCGGTAAAGCTCCACACGCCGGCTTCGGCTTGCGCGATGATGTCGTAGCCGGGCAGGCCCGCCTTGGGCCCGCTGAATCCGTAACCCGAAATCGCGCAGTACACCAGCCGCGGGTAGCGTCCGCAGAGTGTATCGGGATCGATCCCGCGCCGGGCCAGGGAAGCCAGCGAAGGATTATTAAAGATCACCACGTCCGCGGTGGCGATCAGGCGATCGAGGATCTCCTGGCCTTGCTGCTGGTCATAGTTCAACGTAAGAGAGCGCTTGTTGCGGTTGGTCGCGAGAAAATACGCCGATTCAGAGCCGACGAATGGTGGTCCCCACGAGCGGCTCTGGTCGCCGACGCCCGGCCGCTCCACCTTAATGACATCCGCTCCCAGGTCGCCGAGCAGCATGGCACAGTAAGGCCCGGCCAGCGCCTCGGTGAGTTCCAGCACGCGGATGCGATCGAGCACGGGTGACATCAAGTGTCTCCCTGAATCAGCTTGCCCTGGCCTCGGTGCTGCGGGCGCTGCTCGCGGACGCGAACCCGATGACCTGGCGCACGGCTTTGCCTTCGCGCAAACGGTCGAAACCAGCATTGATGTCCGCGAGGCTGAGCCGGCCGGTCATCAGGCGATTGACGGGCAGGCGTCCCTGCCGGTACAGCGCGATGTGGCGGGGCAGATCCCGCACCGGCACGCACGTCCCGATATAGCTCCCCTTGATGGTGCGCTCTTCCGCGACCAAGTTCACTTGCGGAACGGGAAAAGTGTGGGTTGGCGGAGGCAAGCCCGCGGTCACCGTAGTACCGCCGCGGCGTGTGATCTTGTAGGCGAGTTCCATGGCCTTCACCGATCCTGCCATTTCGAACGCGTACTCCACGCCGCCCTGGGTAGCGGCCCGGACCTGTTCGACGCAGTCCGCTTCGGCGGCGCTGAAGGTGTCTGAGGCTCCCAAACTCTTGGCCATCGCCAGCTTCTCAGGCAATACATCGACGGCCACGATCTGGCGCGCACCGGCCAGGGCCGCGCCCAGCAAAGCCGAGAATCCCACGCCGCCCAATCCGACCACTGCGACCGTTGATCCGGGGCTAACCTTGGCGGTGTTGAGCACGGCGCCCACTCCTGTAAGCACGGCACAGCCAAACAGCGCCGCCTCATCGAACGGCAATTCCGGATCGATCTTGATCAGCGACCGCCGTGAGACCGTCGCATATTCGGCAAAAGCGGAACACCCGAGCAGGTGGTTGACCGGCGTACCGTTACGGCGGAGCCGCCGTGCCCCGGATAGCAGCGTGCCCGCCGTGTTCGCCGCCGCGCCCGGTTCACAAAGCGCCGGGCGTCCCTGCGCGCAGGGCAGGCAATGCCCGCAACTCGGCACGAAGACCAGCACTACGTGATCGCCTTTCTTGAGGTCATCGACGCCGGGCCCGATCTCCTCGACCACCGCCGCCGCCTCGTGCCCCAACACCATGGGGGTTGGGCGCGGGCGATCGCCGTTGATGACCGACAAGTCGGAATGGCAGAGTCCCGCCGCGGCGATCCTGACCAGCACTTCACCGTGTCCGGGGCCTTCGAGGTCAAGCTCCTCTATCGAAAGCGGCTTGGACTGAGTGTAGGGAGGACCAACACCCATCGCGTTCAACACCGCTGCCTTGATTTTCATGATGGCTCTCCTTGTTGCGTGACCTGGCCGCGCTCGATGCGGAACACGCGGTCGAGCATGCGGGCGGAATGTTGCAGATCGGACTCCGAGATCAGGATGGACATGCCTTCCTGTCGCAATCCCGCTACGGCTTCGCTGATGCGCTGGGCCAGCGCCGGGGCGACTCCCTCGAAAGGCTCGTCGAGCAGCAGCAGCCGAGTACCGCACATCAACGCGCGCCCCAGCGCCACCAACTTCTGCTGTCCACCCGAGAGCTGCAGCGCCTTGCGTCCCGCCATCTGCTCAAGCTCCGGAATCTGCTGGTAGATCGTCTTCAACCTCTCGGGCGTGCCCGCCCCGTCCATGGCCCAAGCTGGCAGCAGGATGTTCTCTTCCGCGGTCAACTCCGGGATCAGGCGGCGGTCTTCGGGCATGTAGCCGATGCCGGCGCGCGTGCGCCCGTGCGGAGGGACCTGGGCCAGATTCATGCCGTTGAACTCGACCGATCCGCGGCGCGGCGGCAGCAGTCCCATGATGCTGCGCATCAAGCTGGTCTTGCCCGCGCCGTTGCGGCCGATGAGGCCGGCTATAGCGCCGGTCGGCAGTTCCAGGCGCACATCGCGGAGCACCGTGACCGCCTGGATCGCCACTTCGAGACCAGAGATCTTAAGCACGAGCACTGTCCTTGGAGGGCGCAGTAGCCAACTGGCCGCCGACCACATACTTGCGTACGTCGCGGTCGCCCAGCACATCGGCGGGGAGACCGTCCGCCAGCACGCGTCCTTCGTAAAACGCGATGACCCGCTGCGAGTAGCGGCTGACGATTTCCATATCGTGCTCGACGAAGAGCACGGTCACGCCCTCAGAGCGGACGGCGCCCATGACGGTGTCCATGATGGCGAACTTCTCCTCCGAACTGACGCCGCTGGTGGGCTCGTCGAGGATCAGCATCTCAGGCTTGGCCGCCAAAGCCAGGGCGCTGTCCAACAGCTTCCTCACGCCCTCGGGCAGCACGCCTGCCGGGCTGTGGCGATACTCGCTGAGCCGGAACCGCTCCAGGATATTCTCCGCCGCGGGCAGAAGTTCGGCGCCATGGCCGGGGACGATCCTGGGAGTGCGCGCGAAGATCGAGGACTTGCTGTTCCGCAGCATGATACCGAGCGCTACCACCACGTTTTCAAGCACGGTGAGCGAATCATAGAGCTGTGGGATTTGGAACGAGCGGCAGATGCCCAGTTGCATGATGTGCCGAGGGTGAAGCGCGGTCACGTCGCGGCCTTTGAAGCTGATGGCACCGGTGTCCGGCTTGAGGTAGCCGGTGACCATGTTGACGAAGGTCGTCTTGCCGGCGCCGTTGGTGCCGATGAGCCCGACCACGGTGTCCGGCTCGATAGAGATGGAGATTCCCCACGCGGCGGTCACGGCGCCGAATTTCTTGCACAGCCCTTGGGCATCGAGAATGGGCGCCATGTCAGCTTCGCCTCCGAAGGTAGGTGAATGCTGACCACAGCCCCGCGGGGAGAAATACGATCACGAGCAGCAGTGCGCTCCCCAGCACCAACTGCCAGGTGTTGGGGGAGTACTGGTAGGCGTAGGTGCGGATGATTTCGAACACGAACGAGCCCAAGAAGGGCGCGATCACGCTCCCGGTTCCGCTGAGGATGGTGACAAAGATGAACTCGCCGGAGGTCGTCCAGTAGGCCATCTCGGGATCGATGTGGCCGACGGTCATGGCCACCAGGGCGCCGCCGAGCCCGGCCAGCGCCCCGGCGATCACGTACTTCACATGGATGGCGTTGCGCACCGATGCTCCCATGTATTCCACGCGGATCTCGTTGTCGCGGATGGCGGGCGCCAGCCTCCCAAGTGGGGTGCGAAGGTACGCATGCGTCAGCACCACGGCCACGGAAACGAGAATGCAGGCCAGCGCGAACAAAGCGTACTGGTGCTGCTCACCGCCTATGGGCCTGCGAAACAGCGTGGGTGGAGTGACGTTGAAGCCGTCGGTGCTGCCCAGGGCCGCTGTCTTCACCAGCAGGCCATACGTGATCATCGAAAACGCCAGGCTCAGCATGGCGAAGAAAATCCCGCGGTACTTGGCCATGAGAAGCCCAAGTACGAGAGCTATCACGCTGCCAACCAGCACGCCCGCCAGCAGCAGCAGCATTACATCTTTGATCCCGAGAAACTGCCCGAGACTGCCCACTGCATACGCGCCCAGGCAGTAGAACAAGCCTTGGCCGAACGAGACCAGGCCGGTGCGCAGCAACAGCATCAACCCGAGCACCACCAGTCCTTTGCCCAGGGCGAGCGTCAACAGGAAGAGCCATTTCGGAAGCAACAGGCCGAGCACCAGCAGGATGGCGAGGGCCGCAAGCAACACCGGGATGGTGTAGTCGGCGCGGGTCATATCTTGCGGACCTCCGCGCCCGCGAAAAGGCCCTTGGGACGGAAGATGAGCACCGCGGCCATCACCACATAAATGCTGAACAGCTCCACTTGCGGCAGGTAGTGCACGGCCGCTGACCGTACCAGGCCGACGATCAGCGCACCCAGCGCCGCTCCCGGCAAACTGCCCAACCCGCCGACCACCACCACCGCAAAGGCCAGCACGATCACCTGCACGCCCATTCCCGGCACCACCGATACCGTGGGCGCTGTTAGCGCCCCGCCGATGGCGGCCAGCATGGTGCCGATGGTGAAGGTCACCAGGTAGAAGCGCGATACGTTGATGCCCATAGCCACGCTGATCTCGCGATCGTGAATGACGGCGGACAGCAGCTTGCCATGATGGGTGTACAGGAGGACGCCGGTGAGCACGGCTCCCGCCACCAGGGACACCGCGATCAGAACCACGTTGTACACCGGATAGATCAGCCCGGCGAAGTCAAAGTTCCCCAGCAGTCCGTAGGGTTCGGAAACGTAGTACGCGTCGACACCCCAGATCAGCTTGATCACATCTTCCAGAATGAGAAACAAAGCGTAGGTGACCAGCAGCAGCACGATCTCATCCCTGCCGTACATGAAACGCAGCAAGCCGCGCTCGATCAGCGGGCCGGCGACCAAGCCCACGATCACCGCCGCCAGCCCCAGCATGCCGTAGCTGGCAAGCGGCGCGTGACCGTGGCCCAGCCAGTAGCCCACCAGCGTGGCCCCCATGTACGCACCCAGAGCGTAGAGGCTCCCGTGCGCCATGTTGAGGATCTTCATCACGCCGTAGATCAGCGTGAGGCCCAACGCAATGATGAAAAGCCACGACGAGTAAATGATGCCGTCAATCAGCAGCGCTAACACTTCGCGCATGCGTCACTCCCGTGTGCGGCCGGAGATCTACCGTACGAACCGTAACTTCATTCGCCGCGGATGAACGCGGATTACCGCGGATTCTTAACCAAATTTTTTGAAATCCGTGTTCATCCGCGCTGATCCGCGGTAGAGAAGTTGTCCTTCTTATGACTAGCTCGGTTTCTTGAATCCGGCTTTGATCCAGGCTTCACTCTTCACGCCGTCCGGCGGAGTGACCTTGTCCGCCGGATAAGTCTTGACGTCGACCAGCGTGACCTGACCTTTCTGGTGCTTGATGGTGCCGTAAGCGGTCCCATAGACGGCTTGATGTCCTTTGCCCGTGGACATCTGGACTTTGCCGCCAGGCCCCTCGAAGGTGAGGTTCTCGAGCGCGGCGATCACCTGATCCTGGCTTGGGATCTTGCCTTTGTTGCCAGCCTTCGCTTTCTCGTAGGCGGACTTCACTCCCAGGATTGCCTGCGCCATTTTGTAAGCCGGATAGTTGGGCGGCACCCCGTACTTATCCTGGTAGGCTTTGCGGAACCAGC
>DASQGF010000136.1:0-21148 GCA_035632755.1 Terriglobales bacterium
CCGTGTCCTCACCGACAATGCCCCCTGCTACTACTCCCACCTCTTCGCCGCCGCCTGCCGCCGCCTCGGCATCCGCCACCTGCGCACCCGCCCTTACACCCCTCGCACCAACGGCAAAGCCGAGCGCTTCATCCAGACCTCGTTGCGCGAATGGGCCTATGCCCGCGTCTATCAAAACTCTGCCCAGCGCCAAGCCGAGCTCGATCCCTGGCTGCACCAATACAACTGGCATCGCCCCCATGCTAGTCTCGGCCAGTCACCGCCCATCAGCCGCTCCGGCCTCGATGGGAATAACCTGTTGAGACACCACAGCTAAAGCCAAGGACCAGCGACGCCGTCGTTATGCAGGGCTGAAGCCCTGCTCCACCCCGGGTTGCGCCGACATCGCGAATAGTCCGGGTCAACGCAGCTCCAGCCGTTCTGAATTTGGAACAAACTGCCGAATTCCAACCCCGGCCCGCGCATGGCTGTTACAAGCGGGCGCATGCGACGCGTGCTGTTCCTCTCCGCTGCGGCTGTGATGGTCCTGATCCCGGGCTGCGCCGGCGTTTTTGCCGCCTTCTTTCCCCGCCACGACCGTATTCTTCCTGGCGGGTTCTGGGTCCTCTGGCTTCTGCTTTCCCTGTGGGCCACGTTCTATGCCCCGGTGGTGGTGGATCGGCTGATCCCGCAAGATGTGGGCAGCCACCAATCCGCAGCCTATACGCGATGGGGCATCGGGCTCGGTCTGATCAACATCGCCTGGAGCGTGGCAGAGATCGTGTTGCTGGGATGAGAAAGGTAAGAGACGAGGATCTGGTGCTCGCTTGCCTTTCGATCGCGAACTGCGCCGGCACCTCAATCAGCAATATTTCAGAGGGATGTGAACTCGAGATGCCGCTTAATATATATCGTAACTAGATATCGTTTTGCGATATACTTACCGTACAGAAGGCGTTGAGCCTTGCTGCGGAGGTGCAATATGACCGTGCTTTTCTGGGTCACTCTCGGGGCACTCGTGGGAGCCATCGCGAAGCTGGTGGTGTGGGATACGGATCGGGCGCACTGGTCGGCTGTCATGCTGCTCAGCATCGTCGGCGCTGTCCTCGGCGGCCGGATTGCCGGTGTGCTGTTGCCTGGCTCGGATTCGCCGGGGTTTGATCCGGCCAGCATTGTGTTGGCGCTGATTGGGGCTGCCGCTCTGCTCTGCCCCTATGGACTAGTGGTTGCCCGCCGCCATACAGCAACGACGGTCGATGTTGATCGCCAGCGGCGCGCGGCTTAGAGCATTTTGCTGACTGGACGCGGCTGGCGCGTCTCGACGCGCCAGCCTGTTCTTTCTTCTTTCACATCCGTCGCGGGCCTTGATCAGGACGAGTTGAGCGGAAGTTCCGAGGGGGCCGCAATTTGAAACGTGCCGCCTTCAGTCTAAAGGCGGGAACGATCAGGTCAGAACACGGCTGCGCTCGCGAGCGGTTGTCGTCTGGATTTCGTGTAAATCCGCGCAGCGGATGTTCCACCGCTTCAGCCACAGGAACAGAATCATAAGTCCCCACAAGTGGTAACCGAGATTGGCTCGCCTTTCCAGGTGATCGTGGATAACGGCTTCAATCCCCTGCCAGCGGAACAGGCCGGTCTGCTCGACCGCCGCCTCGGTCAGAGTCTCGAGCAGTAGCGGCTTCAACAGGCCGCGGAACCAGTCGTGCGCCGGGATATCGAAGCCGGTCTTCTTGCGATACAGGATCGAATACGGCAGCTTGCCCTTCATCAGTTCGCGGAGAATGAACTTCAGATCCGAGCCGCGGACTTTATAGTTCTGCGGCAGAGCGGCAGCGAATTCCACGATGCGGTGGTCGAGGAACGGCGGACGCACCTCCATGGAATGCGCCATGCTCATGCGATCGACCTTGTAGAGGATGTCGTCGGGCAGGTAGTAGCGCTGGTCGAATAACAGGAAGCGGTCGAGGCCGTCTCCGGGCGGCGTATCGTGCAGCAGGCGGCGCATCGGCTCAGCGTCGGCCTTCAGGAAAAACGCGCGCAGTTCGCCGGCGGAAAACGTGCCGTTCCAGAAGACATGCGCCTCCTCGGGCGAAAGCAATGAGCCTTCCAGGAAGCGCTTGAGCTTGTATTCGAAGCTGATCTTGTCGTCGGAAACCGGCCAGAGGCTGACGACCGAAGCACCCGCGCGCCGCAACAACGCCGGAACTGCGTGCGCCAGACGCGCGTAGCGGTCGGCGCGGTAGGTGAGATAGCCGCCGAAAAGTTCGTCAGCGCCTTCGCCGCTGAGCGCCACCGTCACCTGCTGCCGGCTCATCTTCGAGAGGAACCAGACGGGGAGCGAACCGGCATCGGCGCTGGGTTCGTCCGAGTAGTAGGCAAACTGCTGGATGGCGTCCACCAGCTCGGCCCCGGGGCTGAGATCGAACTCGGTGTGGTCGGTGCCGTAGAGGTGCGCTGCCTCGCGGATGTAGCGGCTCTCGTCGAAGCTGCGCCCCTTGAAGGTGATGGAAAACGTCTTCAGGCGCGCTGGGCTGGCCGCAGCGGCATAGTGCAGGATGGTCGAGGAATCGAGCCCGCCGCTGGCCCAGACGCCCAGCGGAACGTCCGACACCAGGTGTTCCTTAACCGAGTGTTGCAGCAGAGAATCGAGCTGCTCCTTGGCCTCTTCCAGCGTAATTTGCGCGGGCAGCGGCGCGGGTGCGCACTGCCAGTAGGATTCGGTCTGAACCCGGCTGTTCTCCCAGACCAGGAAGTGTCCCGGCAGGAGCTTCACGATGTCGCGCACCAGTGTGTGCGGCGCAGGGACGTAATTCAGGCGGAGATAGCAGTTGAGCCCATCGAGATCGATAGCGCGGTCGATCTCGGGATGGACGAAGATGGCCTTCAGCTCGGAGGCGAAGTAAATGTCGTCGCCCCGGCGGCTGTAGTAAAGGGGCTTGATGCCCATACGGTCGCGGGCCAGCACCAGGCGGCGCCGCGATTCCGTCCACAGCGCCAATCCGAACATGCCGCGCAGGCGGGCGAAGCAGCCGGTGTCCCACTCGAGGAAGGCCTTGAGGACAACTTCCGTGTCGCTGCGGCTTGAAAAGCGATGTCCGCGCGCCTTCAGCTCTTCGCGCACTTCGGCGTAGTTGTAGATCTCACCGTTGAAGACCAGGACGGTGTCGCCGTCATCGCTGCGCATAGGCTGCTCGCCGGAGATGAGGTCGATGATCTTCAGGCGCACGGCGCCGAGCGAGACGTTGGGCGTTTCGAAGACACCCTGCTGGTCAGGGCCGCGATGGAGCAGCGTGGCCGTGGCTTCGCGGATGCGCTCGCCGACCGAGGGACGGTCCTTATGCGTGAATCCGACGATGCCGCACACGAGGCGATTCTAGCAAAAGGCGGCTGAGCGAGCCGGTCATATATACTGACAGTCTTCGCCACCCCACGCGATGAAGCACAGACTCCTCGAATACCTGGCCTGCCGGCCATGCGGCCGCCCGTTCGAAGTACGCGTCCAGAGAGAAGAAGATGCGGAGATCGTCGAGGGCTCGCTCCTCTGCCCCGCATGCGGCGCGAGTTTCCCTATCCTGCGCGGCATCCCGCGATTTCTTTCCCCGGAGCTCTCGGCGGAGAAGCGCGCCACGGCGGCGGCCTTCGGGTACGAGTGGACCCACTACGCAGAGTTGAGCGAGCAGTACCGGGCGGAGTTCCTCGACTGGATCCATCCGCTCCAACCCGAGGCGTTCCGCGACCGCGTGGTGCTGGACGCCGGCTGCGGAAAAGGCCGCCACGCCTGGCTCTCGGCCGAGTTCGGCGCGCGCGATGTGGTGGGCATCGACCTCTCCGACGCGGTCGAGGCAGCCTACCAGAACACGCGGCAACTGCCCAACGTCCACATCCTGCAAGCCGACATTTACCATCTGCCGATGCTCGCTCCCTTCGACCTGTTCTACAGCATCGGCGTGCTCCACCATCTCCCCGATCCCAAGCAAGGATTTCTTGCGCTCGTAGGTCATCTGCGGCCGGGCGGCCGCGCCGTGATCTGGGTGTACGGCAAGGAAGGCAACTGGTGGAACGAGAAGATCGTCAACCCAGTGCGAATCCACTTCACCTCTCGCGCACCCCGAGCGGTGACACGCGCGCTGTCGTTCGCGCTCTCGCTGCCGCTCTATGCCGCGCTTAAGCTGGTGTATGCCCCGGCGCGGAATTACCCACGGCTGAAGAAGCTGCTGTTCTACTCCGATTATCTGTGCACGATCTCCAATTACTCGTTCGCGGAGAACTTCTGGAACGTGTTCGACCACCTGATAGCGCCGACGGCCTTCTATCACAGCCGCGCCGAGATCGAGGACTGGTTCGCGACCGCCGGGCTCTCCGAAGTGAAGATCACGCAGCGCACCAACAATAGCTGGCGCGGAACCGGAGTAAGGAATTGAGCCATCGGGTCATTGAGCCATTGTGTTAATTGGTCTTAATGGCTCAATGACCCAACGAAGCAATGACTCAATCGCTACGTGATCTTAACCATTCTTCCGCCGACCTCGAGCCTGTACTGCTCGCCCCGCCAGAGGATGCGGTCACTCAAGTAGCTGGCCATCCAGAAACCGAAGCCCATGAGGTCACGGAGGGGATAGAGCCAGCAGCAGGCGAGCGAGCGCGAATCGTGGAGGGCACCCCAGCCGGCGATGACGGAAAGGAGCGTGCGGTTGAGAAACGCAACTGCGAAGAGGATCATGCCTAGCAAGAGCCTGCCCGAAGCCGCCCCCGCCAGGAGGCCGAGCACACCATAGGGCATGGCGAAGGTCAACGCCATTCCCAAGTGCCCCGCGGGACGGGAATAGCGTGTGCTCTTCATCCAGCGCGTCTGGTGAGCCAGCGACTGCCGCAGCGTCACGTGCAGGATGACATGGTCGATGACGTGAGGCGACAGGATGACCTTGTAACCGGCGGCGGCAATCTCCTTGCCCAGCAGGAAATCATCCGAGCAATAGTCGGCAAAGGTGGCGAAGCCGCCGATCCCCTGCAGGGCTTCCCGGCGCACGGCCATGGTCGGCCCGAGCGCGAACTTCATGCCCTCCAGCATCTCCGCGACAAGCACTCCCGAGGTCATCTCGACGGACATGCCCAGGGCTTCTAGGCGGGCCCACAGCCCATCCGTAGGCTTGCCGCGGTAGACGGTGGTCACGCAGCCGACGCCGGGCTCGAGCAAGGCTGGGATCAACTGCCGAAGATAGTCGGGTGCAACCTCGACGTCGCTGTCGCTGATCACCAGGCACTCATGGCTGGCTTCCTCAGCCATCTTCTGAAGCGACCAGCATTTCGCGTTCGGCCAAGTCGGCTCCCCGGAAGTGACCAGCTTGACCGGCACGTGCGGGTAGATTCGCATCAGTTCGCGCACGATCGTGAAGGCGGGGTCGTCCGTCGTACGGGCTCCGAAGATGATCTCGAATCGCGGGTAGTCGAGGCGGAAGAAGCTCTCCAGGCTGTCTCGTAGCTGCGGCTCGATGCCGTGCACAGGCTTGAGCAGCGTGACGGGCGGGAGCTCCGCCATGGTGGCGGGCAAGCGTTTCTTGCGGAAACGCAGCACCGCTAACCCGACCAGCAGGAGATAGAAGGTCGAGGTCAGAAAACCAGCTAGCGCGACCATCATCAGTGCGCGTGCGATCATGCGTGGTGTCCCACATCGGATTGTAAATGCTCCGTGCCATCCTGTAGGCTGCGGATCGCATGTTCGCTTCCCGTACTGCATGGGCGCTCGCGCCCAACCGCTTCTCCGCCGCGCTCGAGCGCCATCGCGCTTCCGGCAAGAAGACGCTCGACCTCACTGAGTCCAACCCGACGCGCTGCGGCTTCGCTTACGATCCGGCGTTGCTTTCGGCGCTTGAGGACCGGCGCGGCCTCGCCTACGATCCCCATCCCAAGGGTCTGTGCGTTGCACGGGAAGCGGTTTCCGGCTATTACCGGCAGCGCGGCGCAGAGATCGATCCGGAACAGGTGATCCTCACCGCCAGCACCAGCGAGGGATACAGCTTCATCTTCCGCCTGCTGTGTGATCCTGGCGACGAGGTGCTGGTGCCCGCGCCCAGCTATCCGCTGTTCGAGTTCCTGGCTTCAATCCAGGACGTGAAGCTGGTCTCGTATCCGCTGATCTATGACCATGGGTGGCAGATCGATCTGCACGGGCTGAGTGAAGCGCTCACGCCACGCACACGCGCCGTCCTGGTAGTCCACCCGAATAATCCGACGGGCTCGTTCGTTAAGCCGGCGGAAAGCGAGATTCTCGATGCGCTCGGCCGGGAGCGGGGGCTGGCGCTCGTAGCCGACGAGGTGTTTCTTGACTACGCGCACGATGGCGCTGGCCGGCCAACCTTCGCGAGCCCCCGCCAGGCGCTGACCTTCACACTGAGCGGGATATCCAAGATCTGCGCGCTTCCACAGATGAAGCTGGCGTGGCTCGTCGTCAGCGGCGCACCCGAACTGACACGAGAGGCGCTGGCGCGGCTGGAGGTTATCGCCGACACCTATCTCTCGGTCAGCACGCCGGTACAGCTTGCCCTGCCGGAGTTCCTCGCGGGGCGTGATGAAATCCAACGGCAGGCGAAAGAACGTGTGGTTGCGAATCTCGCCGAACTCGACCGCCAGCTTGCGGAACAAGAATCAGTTCGGCGGCTTGAGGTTGAGGGCGGATGGTACGCCGTGTTGCGAGTGCCGGCGACGCGCTCCGATGAAGACCTCGCGATCGAGCTGTTGGAGCAGCACTCGGTGATAGTTCATCCCGGACATTTCTATGATTTCCCTGGCGAAGGCTATTTGGTGGTGAGCCTGATCACGCCAGCGGATGTGTTCGGGGAGGGCGTGAAGCGGGTTTGGGCCAGTTTCTAGTTCCTTGTTCCTCGTTTCTCGGGAGAAGCACCGGATCCGAGTCGGAAGATCGCGGCCTTATGCTTCTATCGAGAAACTGGAAACGAGAAACTTGAAACGTGAAACCGGCTCATTCACCATACCGCCCGAGAATGAAGGGATTCGTTTCCCGCTCCTCGCCGATGGTGGTCAGCGGTCCGTGGCCGGGGACCACGACCGTCTCATCCGGCAGCGCCATCACCGGTCCTTTGAGCGAGTGCATGATCTTCTTGAAGTTGCCGCCGGGCAGGTCGGTGCGGCCGATGCTGCCAGCAAACAGCGTGTCCCCGGCGATCAGTTTCTGCTGGGGAGCAAGGTAGAGGCAGACGCTGCCTTCGGTGTGGCCGGGGGTGTGCATCACCGCCGCTTTCAGGTTCCCTACGCCTACCAAATCCCCCGCGGAGAGGTTCTGGTCGATATCAATTTTGCCTGGGGGCGTCATCCCCAGCCAGGCGGCAACCTGGTCGGCAGTCTTCAGCAGGTCATAGTCGTTCTGGTTGAGCAGGATGGGAGCGCCGGTGAGCCGCTTCAGCTTCATGGCCCCGCCGACGTGGTCGATGTGGCCGTGGGTGACGACGATCTGCTTCACCGTCAGGCGGTGCCGGCGGACGATGGCCATGATCTCGTCGATGTCATCGCCGGGATCGATGACCATGGCTTCGCGGGTGGTCTCATCGCCGATGACGGAGCAGTTGCACGCCAGGGGCCCGACGGGGAAGATCTCGTGGATCATGGGACCATCATACCCAATCGGGTCATCGGGTCATCGGGTCATCGGGTGATTTGTGGGCAAGGGACAACGATGTGAGCCAAAGGCCCAGAGCCCATAGCCAAGGGCTAGAAGCTAAGAGCTAGCGGCTAGGAGCTGGCGTCGCGGGCGGCGATTCGGGCTTGGGCGCCTGCTGCTGCGCGGGCTGGCTCTTGGTCTGGCTGGGCTTGATGTTGCCCAGCACCGAGCCGCCGGTGGAGCGCCGGGAGGCGATGACCGAGAGCGTGATCGACGTGATCATGAACAGGATGGCCGACCAGGTGGTGGCGCGCGTCAGCACCGTGGCCGAACCGCGCGGGCCAAAGGCGGTCTGGCTGCCCATGCCGCCGAAAGCCGCGGCCACGTCGGCGCCGCGACCGCTCTGCAGCAGCACCACGATGACCAGGAAAACACAAACCAGGACGTGAACAACCGTTAGAGCTACAACCCACATGCTGGATTCAGATTGGGCGCGTGCGGCGCCCGTGCCTTTCTTCAGAGTTGCGGAGGGTTGGATGGTGCGGAAGGCGGGACTTGAACCCGCATGCCTCTCGGCGCCACCCCCTCAAGATGGTGTGTCTGCCAATTCCACCACTTCCGCAGTCGGACAAAAACTCCCCGCGTGCGCGAATTACGCGCCTTTCATTGAGGGCAGTAGGATTATATCAGGAGGCGGGAAGCTGGAAGGCAGGAGGCAGGCGGCAAGAACCTGCACTGCGTCCTGCTTCCTGCGTCCCGCCTCCTCGTTCTCAGTACTTCACGATCGCGGTAAATGACTTGGGATCAAGGCTGGCGCCGCCGACCAGCGCCCCATCAATCTCGCTCTCTGACATCAGGGCCTTGGCGTTATCCGGCTTGACGCTGCCGCCATAAAGGATGCGCATGTTCTCCGCCACTTGCTTGCCCAGGGCCTTGGCGGCTTCGGCGCGGATGACGACATGCGCCTCGGCAGCGATCTGCGGGGTGGCTGTTTTGCCGGTGCCGATGGCCCACACCGGCTCGTAGGCGATCACCAGCTTGCGCGACTCTTCTCCGGAGATACCGCTCAGCCCGCGCTGACACTGGCGGCGCAGGACTTCCTCCGTCAGGCCGGATTCACGTTCCTTCAAAACCTCACCCACGCAGACGATGGGTGTGAGTCCGGCGGCAAGCGCCGATTGCAGCTTGCGGTTGACGGTTTCGTCGGTCTCACCGAGATACTGGCGCCGCTCCGAGTGGCCGATGATGACGTGCGTGCAGCCAACCGCAACCAGCATGCCCGCCGCGACCTCGCCGGTATAAGCGCCTTCTTTCTCCCAGTGGAGGTTCTGCGCGCCCACGCCGATCGCGTTGCCGGCCAGCGCCTCGACGACCGCCGGCAGGCAGACGAAGGGCGGGCAGATGGCGATCTCATCGCGCGTGTGCCCCTCGACCATGGGCAGGAAGGCGCGCAGGAACTCCTGCGCCTGTTGCGGCGTCTTGTACATTTTCCAGTTGGCGGCCATCAGTTTTTTGCGAGCCAATCGTCACCTCGTGTTGAGAACCCGGGAATAGGTCTGGAGCGCAGCATCATCGAAAACGACGAAGCGGACGGTGTTGACGTTCTTCGCGCGCGGGAGAGCCTCGCGAACAGTGTCGACCGCCACCTGCGTGGCCTCGCGCAGCGGGTATCCGAAGATGCCGGTCGAGATCGCAGGGAAAGCGATGCTCTTGAGCCCAAGCTCGTCGGCTACGCGGATGGACTCGCGATAGGCGCTGGCCAGCGCTTCTGGCTCACCGCTCGCCCCGCCGGACCAAACCGGGCCCACAGTATGGATCACATAGCGGGCCGGCAAGCGACCGCCGCGGGTCGCGACCGCGTGTCCGGTCGAGACCGGGCCGCGCTCGACGCGCAGCTTGCGGCATTCTTCCGCGAGCGATGGACCGGCGGCACGGTGGATCGCGCCACAGACGCCGCCGCCGGGCAGCAGTTCGGAATTGGCGGCATTCACGATGGCATCGGTGGTTTCGCGGGTGATGTCGCCCTGGACGAGTTCCATGGCTTTGCCGGAGCCAAGATCGACGCGGGTTGGGGTCATGGAAATGCAGATCCCTCGTTTGCCCTTGCCTCGCCCAGTTCGGCTCGGGCTGCGCTCGGGATGACAATCATTGAAAGAACCCCGATCAGCGAAGCCGAAGCCTCGCCCTCCAGAGAACTGACTCCTGACTCCTGACTACTTACTGCTCAGCGCCTCCACTCCCGGCAGCTTCTTGCCTTCCAGAAACTCCAGCGAAGCGCCGCCGCCGGTGGAGATGTGGGTGATCTTGTCGGACACGCCGGCCTTGTGCACGGCGGAGACCGAGTCGCCGCCGCCGACGATCGAGATCGCCGGACGGTTCGCTGCTACCGCGCGCGCGATGGCGTAGGTGCCGTGCGCGAATGGCTCCTGCTCGAAAACACCCATCGGTCCGTTCCACACGATGGTGCTGGCGGTTTCGATTTGCTCGGAGAATAGCGCCACCGTCTTCGGCCCGATGTCGAGGCCCATCTGCCCGGCGGGGATGGCGTGTCCCTCGGTGACAATGTGAGTCTTGGCGTCGGGCGCGATCTTGCTGGCGACCACGTGGTCCACCGGCAGCAGGAACTTGATGCCGCGCGCCTTGGCCTGGCCGAGCAGCTTGTGGGCGAGATCGAGCCTGTCGCTCTCGAGCAGCGAACTGCCCACCTCCATGCCGCGGGCCTTCAGAAAGGTGTAGGCCATGCCGCCGCCAATCAGCAGCGCATCCACCTTGTCGATGAGGTTCTGGATGACGGGAATCTTGTCGCTGACCTTGGCCCCGCCCAGGATGGCGACGAACGGCCGCCCGGGATGGTGCAGCGCACGGCCAAGATAATCGAGTTCTTTCTGCATGAGCAAACCGGCGGCGGATTTCTTGACGAACTTCGTAATGCCGACGGTCGAAGCGTGGGCGCGGTGCGCCGTGCCAAAGGCGTCGTTGACGTAGTAGTCGGCCAACTTGGCGAGCTCGTGCGAGAAGCGCTCATCATTGGCTTCTTCCTCGGCGTGGAAGCGCAGGTTTTCCAGGAGCAGCGTATGGCCTTTCTCCAGCTTGGAGGCCATTTCCTCGGCCTGCATGCCGATGCAGTCGGGGGCGAAGCCCACGTTGATACCGCGGACGATGCGCGTGTCCAGCAGGTTGCGCAGGCGCTCCGCCACCGGCTTCAGGCTCATCTTCGGATTGGGCTTGCCTTTGGGACGGCCGAGGTGCGACGCCAGCACCAGCCGCGCATGATGGCGGACGGCGTATTCGATGGTGGGCAGCGTTTCGGCGATGCGGGTGTCGTCCAGGACGCGGCCGTCGTCGTCCAGCGGGACGTTGAAGTCCACGCGCATGAAGACACGCTTGCCGTCGAGGTCGAGGTCTTTGATGGAGAGCTTGTTCATGGGATTGAGTCATTTAGTCATTGGGTCATTGTGCCATTGGGGAGCGAGAGTGCTGACAAGCCAGCCAATGACTCAATGACCCAATGGCTCGATGACCCGATTTCTCACAGTCCCTTGCTGCCGAGGTAGTTGATAAGGTCGCGCACCCGGCAGGAGTAGCCCCACTCATTGTCGTACCAGGAGATGACCTTGACGCAATTGCCGGCGACCACGCGGGTCATGGGCGCGTCCACGATAGAGGAGCGGGCATCGCCGCGGAAGTCCACCGAGACCAGTTCCTCTTCCTCATAGCCGAGATACGACGCCAAGCGGCCGCTCTGCGAGGCCTTCTTCATGGCCGCGTTCACCTCTTCCGCCGAGGTCTTCTTCTCCACGAACGCCACCAGGTCCACCACCGACACATTGGGCGTAGGCACGCGCATCGCGAAGCCATCCAGCTTGCCTTTCAGCTCCGGAATCACCAGGTGCACCGCCTTAGCGGCGCCGGTGCTGGTGGGGATCATGGAGACCGCCGCCGCCCGCGCCCGCCGCAGGTCTTTGTGCGGGAAGTCGAGGATGACCTGGTCGTTGGTGTAGGAGTGGATGGTGGTCATGGTCCCGCTGTGGATGGTGAAGTTGTCGTGCACCACCTTGGCGATCGGCGCCAAGCAGTTGGTGGTGCAGGAAGCGTTGGAGATGATGTGGTGCTTCGCCGGATCGTATTTGTCCTCGTTCACGCCCAGCACGATGGTGATGTCCTCGTTCTTCGCCGGAGCGGAGATGATCACCTTCTTGACCGTGCCGCGCAGGTGCTTCTTGGCGTCTTCGGCATTGGTGAAACGCCCGGTGGATTCCACCACCACCTGCGCTCCCAGCGACGACCAGTCCAGCTTCGCCGGGTCCTTCTCGGAGAAGACGCGGATGCTGCGGCTGTCCACTTGGATGCAGTCCTGGCCATGGGTGATCTTGTTGGGCAGGTTGCCGAGGATGGAATCGTACTTCAGCAGATGCGCCAGCGTCTTGGGATCGGTGAGGTCGTTGACGGCGACGAACTCCAGGTTCTTGTCGTTGAGCGAGGCGCGCAAGATGTTGCGCCCGATGCGGCCGAACCCATTGATGCCTACTTTAATTGCCATGTCTCCTCCGGCAGTGTGCACCCAGTGCACGGTAGTGCTGCGACCAAACCTCAAATCCTAGCATAAAAGCCGCTCTTGGCTTTTAGCTCTTGGCTCGTGAACCTTGGTTCTTTTCGGGAAGCGAGCCGCCTCAGAGGACTGACCAATGCGGGCGGTCCGCCGCCTGGCAGTCGAATCTGGGCGGAAGCGAGTAGCCAAAAGCCAAGAACCAAAGGCAACAATGGGAAGAAGCCTAAAGCTAACAGCCAAGAGCTAAGAGCCAATAGCCAAGAGCCGCCTTTTTGTGTTACACACGCAGCATGCGGAAATGGATGAAAGATCGTTTGCGGCGGCGCAAACGCAAGCCTCCCACAGCCGCTGAATCGGAGTCCACCGGCAAGGTAGGACAGAAACGGCCTACTGGCGCTGAGCATCCCGAACCGCTGCAGCCCGACTATCTGGAAGCCTTCGAAGCGCAGAAAGCCGCCGTGCAGGAGCCACCGCAGGCACCGCCACCCCGGCCCAGGCCCACGGTCCCCGAGCCCAAGATCGAAGTCGAGATGCAGCCGGAATCGCCGGCCGCCCCACCCGCGCCGCCGTCGGAAGCCATCGGGCACGCGCCGCAGAGGAAGCCCAAAGGCGTGGTGGTGCTGGCCATCGGCCTGCCCGGATCGGGAAAGACCACCTGGTTCCGCCGGCGCGGTGTCACACCGCTTTCCAGCGACCTGCTGCGCAGCGTGCTGTTCGACGACGTGGAAGAGCAGCGCTACCAGGGGCTGGTGTTCTCCACCCTGCGTTCGTTGCTGCGCGCCCGCCTCATCGCCCGCATGCCGTGGAACTACGTGGACGCGACCAACCTCTCCCCGCGCGAGCGCCGCCAGTGGATCCACATGGCCAAGAGCCTGGGCTACGAAGTGCACGCGGTGTTCTTCGACGTGCCACTCGAGGTCTGCCTGGAGCGCAACCGGCGCCGCGACCGCATCGTCCCGGAAGACGTCATGCGGCGCATGGCTGCCAAACTTCGTCCCCCCAAGTTCGAAGAAGGGTTCAGCAAAGTCGTGGTGGTGCGGGTGAAAAGAAAGGATGGCGAGGGCGGCGAGGCAGGAGCTTCCGACGACGAGTAAGTCCCCAGAGGTTCTTCGTGCGTAGAACTGCCCGCCGCCTCTCGTTGTTGTCACTTCAGGTACTGCAGCATCTCCTTGAAGGCGGGGCCGCTGGAGGTGCGCAGCAGCTCGTAGATCATCATCTCCGTCGAGGAGATGACGGCGCCGGCGGCACGCATGCGGTCGAGGCCGATCTTCCAGTTCCACTCCGTGCGCGAGCTGACGGCGTCCGAGGCCACGTGGACGATGTAGCCGCTGTTGAGCGCCCCGAGCGCGGTCTGCGTCACGCAGATGTGCGATTCCATGCCGCACACCAGCAGGGTGTTGCGGTCGCCGGGCAGCGATTTCACGCGCGCGCAGTAGGCGTCGTTGTTGAAGCAGCCGAACTCGTTCTTTTCCAGCGGCGCGACCTCGGGCAGGAGTGAGGCGATCTCGGGAACGGTCGGGCCCAGTCCCTTCGAGTACTGGGTGCTGAGTAGCACGGGAATACCGAGGATCTTCGACAGCCGGATCAGCAACTGCGAGTTGCGCACCATCCGCTCCTTCTCGAAGATGGGCGGCAGCAGTTTCTCCTGGATGTCCACCACGGCGAGCGCGCTGTGGCGCGCCTCGAGCGGAGTGCGGGCGATCTCGACGGCGTCCGCCTGGAGAGTGGGGGTTGCAGTGGATACCATGGCGCCTCCTGACAACAAATGGCAGCGATCGAAGAGTTTATTTTACACGCCCGCGCCGTTTGGGGTATGGCAACCGCGGACACAGACGCCACAACGGGAAGCCTTCGGGCAAGTTCCGCGGCACCCCTCCGGTTGACCACGTTGCAGGAGGGCAATAGAATCAAACCGAACGATGTTTTGCGCCTGCGCGCGGCCGCTTCCGCCGTTTTGCTGCCCCCTCGTTCAATGGTAGGACAGCTGACTCTGGATCAGCATATCGGGGTTCGAATCCCTGGGGGGCAGCCAATAAAAATGCACCTTTCACGCGGTTAACCACTTAATTAAGCCATCCCAAGTCAGTCCCGGGTCAGGCTAAGAGCAAATCTCGCCTGGGAGATGCTGGAGGCCCAGCCGTAGCTCCCCAGCGCGTCTAATCGAATCCTCGCGCAAGTTTTCTTGGGTGAGTGCCGCATCTTTGTGCAGCAGTTCGGGCTGCCAGTGACTTAGTTTTAGTCATCTTTGGCCATCATGTGGGCGCACCAACCACAAAATGGGGAGCACGATAGTTCCGAGGCTGGGATCTCGTTGCCGCAACGGGCGCACGTATGCTCGGCCGATTCGCCGCAGAGGGCGCACCGCTGCTCATCCATCACGTACGCCTCGGCCCCGCACGTCGGGCAATCGGTATACGGAGTCTCGCCGCCGTCCTTGTAGGCTTGGTGCTTGTCTTGCTCAAGCACGTCGGCGATCGCCTGGGGAACAAAGTCGTGCGCACCGTAGGTGTCACCACAAGTTCGGCATTGCAACGCCATGTCGTCACGATAGGTCTTGTAGTCGCCGTCGGGCCGAAGAAGGCTCCCGCTGCACGAGGGGCACGTCAGGTCCATCACGCCCTCCGCGAGGGCGCCGGATTCCCAATCCACCGCGACGAGCGACTCTTCGCACTCTGCGCGCTCGGCCTCGTAGACCTCGGACACTTCCAGCATCGCTTGCCAGGTCTCATCGCCCAGAAGCCCCAAAGGGTCCTCTTTGAGCTCGGTAGCGATGAAATTCCGCGCGACGACGAAGGCGTCTGAGACCAGGCTTTCGAGGGCCTTCTTGTTGGCGTTCGTGTAGTAGTGCTCGATATCCCTCCGGGCGTCCGAAATCCGGTCAAAACGTGTCCAGTCAGTGGCAATCCCCAGTTCGTCGAAGCGCTCCCTGATCTGCTGGACATCCACCGTCTTCCTGCCATGGCCAACGAACTCGACATTCCCCTGGGCGTCTCGCCTCGGCACGATCTTCGCCTTCACTAGGGCCTCGTTGCTGCCGGCCGGCGAATAGCGCCGCAAGGCCTCCTTATAGAGGAGCAGGATGCCCGCGTGAATGCTGCGCACCGCGGCAAGCAGGCGGCCGTGGCTACCCTGTTGGTAGTCTTCTACCCCCACTCGTATGGACTCAATCGCGTTGGTCAGGAGATCCATTCTGCTCAAGCCAAGTTTTACTAATCGTAGCTCCAAGTTACTGTAGCTGCCAGTGCTCGGTGCACGTTAGTCTGGGGAGGTTGTACGGAGGCGTGTGATGGGCTTGCGGACAATTAGGGACGCAAATAGCCCATTACACCAGCTATCGGACCATGCCCCCGAAGCCCTCTTGGCGACTTCGATTCCTCGCTTCATTGTCATCTCTCCTGCCGGCACCGCCGAAGCCGGGTGATCAACGCCCGGTTCCTCGTAACCCACTTCGCTGTGATCCTCTTCGCATCGCGGCTCAGCTTGCGGGCGAGCTTCTCTTTGAGCTGTACATCCAGATGCCAGCCGGCCGCTGCCCTCTGTTTGTTGAGTTCCGCTGCAGCGAACGCAGCCAGCGACTCGCGTTTCTTCTTGCGACCATCGGCTACGCTCTGCAGGTGGGCACACTCCGCATCGTGGTAGGTCTTGCCTCCGCGTGCCCGGAAAACCTGGTCACAGCCCTTACGCCCGCAGAGGACGACCTCGTTTCCTTGGATCTTCCCGACGACGACAGCGAGCAGCAGGGCTTCGAGCAGACTTGTGACGGGAACTTCCGCGGACCAATATCCGCCGGCGAAGCGGAGGCGGAGTTTGTGTTCAAACAACTTCGTTCGCGTGACGTAGCGGTAGTAGCCCTCGGGCTGCCCTACCACGCGCCCTCCCACACTTAATCGAGCTTCTTGGCTGCTCCAATCTTCGAGGAGTGCCAGGCCGCGGATTCTGGTTTGCCACTGGGCCAGGAGCGCCGGCCAGTCGCGGTCACGCTGATCTCCCCCATCCCACACCCTCCCAACTCCGCCGAAACGTTCGAGGAAAGCCAGCAGTCTGTCAGGCGGCGTGTTCAGGAAATCTTCGAGGAGCTGCTGTAAGTTCACATGCTTCTGAAGGACAACCGCTTCCATCGGCAGTGAGAATTTCTGTGTCATAGAAGGATGGTTGATTAGAGCACACGTTTCAACAATCATGCAACCAACGTGCTCGACTGTCGCCCGAAATGGCAGCGGGGAAGGGGTTGGTGACAATGGCAATTGCGGAGACTCCGAGCATCCGAAGCGCGTTGCTGGACCCGCAGCAGCTCGCCGCGGAACTCGGAATTTGCAAGCGCACGCTTGACAGATGGAGGGAAAAGCGCCGCGGGCCGCCGCGGGTCGTGGTCGGCAGAAAGATTTTTTTCAGGCGTGAGGCAGTCGAGGCCTGGTTGCGCGCGAATGAGGAAAAGCCCGAGCCCGCCGTGGCCCGTCGCGGCCGCCCCAGCATCACGCAGACCGGGAAGCGAGTCCGGAGGCGCGCGTGAACGAGCAGCTCCGGAGAGAAATCGAAACGCTCGATAACGAGATCAACTCGGGCTGCGGTTGTGGGGGCAGCAGCCAGCACCTGGAACAGCAGCGTCAGGCGAAGCTCGCAGCGCTCTCCAAGCTGGCCGCGCAACTCCCCGAAGGCAGTGCCGGTTCGCTTCTCGCGAAATCGACGCGGACACGGGCACGCTCGATGGAGTTGCTGAGGAAGGCCAATCGCAACATGGATACCACCACCGTCGTTCGGAGGGGGCACTGATGAAGACGAAGCACACAACGGCCGCGCAGGCAGAGCAAGTCGCCGCGGCAGCACCAACGGCGGACCAATTCCCCGAGATTGCCGAAGCGAATGCGGCGCAGACCAGGCTCGCAGAAGTGGAAGGGAAGCAGAAGAAGTTGGAGGCGCGCAGGCTGGAGCTGGGCAACGAGGACGACACGATTCAGGCGCAGATCAAGGAACTCCGGCTCAAACGAGTCACCGGGGATACGGGGGTGACGCCCGCCATCGTCGCCCTTGAGCGGCGCCGGGTAGAGATCGCGGATGAGCGTCAAGATGTCGCGGTCGCGCTGGAGCAGGTGGAGCAGGAGGTCGAGGCAGCCAGCGCGAAAGCCACCGAAGCTAGCGAGCGCGCCCGGCAGGCCGAACGGAGCCGGGAGGTCGAACGGCGGGAGCGCGCCGTCGCTGAGGCGATTCCCGCCTTCCATGATGCTTTTGCGAACGCCTGTTGGCGGCTTGCCGATCTGGGCGTTCGCCTCGATGCGCTCGGTGAGCTCGACGTGGCAGCAGCGTCGCGGATCGCGGTTAAGCTCGTCGACCTGAATCCACTGTACGAACTGGTTCAGCGCCAGGGATGGGAGCTGAAGACGGAGGGTCGCTGCGCGCAAATCAGATTGTTGGTCCAGCCCTGTTCGCCGCCTGGCGGAGTTGGAAAGTGACTTTCATCACAAGTTCGGCGAAGGGCGGGGCACGCCACCCTCGTGCTGAAAGCGCGGGCGTCTCTCAAGCAGCGTCCGCGTTCCTCGTCCTTCGTCGAAGCACACGCGTGGCGGAGCGCCCACGCCAATCGTGCGCCGCAAACCAGCGGCCACGGTGCGCGGGCGCCTTGTCTTTTCGGGACGCGCAGTTTCCTTGTCGCACCCGAATCCCGGGCGGGTATTGCGGAAGGTCACAGCCCCACAAACCCGCCCGCGAAGTTTTCGTTTCAGCGGTTCCCCATGGGGGAGGCGACAGGAGCGCGATGTCGCACTGCACGCCGCTGGACCCCCGGAGGCTAGCCCGTGCAGGCCGGGGGTTAATTTTTGGGCGCGGGGCTGCTGCCGCGCTCGGCGCGTCCTGGAGCGTGCCGACAGGCCAGTGCGAATGGGCGGAGTTCCCGGAAGCAGCTCCTCTCAGAAGCGGCTTGCCAAACAGAGCGCGGGGCGACAACCTCCCGCCCCGCGCCCGAAGCTGGAGACGCGCGTAACCGCGAACTGCTGATTCGCAATCAGCGAATCCGAGCGCGGAAAAGCCGCGCCGGTGCTGGTTCTGGCTCAGGGATCGCGCTGCGAGTCAGTCGGAGGTCAGGGAAAAGCTCCGGTTCCCGGAGCCGGGTGAGCTGAAGTAGGAGCACAAAAAAGAAGGCCGCGCGAAAGGTGGGATACCAGCGCGCGGCCCGAAACTCCAACTTGGAGGTCAGCCAAAATGCAGCCTGACCGTAGCACGGTCGCCGGGCCGCGTCAACAGAATCGCGCCGACGCGAAGCGCGATCGGCAGCACGCCAATGAACAGGACCTCTTCCTCGAGGACGACCTACAACTCCTGTTCGACCTCGCCGGAGATGTGCGGCCGACAGAACTACGCGTCGTGCCGCCACAGGGAAGCCTGTTCGGGAAGCCCGAGTCGCCGCAGCGCGAACGACGCGTCATCATCCCAGACCTCGCCTGGATCTCACTGCTGTGGGCCCATGTGGGATTGCCAGTGCGACCGTTGCCGGACCGGAGCCCCGGCGTGCCGGAGATTGAGTGGGCAAGCAAGAACGGCGCCGTGACGATGCGGTTTGTAAATACCATCGGCGCCGGCGTCCCCTCCGGCGCGTTCGCTCGCCTCTTGCTGAGCTTTATCACGGGCTGGGTGAAGATGAACCCGAAAGAGGACCACGTATCCTTCGGCAAGAATGCCGCCAGGTTTCTCACTCAAGAATGGCCGTGGGGACTCGGCATCGAGGCCACCGGCGGCAGCCGCGGCACCATAGTCACGCTCACGAGAGAAGCCCTCCGCTTGTTCCCTTCCACCATGTCTGTGGCGCTGGAGCAGCCGGTTCATGGGTTAACAGCATTCGAGCTGGTCTCAATCGTTCGCAAGGGCGAGTGGTGGTTCAGGGCTAGTGCGGCGGCGCCTCACGAGGAAGCAATCTTTCCGTCCGCCATTGAGTTGAATCCGCAATTCCGCGAGCTGGTCTTGGAGCACCGCATTCCCGTCGATCGGCGTGCTTTGTTCGCACTCCGCCACAGCCCGCTGCAGATGGACCAGTACGTGTGGCTGGCCTGGAGGCTACGCCTGGTCGAGCCTGGGGTGCCGTATTCCATTCGCTGGGAGGCGCTCAGGCGACAATTCGGATCCCAGCAAGAGCGGCTCGACAAGTTCAGGGAACTGTTCGCGCGCAACCTGAAGCATGTGAAGCTGAAGGCATACACGGATGCGAACTTCAAGGTCCGGCCCGATGCGCTGGTCCTGCACCACTCACCACCCCCGGTTCAAGAGACGACGATAACCACCATCGACCTCGGAAACGCGCCGCGATGACAGGAGCGGGAGCTACGCTGCGGAGGGACACCGGGTTACGCTGCGGAGGGACATCCGTTTACGCTGCGGAGGGACACGATCCGACCCTCCCAGGTGGTGGTACTAAGTCCGTCTGCACCAAAGGCTTGCGCCCGCCTCGAAGGCTCTCTCTCATGTATTTA
This sequence comes from Terriglobales bacterium, assembly GCA_035632755.1. GTDB lineage: Bacteria > Acidobacteriota > Terriglobia > Terriglobales > Acidobacteriaceae > JAHFUA01. Next base: position 19,595 of record DASQGF010000136.1, read on the forward strand.
GAGTCTCATGTAGGAAGAAGCACAGAAAGTCAAAAGCTAACACGTCGCGCAAAATCGGCGCGCCGTGGGGAAATCCAAACCTCGTCTCTTTGGAGGACGCGATGGCTGAGGACGAGCTTCTCCGATCAGGTGCCGCATGCAGCGGGCTTATGCCCGGCACGATGCCACGCGCCTGAATGAAAACCATGAAGGGAAAACCGTGGGAACCGCGCGATTGGGACCAGTTCGAGCGGCGCTGCACGTTTTGGCAGGGGAAGCAGGTAGCCCAGTATTATGGCGTCTCCCCAACGACCGTCAACGATGCAGTGCATCGGCAGCACGGCATGGGTTTCAAACAGTTCAAGCAGCAGCGCCAGGCCGCGGCCGCTTTTAGCCGAGCTGAAGAAGCGCTCCCCCGAGGAAGTGGAAGCCTGGATCAACAGTGATAGCCCCACAAAACGCCAGAACCCAACTCCGCATGATGACGGCCCTGAGGTTTAGTCGCAAATCCACGCTGGGAGGGCGTTGACGCCAACCATGCTGATTCATCGTGCGGATACGGACACCCCCCTTTAAAAAAGGGGGCCAGCCCGCGTGCGGCGCCCGCCCTACGAAAACGCCGCGGGCCGGTACCCGAGTGTCCCGCCATTCGCGCGAGCGACTTTGACTTGCTCGACGAATGGTGGAGGCTTCAGGCTCCTGCCCGGGCCTTTCGGCCAAACCCTACACGTCGGGCTGCTGCAGCGGGGACATGCAGTCGGAGCTGGTGCCTCGATAGGAAGCGCCATGTTGAACAGGCTGGAACACGAACGGCAGGAAATCCTCCACCAAGTGCATGCGTGACAGGTCATCGCCCGGCGACAATAGCAGGCAGCAGAGCAATCGGGAAGTAGGAACCAAATGAAACACCCCACTTCATCCACGATGACGGCACAGAACCGGGCCGGTTCCGGGTGAGAGGAAATGGGTACGACTGGTCCCGCTGCCCCGCTTGCGAGCCGTGCACATGGTGCACGCTATGCTCTAGGGGCCGTTTTAGGCAGCCTGGAGCACAAGGTGGTACCAGGTGGGGGCGACTCCGGAAACCGGAGCCGTTTTGAGTAGGAATAGCCTGTGTTCGGGAAAAAGGTACCTCGTCTTGGTGCACATTCGCATGGAAGCCATTTTCGGCGTCGGAGTGTGAGCTGAAAAACAGGCGGGTTTGACCCGCGTGCTACCATCGGCAAATGGCTCAGTACGAGGACGCGAACGGCCCGGCGCTGGAGGATGATGCGGTGCCCAAAGCGGAAGCCGTCCGCAAAGCACCTGAGATCCTGCCCGATTACAACCAGCCCAAGTTCACCCCGCCGGAAGGTGATCCCTGACACCCCGCTGACACAGGAAGTGGGTTGCTGCACGGTGAACGGTTTGTGAGCCCGATTTTACAGGCGCCGGCAGCGGAACAACTGCAGGTGATCTGCTGATTCAGGCTCAGCCGCCCGCAGGTGCATTCCCGCGCTGCTTGGCCAATCGCCCGAGGGCCAGGTGAGCCTTTGTGTAATCTGGTCTAAGCAGGATGGCTCTCTCGTATGCTCT
>DASQGF010000137.1:0-10152 GCA_035632755.1 Terriglobales bacterium
GAATCTCAACGACCCGAACAAGACGTTTCCCAAGGATTTCGTGCTCGAGGACTTCCAGACCAACCTGATCATGCCGGAGCCAACCGTATTCCTCAGGAAAGGGTTCCCGGCATGCTCGATCATTCGCCCCACCGCAACCAAGGGTGCTGCCATGGGCGCGGTCAGGGCTCTCATGGCAGACGGGCTTTTCAACGGCCAGTCGCGTGAGTTTTTCAGATTCCTGAACGATCTGGCGGAAGACGCGGATGAGGCCCGGCGCGAGGGTTGATCGTCCGTGACCTCGTTTCTCGTGGTGGGCGCTGTGCTTGACAGAACACCGGGCACAGCGCCTGCCTTGCTACGAACAGCGATAGTTGGAAGTCTTCGCACCGAAATTTAAGGAGGACCTATGTTCGAAGGACTTTTTCAACCTATGCATCTGCTGGTGATTCTTGGCATTGCCGTGCTCGTGTTCGGTCCCAAGAAGCTTCCCGAGCTGGGCAAAGGAATCGGAGAGGGTATCCGCGGCTTCAAGTCGGCGATGAAGCAGCACGAGGAGCCGTCCGAGAAAACCAGTACGACCGGCGAGAACCAGGGCTAGGGGAGGGGCAAATCATGGGTTTTGGCGCGGGACTCCCACTTTTTGTCGCCCTCGGATTCCTGGTCTTGGGCCCGAAGCGGATGCACGCCATGCTGGGACAGCTAGCCAGGGCAAAGGCGGAATTCGACAAAGCCAGTCGCGGCATCAAGTCGCAGCTCGCCGCAGAACTCGAAGGTGCAGCTCCGACTTCGTGGCAAGAAAAATCCCGCTCTTGCGAGCGGGATAACTGACAACTGGCGACTGGCGACTGATTACACGCCGACGACCGCCACAAGCTCCTTCACTGAGTCGGCGCTCTTCTTCAGAGCGGCCATCTCCTCGTCGGTCAGGCGGATCTCCCATACGTCCTCGATGCCGCGGGCGCCCAGCTTGCAGGGCACGCCCACGAACAGCCCGTGGATGCCGTACTCGCCTTCAAGATACGCCGCGCAAGGCAGGATCTTCTTCTTGTCTTTTAGGATCGCCTCGGCCATCTCGGTAACGGCCGCTGAGGGCGCGTAGTAGGCGCTGCCTGTCTTCAAATACTTAACGATCTCAGCCCCGCCGTCACGTGTGCGCTGGACGAGCCGGTCGACCGTGGACTTGTCCATGAGCTCGGTGATGGGCACGCCTGCGACGGTGGAATAGCGCGGCAGCGGCACCATGGTGTCGCCGTGGCCGCCGAGAACGAACGCGGTCACGTTCTCCACGCTGACGCCCAGCTCCAGGGCGATGAAGGCGCGGAAGCGTGCCGAATCCAACACCCCCGCCATGCCAATGACGCGGTTGCGCGAGAAACCGCTGATCTTGTAGGCGGCCTGCGCCATGGCGTCCAGCGGGTTCGACACGATGATCAGGATGCAGTTGGGCGAGTGCGTCACCACTTTCCCCACCACGTCCTGCATGATCTTGTAGTTGGTGTTGAGCAGGTCGTCGCGGCTCATGCCTGGCTTGCGCGGGATGCCGGCGGTGATGACGACGATGTCGGAGTTGGCGGTGTCCTTGTAGTCCTCGGTGCCGAGCACATAGGAATCACGCTTCTCGATGGGCATGGCCTCGAGCAGATCCAGGCCCTTGCCCTGGGGCACGCCCGGGATGATGTCGACCAGCACGATGTCGCCCAGTTCCTTGGACGCCATCCAGTGAGCGGCCGTCGCGCCCACATTCCCCGAACCTACGATAGTGATCTTCTTCCGCATAAGTGCCTCGCAAAGGTCCCACCCTCCACAGGATCGCGGAGGGTGGGCCGGAGAGTTACCTGATTCTAGCGCTTCCCCGCTAATCAGCGGCGGTAGAAGCGGTCTTGGGTTCCATGTTCTGGATGATGTAGGTGGCGAACTCGCTGCACTTCACCTTGGTAGCACCCTCCAGCAAGCGGTGGAAGTCATAGGTGACCTTCTTCTGCTCGATGGTCTTGCGGATGCCGTCTTCGATGAGCTGTCCCGCTTCCTTCCAGCCCAGGAACTCGAACATCATCACCCCCGAGAGCATCACCGACCCGGGGTTGATGACGTCCAGGTCGGCGTACTTCGGAGCCGTGCCGTGCGTGGCCTCGAAGATGGCGTAGCCGTCGCCGATGTTGGCGCCCGGCGCGATGCCCAAGCCGCCGATCTGCGCCGCACAGGCGTCGGAGATGTAATCACCGTTCAGGTTGGGCGTGGCCAGCACCTCGTACTCGTCGGCGCGGGTCACCACCTGCTGGAAGATGGAGTCGGCGATGCGGTCGTTCACCATCAGCTTCTTCTTCCACTGCCCGTTGCCATGGGTCTTGGAGATCGAATCCAGGCAGTCCTTCACTTCCTTATAGATTGCATTGCGGAAGTCGGGTGTGGCGAACTCCAGACCGGGCTCGACCAGGTTGGCGTTCTGCTCGATGGAGATGTTGGGGTTCTTGTCCTTGTTGTCGAGGATCCAGCTCTCGCGCTCGGTGACCACCTGGTCGCGGAACTCGCTGGTGGCCAGTTCGTAGCCCCAGGCGCGGAAGGCGCCCTCGGTGAACTTCTGGATGTTGCCCTTGTGGACCAGCGTCACCTTGTGAAGGCCGTGGTCCAGCGCGTGCTGGATGGCCTTTCGCACCAGGCGCTTGGTGCCGGTGATGGAGATGGGCTTGATGCCGATGCCGGAGTCGGTGCGGATCTGCTTCGGCCCGCCCTTCAGCATCTCTTTGTTGAGGAATTCGATCAGCTTCTTGACTTCGGGCGTGCCCTGCTCCCACTCGATGCCGGCGTACACGTCCTCGGTGTTCTCGCGGTAGATGACCACATGCATGCGCTCGGGATGCTTCACCGGCGAGGGCGCGCCCAGCCACTTCACCGGACGCACGCAGGCATAGAGGTCGAGGATCTGGCGCAGCGCCACGTTCAGCGACCGGATGCCGCCGCCCACCGGGGTGGTGAGGGGGCCCTTGATGCCGACGCGCAGGTCTTTCATGGCTTCGATGGTGCCGTCCGGCAGCCAGGTCTTGAACTTCGCCATGGCCTTCTCGCCGGCGAAGATCTCGTACCACACTACGCGGCGCTTGCCGCCGTAGGCCTTCTGTACCGCAGCGTCGAACACGCGCACCGACGCCTTCCAGATGTCACGCCCGGTGCCGTCACCCTCAATGAAGGGGATGATCGGGTTGTCGGGAATGCTGTACTTCCCGTTGCTGTAACTAATTCGGGTCCCGTCCTTGGGGATGGGCAGCCCGTTGTATGAATCCGCCATGTCACACACCTCCGCAAAATTGTCCAACTTAGAGACCGGGAATTATAGCCAGCGGCGCGCTGGTCGGCGTAGGCCAACCGTCACAGGTATTTGTGACGTTTATCACTTCCGGGCGGGCCGGGGCTAGCCTTAAGATTATTGTACCCTTCTGTGTCGCACCCCCGGGATTCCCAAAGGAGCCACCTCTGAGTTCGCCCCGGACGCCAAGTCGGGAAAGAGGGAAAGCGGGCTTCGGCACTTTCTGGTCCGGCGTTGGTCGATCCCGGGCCTACGGCTCTGTGAGAATGCGTCTCGGCGCTGGTTTTCATTCCCCTGCGCCCAGCACCTTCTGGTACACGGGCCGGACCAGGCGGTACGTTCGCTCCAGTTCGCGCTCCAGGCCTTCACGGAAGGTTCGCCCCAGAATGCGCGACGCCAACTGCTCGCTCACCCGTCGCGGATGGTCACCCATGGGCAGCGACTTGCGAGCGCGGCCAGTGACCAGCCTCACCACGTGCCCGACCGTGCGCAGCAGCTCGGCGGCCGCGTCCAGGGTGGCGCAGTCGTCGTCGGAGAGCAGCGCCCGCGCCGCCAGGGTGTGCAGCCGCTCGCGCGTGTTCCCCTGCACGTCTTTCACGCCGTACATCACCAGCAGATACGACAGGATGTAATCGATGTCGTAGAAGCCGCCGGGTGCGACCTTGAAGTTGAGCTCGATGTCGGACTTCTCCAGCTTGGCCCGCATGGCGCGGACGGCGGCGGCGAAACCGGGGTCGCTGGCGAAGCGCAACATCTGGTCTTCGACCGCTGTCATGGCGCGCAGCGCCAGCTCCTCCGAGCCGGCGACGTAGCGCAGCTTGGTGTAGGTGAGCGCCTCCCAAGGCTGGGCCTCGCTGGCGAAGTAGGCGGCCAGATGCTCGGGCGTGACCAGCAACTCGCCCTCCGTGCCCCGCGGACGCAGCCGCAGGTCCACCGGGAAGAGCGTCCCATCCTGGGTGTAGGCGGCCAGGGCCTCGACCATTTGCTCGGCGACTTTGATCAGCCCTTCGGTCTCCGCCCGCTCGTCGCGCACGAACAGCAAATCGGCGTCGGAAGCCAGGTCGAACTCCCAGCTTCCCAGCCGTCCCAGCGCCAGCACGGCAAATCCCGGCGGGCTGCCCGCGATGGCGAGGGCGGCGGCGATGGCATCGTCGGCGGCCGCGCTCATCTCCGAAAGCGACTCGTACACCGGGCGCAGCTCCATCACGTCGCGCGAGCCGGCGGCAAACATGCGATGCCGGTAGTGCTGGCGCAGCATACCCAGCTTTTCGCCGCGGGTCGAGGAGGACGCCGCCAGGAAGCTGAACACGGGATCGTGTCCGGCCGCGCCCGGTCCTTCCGGCTTGAACAGGGCGGCGCTCTGGTCGCCGTTGGACGGGGCGGCGACCTCCTCGATGGCGCTGAGCTCCTGCGGATGGCGCACCAGGATATCGGTGAGATAGTCGCTCACCTGAAACAGGCGCAGCGCGCGCCCCACCGCCTGCGGGTTGTGGACCAGCGCTGCGTACCGCTCCGAACTGGTGAAAGCGGCGCTCAGGAAGCGTTGCAGGTTGCGCCGCGTATGAGTGGTGAGGTCGCGTTGCGCCGCCACTTCGTAGAGCGCGGGAGCATCCGCCGCCAGCCGCTCCAGGATCTGCTGATACGACTTTTCCCTACCCGCCTCGGGCGGCGCCAGGCGGAACTCGCCCGGCTCGCGCTCCTGCCGCTGGTGAGTTTGCTGGTGATGGATGGTGCGTTCGTAGATGTCGGCCACCGCGCTCATGCTCTTGCGGACGCGTGCCACGAAGGTCTCCGTGCTGCGGTCGCGCGCCTCCTCACCTGCGACCGAGCGGTAGAGCACGCGCAGGTCGGCCTCCGATGCCGGCAGGCGGTGGACCTGCTGCCCGCGCCGGAGCTGCAGCCGGTGCTCGACGGTGCGCAGGAACAGGTATCCCTGGCTGAGCTCGTGGAAGTCCTTGCCGCTGATGTGTCCTTTGTCGTGCAGCTTCTGCAGCGAGAACAGGGTGCCGCCGGAGCGCAGCCAGGTCTCCGTGCCGCCGTAGACGCGCTGCAAACACTGCACCAGGAATTCGATGTCGCGGATGCCGCCGCGGTCCAGCTTGACGTCGATCCCGTCCGAGCGCCGCACCGCCGCCATGCGCTTGCGCCGGTGCGCCCCGATCTTCTCCCGCGAGTTGACCGCGGTCTCGATGGCGGCGAAGTTCAGCTCTTCGCGATAGACGAAGGGCTGCACCGTACGGATGAACTCCCGCGCCAGGTCGAGGTCTCCGGCCGAATGCCGCACTTTGATTAGCGCCTGCAGCTCCCAGTCGTGGGCCACGCCGGCGTAGTAGCGGATGGCGTGCCCTAGCGGCACCGCCGGCTCCCCCTCGGCGCCCTGCGGACGCAGGCGGAGGTCAATGCGGAACACCGGCCCTTCGCGGCTCACGCGCGAGAGCACCCCGGTCACCTGCTGCGCCAGCCGTATGAAGTACTCGCGGTTGGTGATCTCGCCCGGGGGGTCGGGTTCGCCGTCGCCATAGAGAAACAGCAGGTCCACGTCGGAGCTGTAGTTCAGCTCGCTGCCGCCCAGCTTGCCCATGGAGAGGACGGCGAGGGGCGTATCGACTACCCGGCCCTGGTCGTCGGTGTGGCGGGGGGCACCGTAGCGGTTGCGCAGGATGCCGTCCACGTAGTGCCGGGCCTCCTCGATGAGCACGTCGGAGAGCGCGGAGATCTCGGCCGTGGTCTCGGCCAGGGTGGCGATGCCGAGCACGTCGCGCAGCATGATGCGGATGTACTCCCGTTTCTTGAAGCGCGCCAGCAGTTGCGAGATGTCGGTCTCGAAGGAGCGCGAGCGGAAGCGCGCGAAGTGCTCCAGAAAGTCTTCCCGCGAGTGCGAGCGGTCAAGGGTGCGGTCGCGCCCCAGGCTGGAGAGCAGGTCGGTGTTCTGGATCAGGGTCTCGCCCAGCCATTGGCTGTAGCCGAAGACGGCGATGGCGTAGTGGATGAGGAAGCGGCTGCGGTCGAGCCGGCGCACTGCTTCGTAGCTCTCGGGCGCGCCGGTGAGCCGCTCCAGCAGGTTGAGAGCGGAATCGGGGTCGGGGGATTCGGCCAGCAGCGTGGGCAGCGCCGCCGCCACCTCCGGCGATACCCGCCCCTCGAGGCGCGTCAGATTGAGGCGCGCTGCCTCCGGATCGCGAAAGCCGATCTGCGCAACCGCCGCCGCCCAGTCCTTGGCCACGGCGGCAGATTATCGCGGATGGGCGCGGAAGGAAAGGTGCGCCCCTACAACGGGATGAAACCTCGAAATCTAGGGTTTCGGAGGGTTGTTCAGCAGCAGCCAGTACATTCCCAGTTCTTGCATGGCTTTGGCAAATCCATCAAAGGCTACGGGTTTGACGATGTAACTGTTGGCCCCCATCTCGTAACTCGCAAGGACGTCGCGGTGTTCTTTGGATGAAGTCAGCACCACCACCGGAATCAGTTTTGTCCGCGGATCGGTCTTGATTCGCTGCAATACTTCCAGGCCATCGACTTTCGGCAACTTCAGGTCCAGCAGGATCACCCGGGGAATGTCTTCGATGCGGCGTTTTTCATGCAGGCCGTGGCAGAAGATGAAATCCAGCGCTTCGGCGCCATCGCGCGCCACGTGGATGGGGTTGAGGAGATTGGCTTTCTTGAAGGCACGCAACGCCAGTTGGAGATCCTCCTCGCTGTCCTCGACCATCAGGACTTCGACGCCATGCAATTCGTCCATGATTAGTCTTCTCCTTCCAGCGTGAAATAAAAAGCGGCGCCCTGATCAAGCTTGGCTTCCGCCCACACCCGGCCACCGTGCCGGTGAACGATTCGCTGCACGATGGCCAAGCCGATGCCTGTACCCTCGAATTCGTCGGCACGGTGCAGCCGCTGGAAGACGCCGAACAGCTTGTCGGCGTATTTCATGTCGAAGCCGGCGCCGTTGTCGCGGACGAAGTACACGTTCGGCTGCGGCTCCGCCAGCGCCCCAATCTCGATCCTGGCCTGCTCCGCGTGCCGCGAATACTTGATGGCGTTGGAGAGCAGGTTGATCCACACCTGCTTGAGCAAGGAGGGGTCGCCCTGCGCTGGGGGCATACCTCCGTTCACAAACTGGATATTCCTCCCGTTGCGCTCCGGGCCCAACTCCTCCAGTGCGCCGCGAACCAGCACCCCCATGTTGACAAACTGCCTGACCAGGGGCTTTCGGCTGAGCCGCGAGAACGCCAGCAGATCGTCGATCAAGGCTCCCATCCGCTGGGCCCCGCGGCGAATGGTGGCCAGATAATCCCTGGCTTCCGCGGGAAGCTGCGGACCATAGTCCTCCAGCAACGCGTCGGAAAAACCATCCATTGTGCGCAGGGGAGCACGCAGATCGTGGGAGACCGAGTAACTAAAGGACTCCAATTCCTGGTTGGCAGCTTGCAGCTCCGCGGTACGTGCGGCGACGCGCCGCTCCAGATCCGCGTTCAGGAATCGAATCTCCTCCTCCGCCCGCTTGCGCTCGGTAGTGTCGGTAAAGAACAGCGCCAGCCCCTCGGGCGACGGATAGCAGCGGACTTCAAACCACGCGTTGAGAGGCTCGGGGTAAAACGCCTCGACCTGAACCGGGACGTTTTCCGCCACAGCTCGGCGGTAGGCGACGCCGAAGGGCGAGTCTGCCGCATGCGGCCACAACTCCCAGAGATTCTTGCCCAGCAGTTCCTCGGGCGACTTGCCCACCATTTTCGCAGCCGCCGCATTGACGTAGGTATAGCGCCACTCCCGGTCAAAGGTGTTGAAACCGTCGGATATGCTTTCCAGGATGGCGGTGGTCCTGCGGTGGGCTGCGACCAGCTTCGCCTCCGCCCGCTTGCGCTCGGTAATGTCACCATTCGCTTCCAGGACAGAAACTTGATCCTTGTACCGAACCAGGGTCATGCGGCAATCGACGATGATCTGTCTCCCGTCACGTGTGACGTGCTCCAACTCGCCTTCCCAGGCATTTCTCTGCTCCAGGACGCTGAGAAATCTTTCCACTCCACCCGATGTTTCTGTCCGCAATAATTCCTCAGGGATCTTTCCAACGGCTTCGTCGCAACTGTAGCCGTAGAGCCGCTCCGCCCCCCGGTTCCAGAAGGTGATCGGCCCGCGCCAGTTCCACACCATCACCGCATCGTAGGTCTGATCGAACAACGCAGCCTGGCGCCGAAGCGTATCTTCTGCGGCCTTGCGCTCAGTGATGTCGCGCAGGATGGCGGTGAACAGTTGTTGTCCTCCTACCTCGACCCGCGAGATGGCCGCCTCGATGGGAAATTCCTCGCCGCTCGCGCGCAGTCCGCAGATCGAGCCCAGTCGTCCCATCTCCCGCTGGGCGATGCCGGTCTCGCTGAAAGCACGATGGTGGTGCGCGTGCGCCGAGCGAAAAGGCTCGGGTATGAACAGACCCAGCGACTGCCCGATTACGTCGGCGGTGCGGCAGCCGAACATCTTCTCCGCGGAAGGATTGAACATCACGATATGCTGCTGCTCGTCCACGGTGAGGATGGCGTCCATGGCCGAATTGATGATGCCGGCCAGGCGTGCCTGGCTGCTCAGCGCGGCCTCCTTGGCTTTGGCAAGTTCGGCAGTGCGCTCCTGTACCCGGGATTCCAGCTGGGCGCGGGCCTCCGCGAGCGCCGCCTGCGCCCGGCGGTTCCCGGCAAAATCCCCGCTGATCACGAACAGCGCCACTGCCACGATGGCAAAAGCGAGGGTGATGCCTCCGACGATTACCGTTCTTGCCACCGAGCCGGCGCGGTGGGCGCGGGCGGCTCGCTCTCGCAACAGGCTTTGCTCGGTGGCTTCCATCTCGGCCAGGATCCCGCGAATGCGATCGTGGATTTGCTCTCCCCGGCCGCTGGCGACTTGCTGCTGGGACGCTGGGAAGCCTTCCTCGCGTCGCAATTCGACAGTCTCCTGGAGGAGGAAGATCCGCTCTGCGACCAGCGGCTCCAGCGCGTCCAAGCGGCCTTGCTGCCTGCGGTCGTTGGCCGCGAGACTCCGCAAGCTTCCCAGGTCGGCGCTGACACCGCTCACCGCTTTGTGGTAGGGCTCGAGGAATTCTTCTCGTCCGGTGATGATGTAGCCGCGAACGCTGGCCTCGGCCTCCGCCACGATCGCGGGGACGAGCCGCTGTGCGGCAATCGTCTGCTGCGTGTGCTCCACCCACACCCGATCCTTGTGCAACTGGACGAGGCTGAAATACGACATGCCCCCGATCAGGATCAAAGCAGCAAGCGCCAGAGCGAAGCCGGCGCGGACTTTCCACTCCGCCGACCGCAAGATTCTGTCTTCCAGTTGCGGAGTGGGCCGCGCACGGTGCAGCGCTCGGCGTGCGTTTTCGGCCCGCACTCCAGCTTCGCTGCTGCGGATGGGGCCGCCGTCTTCCTGGCTGGCCGGAGGCTGTGAGGATGTGTCGAAAGGGACCATCACCGGGACACCTGATCCACCCCCACCCCCCTCACCAAGGAGGCTCCACTTATTTAGTTAGGTTAGTGCGAGATGCGCTCGGTGGGAATGGTGCCGGACCTGAAAAGCTGCGGCGCGAATCTTCGTTTCGGGCGCGGTGCTGAATCGGGAACATGGCTGTCATGGAGAGACGCAGCATGCTGCGTCTCTACACGATTTGTTTTGAAAGGGCGCGGCTTCTAGCCGCGGCTCAGCGAAGCGCCGCGCCTCAGACGATCCAGCCCCCGCCTACTATGATGTCGCCGTCGTAGAACACGGCGGCCTGGCCGGGAGTGATGGCTCGCTGCGGCTCATCGAACTCGGCGACCACCTCGCCGTCGCTTCCCGCCTCGATGGTCGCGGGCGCGGACTCGTGGCGGTTGCGGATCTTGATCGAGACG
>DASQGF010000138.1:0-2743 GCA_035632755.1 Terriglobales bacterium
CCAAGGACGTGGATGTCCGCGTGGAGAACAACACCCTGACCATCAAGGGCGAGCGCAAGTTCGAGAAGGAAGAGAAGGAAGAGAACTTCCATCGCATCGAGCGGCGCTACGGCTCGTTCGTGCGCAGCTTCACCCTGCCCACCACGGTGGACACCGACAAGGTGAAGGCCGACTACGAGAGCGGCGTGCTGAAGATCCAGTTGGCCAAGCGCGCCGAGGCCAAGCCCAAGCAGATCAAGGTCAACATTGGACAGAAGACGATCGAGGCGAAGGGCAAGGCGGCGTAAACACGCCCCCACCCCAGCAAACCAAACCGGGTTTGCTGGGGGCCCCGGTCGCATCGGCTGGCATCTAGCGGGAGAAGCGGGAATAATGCCCGCCTCCCGCTTTTTTCTCGTTTTCGAGAACGCCGTTACGCCGCCGTGCCCTTCACCTCGACCCCTGCCCACTTTTCGAGCAGGGTGAGGGTGGCCGCGTAGTCGAGTTCGTCGTGGCCTTCCTCGACGGCGATTTCGTAGATCTCCGCCACCGTCTCCAGGCCGGGCAGCTTCACTCTCTGCTCTTTGGCGGCTTCGAGCATGAGCTGGATGTCCTTGTGCATGAGGCGCAGCGGGAAATTCGGCGAGAAGTCGCGGCGCAGGACGAACGGCGCCTTGTAGTCGATGACGCCGGAGCGCACCATCGAGGCCTGGATCAGCGGCAGCAGGGCGTCCGGCTTGACGCCGAGTTTCCCGGTAAGCGCCAGAGCTTCGGCGAAGCCTTCATAGATGAGTGCGACCATCAGGTTCATGCCCAGCTTGCTGGCCTGTCCCATGCTCACATCGCCCATGCGGAACAGGCTCTTGCCCATGGCCGTCCACAGCGGCTTCAGCTTCTCGATGGTTGCTTCGCTGCCGCCGGCCATGAAGATCAACTGCCCGGACTCGGCGCCGGCTTTCGAGCCGGTGACGGGTGCGTCCACATACTCCGCCCGGCGCTCGCCCACGCGGCGGGCGAACTCGCGCGTCTCCATGGGTGAGATGGTGCTGGAGTCGGCGACGATCATCCCCGGCTTGAGGGCGTCTTCCACGCCGTTCTCGCCGAACAATACCTGTTCGACGGCAGCGGTGTCGGAAACGCAGATCCACACTACCTCCGCGCCTTCTGCTGCCTCACGTGGAGTCGCCCCTGCGCGCGCTCCCGGCACTTCCTTCCCGGCGGACCGGTTCCAAACTGTGACCTCGTGACCGGCTTTGACCAGGTTGGCGGCCATCGGCCGACCCATGATGCCCAGGCCCAGGAATGCGACGCGCATGATTTCCCTCCGCTTGCATGAACCGCGTTCCATTAGAAAGCCAGCGCAAGCCTGGGGTCAAGGAAGGCGATGGAAAATCTTCCAGCGCAGTTAGCGTTCGTGATGGGACGGCAGCAATTTGGATCGTCGGCCGCCGGCGGAAGGCGTATGATGTTCTGAGCCGGGTGGGGAGACGCGCGGATCTGCATCGCAGGAGTCCGTTCCGGCGTCTAATAAGTCAGATTTTCCCATGGTTGTCTTAAGCAGGACCCTCAGGAAGCGAGCCCGTAGTTTTACGCGTCTGATCCGGCACTCGGCTGTGACCCCGCGCACGGGAGAGACCCGCACGCCGGTTCTCACCCGCAACGGCGAGCTGGCGCTGACCTTCATCGGACATTCCAGCTTCTTCCTCCAGACCGGCGGCAAGACCATCCTGCTCGACCCCAACTTCGCCCAGTGGCTCTTCGTGCTGAAGCGGCTGCGCCGCCCGGGGCTGCGCATTGAGGACTTACCGCCCATCGACCTGGTGCTGGTGACGCACGCGCACTTCGATCATCTGCACCGGCCGTCGCTGCGCGCCATCGCCCAGCACACCGAGCGCCTGCGCGGCGCCGCGCCCAGCATCATCCTGCCGCACAACGTCACCGACCTGGTCGCCGACCTCGGCTTCCGCGAGATCATCGAGCTGCGCTGGTGGGAGACTTGCAACTTCGACGGGCTGAAGATCACGCACGTGCCTTCGCGGCACTGGGGGGCGCGCATCATCAAGGACGACCACCGCGCTTACGGCGGATACGTCGTCCGCTCGCAGCACGATTCCCTCTATCACGCCGGCGATACCGCCTACTTCGAGGGCTTTCGTGAGATCGGGCGACGGCTGCACCCCCAGCTCGCGCTGCTGCCAATCGGCGCGTACAATCCGCCGGCTTTCCGCGCCAACCACACCAGCCCGGAAGATGCCGTGCGTGCTTTCGTCGAACTCGGCTCCCGCTGGATGGTACCCATGCACTACGGCAGCTTCCGCCTGTCGCATGAGCCCATAGACGAGCCGCTCAAGCTGTTGGCGAAAGAAGCCAGACGGGCGGGAATCCAGGACCGGGTGAAGGTGCTGCCGGAAGGCGTGACCGCGTTTTTCTAGGTGGAAGCGCGGGCCTTTAGGTGTGGTGTCTCAACAGGTTATTCCCATCGAGGCCGGAGCGGCTGATGGGAGGCGACTGGCCCAGACTAGCATGGGGGCGGTGCCAGTTGTACTGGTGCAGCCAGGGATCGAGTTCGGCCTGGCGCTGGGCAGAGTTTTGATAGACGCGGGCATAGGCCCATTCGCGCAAGGAGGTCTGGATGAAGCGCTCGGCTTTGCCGTTGGTGCGAGGGGTGTAAGGGCGGGTGCGCAGGTGGCGGATGCCGAGGCGGCGGCAGGCGGCGGCGAAGAGGTGGGAGTAGTAGCAGGGGGCATTGTCGGTGAGGACACGG
>DASQGF010000139.1:0-8572 GCA_035632755.1 Terriglobales bacterium
GAAACGAGCGCAAGCCAGCTCTTCTTCCGCGAAGCTGGAGTTCCCGGGTGCTGAGGCTGCCGCGTGACTTGCGGCAGCAGCAAGGGAACGAATGTCGCAACGGCTCGGCGATCTTCTGGTCAAAGAGAAGGTCATCTCGCAGGAACAACTGGACCGCGCGCTGATGGAGCAGAAAAAGAATGGCTCGCGGCTGGGCTCCGTGCTGGTGAAGCTGGGCTACGTTTCCGACGAAGACGTCACCAATTTCCTCTCCCGGCAATACGGCGTTCCCGCCATCAACCTCTCGTACTTCGATATTGATCCTTCGGTGGTCAAGCTGATCCCGCCGGAAACCGCGCGCCGCTACCAGATCCTCCCGCTCAGCCGCGTGGGCGCCTCGCTCACTATCGCCATGGTGGACCCCACCAACGTGTTTGCCATGGACGACATCAAGTTCATGACCGGCTTCAACATCGAGCCGGTAGTGGCCTCGGAAGTGGCCATTCTTCAAGGCATCGACAAGGCGTACGGCGACACCCACGAGGAAGACCTGGAAAAGGTGATGGCGGACATCGGCGAGACCGACGCCGACATCGAGCTGCAGGCGGGCGACGAAGACGAATTTTCCGCCAGCGAACTGGAGAAGGCGGCCGAGGAAGCGCCCATCGTGAAGCTGGTGAACCTGGTCCTCACCGACGCGGTGAAGCGCAGCGCCAGCGACATTCACCTCGAGCCCTACGAGAAGGAATACCGCGTGCGCTTCCGCGTGGATGGCATCCTGCAAACCATCATGACCCCTCCGCTGAAGCTGAAGGACGCCATCGTCTCGCGCATCAAGATCATGTCCAAGCTCGACATCAGCGAAAAGCGGCTGCCGCAGGACGGTCGCATCATGCTCAAGGTGAATCTGGCGGGCAAGCGCAAGACGCTCGACTATCGCGTCAGCACGTTGCCCACCATCTGGGGAGAGAAGATCGTTCTGCGGCTGCTTGACAAGGACAACCTGCGGCTGGATATGACCCAGCTGGGCTTCGAGGCCGAATCGCTCGCCAAGTTCGAGAAAGCCATCCTGAAGCCCTACGGCATGGTGCTGGTCACTGGCCCCACGGGCTCGGGCAAGACCAACACGCTCTATTCCGCCATCGCCCGGCTGAACACGCCGGAGACCAACATCATGACCGCCGAAGACCCGGTCGAGTTCCAGATTCCCGGCGTCAACCAGGTACAGATGAAGGAGCAGATCGGGCTGAATTTTGCCGCTGCCCTGCGCTCCTTCCTGCGGCAGGACCCCAACATCATCCTGGTGGGCGAGATCCGCGATTTCGAGACGGCGGAGATTGCCATCAAAGCGGCGCTCACTGGGCACCTGGTGCTCTCGACGCTGCATACCAACGGCGCGCCGGAAACCATCAGCCGCCTGATGAACATGGGCATCGAGCCCTTCCTGGTGGCCACTTCGGTGCACATGATCGTGGCCCAGCGGCTGGTGCGCCGGATCTGCAAGGAATGCAGCGAGGTGGTCGAGGTCCCGTATCAGACCCTGCTGGAGGCCGGCTTCTCACCCGGAGAGGCCAAGACGGTGAAGATCCGCAAAGGCCGGGGATGCGTCACCTGCAACAGCACCGGCTACAAGGGACGCACCGGGCTCTACGAGGTCATGGACATTGACGACGACATCCGCGAGCTGATCCTCGTGGGCGCATCGGCGGTGGAGCTGAAAAAGAAGGCGATCGAGCACGGCATGATCACGCTGCGGCGCAGCGGTCTTACCAAGGTGATGGACGGCGTCTCCACCTTGGAAGAGGTGGCGCGCGAGACCGTCCACTAATAAGGGAGGCTTGAGCAAACCATGGCAGTTACTCTCAGCGAGCTGTTGAAAAAAATGTTAGAGATGTCGGGCAGCGACCTGCACCTCACCACCAATTCACCTCCCCAGATCCGGGTGCATGGCCATCTCACGCCGCTGGATTTGCCGCCGTTGACCGCGGCCGAGACCAAGCAACTGGCCTACAGCGTCCTCACCGACGCCCAGAAACAGCGCTTCGAGGAGACGCTGGAGCTTGACTTCTCCTTCGGGCTGAAGGGACTGGCCCGCTTCCGCGGCAACTGCTTCAACCAGCGCGGCGCGGTCGGCGCCGTCTTCCGCGTGATCCCGTTCGAGATCAAGGGATTCAAGGATCTGGGTCTGCCGTCCATCGTGGCCAAGCTGTGCGACAAGCCGCGCGGCCTCATCCTCGTGACCGGGCCCACCGGTTCCGGCAAGTCCACCACCCTGGCCGCCATGATCGACAAGGTCAACATTGAGCGGCACGAGCACATCATTACCATCGAAGACCCCATCGAGTTCGTGCACAACCACAAGAGCTGTCTGGTGAACCAGCGTGAAGTGAACTCCGACACCAAGTCTTTTGGCGCAGCCTTGCGCGCCGCGTTGCGCGAGGACCCCGACGTGGTGCTGATCGGCGAGATGCGCGACCTGGAGACCATCGAATCGGCCCTGCGCATTGCCGAGACGGGGCACCTTACCTTCGGCACCTTGCACACCAATACCGCCGCTTCCACCATTAACCGCATCATCGACGTGTTCCCGGCCTACCAGCAGCCGCAGATCCGGGCCCAGCTTTCCATGGTCTTGGAAGGCATCCTTTGCCAGGCGCTGCTCCCCAAGATCGGGGGCAACGGCCGGGTTATGGCGATGGAGATCCTGGTGCCCAATCCGGCGGTGCGGAACCTGATCCGTGAAGACAAGATTCATCAGATCTATTCCGCCATGCAGTCCGGCCAGGACAAGTTCGGGATGCAGACCTTCAATCAGTCGCTGGCAGGCCTGTATTTCCAGAGACAGATCACGCTGGAAACCGCCATGTTGAGATCGTCGATGGCGGACGAGTTACAGGACATCATCAACCGCGGGGCTGTGGGCGCAGCTCGGGGCTCCGCCGTAGCACGGACGTAGGGCCCCTTGGGCCCGGGCGGGGATCTGCCCCGTTGCGGGCCAACCGAGTAAACGGAGGACCAAATGCCGGTTTTCACCTACAGTGGCACCAACGCCGCTGGCACCAAAATCAGCGGAGAGCGCATCGCCGAGAGCAAGCAGTCCTTGACCATGGCGCTGCGCCGCGAGCGCATCAATCCCACCAACATCAAGGAGAAGGGCAAGGAGTTCGCGCTTCCCACCCTTGGCCGCGGCAAGGTGCCGACCAAGGACCTGGCTATCTTTTTCCGGCAGTTCTCGGTCATGATCGATGCCGGCCTGCCCCTGGTGCAATGCCTCGAGATCCTCGCCGCCAATCAGGAAAACATGACCTTTCAGAAGACCTTGACCGGCGTCCGCACCTCGATCGAGGGCGGATCCACTCTGGCCAATGCCATGCGCCAGTATCCCAAGGTGTTCGACGACCTCACCACCAACATGATCGAGGCGGGCGAGACCGGCGGTATCCTCGACACCATTCTGCAGCGGCTCTCCACCTATGTTGAAAAGTCGGTCAAGCTGAGGTCGGCAGTTAAGTCGGCGCTCATCTATCCTTGTTCGGTGGTGAGCATCGCGGTGCTCATTGTGGCGGGACTGCTGAAGTTCGTGGTGCCGATCTTCGCCAACTTGTTCGTCGGCCTGGGCGTCGCCCTGCCGCTTCCGACCCGCATCGTGATGAAGTTGAGCCAGATCGTTGCCGGCTTCTGGTGGATCGGCCTGGGAGGCATGGTCGCCCTCTTCTTCGGCATTCGCCAGTTGCGCAAAGATCCGCGAGGGCGCTTGCTGACGGACAGAATGCTGCTCAATATGCCGGTGGTCGGCATGCTGTTGCGTAAGATCGCGGTGGCGCGTTTCACCCGCACCATGGGGACGCTGATCACCTCCGGCGTGCCCATTCTGGAAGGTCTGGCCATCACCGCCCGCACCTCCGGCAACGCCGTGCTCGAGCAGGCCCTGATGAAGGTGCGCAAGTCCATCGAGGAAGGCCGCACTATCGTCGATCCCCTGAAAGAAAGCGGCGTCTTCCCCAACATGGTCACCCAGATGATCGGCGTGGGCGAGGCCACCGGCGCCATGGATGCCATGCTGCAGAAGATCGCGGACTTCTACGAAGACGAAGTGGACGCGGCCACCAAGGACCTGCTGACGCTGCTGGAACCAATCATGATCGCCTTCCTGGGCGTGGCCGTCGGCGGCATCGTCATTTCGCTGTACATGCCGCTGTTCAGCATGATCGCCAAACTTTCGGGAGGCGGTTAACCCCGGGCGAGCGGCCTGAACTCCCGGGTTCTGGCGCCGCTCACAGATTGAGGAGGAAACGGCAGGGCGGCGGAGCCGCCCGGCCGCCATTGATGAGCAGCGAATTCAACGAGCGCACCTGGCTGGCGTGGCTCTCCAAAGTGCGCATCATTGTCATCACCTTCCTGCTGGCCATCGAACTGGTGATCGTGCGGCTCACGGTCACCGGCGTGCCCGAGCGCGCCTTCATCAGCCTCATCGCGCTCTGGTACACCATCTCCGTGTTTTACGTGCTGCTGCTGCCGCTCTGGCGCGAACAGAGGCTGCAGGCCCGCTTACAGGTGGTGACCGACCTACTGTTCGCCAATGCGGCCATCTATCTGACCGGCGGCATTGACACCTCGTTCAACTTCCTCAACCCGCTCATCATCATCATGGCCTCGATCCTGCTTCCGCGGACCTGGGCCTACCTGAGCGCCTTGCTGTCGTTCATTCTGTTCGGCGGCATCCTGGAGCTCTCCTATTTCGACCTGATCCGCTCCTATTCCACCACCCGTTCCGATTCCAAATCGCTGCAGCTTGTCATCTTCATCAATCTGTTCGCTTACCTGGCGGTTGCTTACCTGGCCAGTAGAATGGCCGCCCGGCTGCGCCAGGTCGGCGTCGAGCTGGCGGACAAGAGCGGGGCGCTTGAGAACCTGCAGGCGCTGCACAAGAACGTCATCGACTCCATGAGCGGCGGCCTGATCACCACCAACCTGGAAGGGCAGATCACGCTGCTCAATCCGGCCGGTGAGAAACTGCTGGAGACCTCCGCCAGTGCGGTGTTCGGCAAGCCAGTCGCCCGGCTCTTCCTCGACCGGCTTCCTGCCGTGGGGCCGCCGCCCGTGCGCCATGAGGTTCGCTGCCTCACTCCCGGCGGCAAAGAGAAGACGTTCGGAATCAGCGCCTCGGCGCTGAATGTTCCGGAACGCGGGTTGACGGGATATGTTTATGCCTTCGCCGACCTGACCGAGATCCGCCGCCTGGAACGCGAGGTGCGCATGCGCGACCGCCTGGCCGCCATCGGCCGCATGGCCGGTGGGATCGCGCATGAGATCCGCAACCCGCTGACTTCCATCGCCGGCTCCGTGCAGGTGCTGGCCGGGATATCCGAGCTGAATCAGGACCAAAAAGCGCTGGTGGACATCGTGCTGCGCGAGTCCGACCGCTTGAACGCGATCATCACCGACTTCCTCATGTACGCGCGGGAAAAGACCTACAAGATGACGGTGATCGACCTGGTCCCGCTGCTCGACGATACGTTGACGGTTCTTGATAGGACCCACAGCGGGCCGCCGATTGAGATCGTGCGGCGCTTCGATACCGAATTTGCCTGGGTGCTCGCCGATCGTGATCGCATCAGGCAGGTGTTTACCATCCTCGCCAACCATGCCCTGCACTCCATGCCCGAGGGAGGACGGCTGGCGGTTACGCTGGCGCCCACGCAGGACCACTGGCATATCTGTTTTTCCGATACCGGCCAGGGTCTGACGCCGCAGCAAGCCGAAAAAGTCTTTGAACCTTTCCAGTCGGAGTTCGAGGGCGGCACCGGCCTGGGCCTGGCCATCGTGTATGAGATCCTGCAGGCGCACGAGGCCCGCGTCTCGGTCCATTCGTCGATGGGGGAGGGGATTGAGTTCTCCATCGAGCTGAAGCGCTCGGAACCACCTGCGAGCCGCGATCCCGAACTGATACAGGCTGACGCCGTCAATACCCATCACCCCAACACGCCAACTGTGAGCTTGTTGGGGACTCCGAGCGGAGTGAAGAATGGCTAGCATCCTGGTCTGCGACGACATGCGCGCCATCTGTGGCGTGCTGGAGATTGCCTTGCGGAAGCAGAACCACCGGGTCGAGACCGTGACCTCCGGCTCGGAGGCCAAGCGCAAACTCGATTCCAACATCTACGATGTGGTGGTCAGCGACATCAAGATGCCGCAGACCGACGGCATCGAGGTCCTGCGCCACGCCCGGCGCGTCTCCCCCGAGACCGCCGTCATCCTCATTACCGCCATCGAGGACTATGAAGCTGCGGTGCAGGCGGTGAAGGCGGGAGCGTTCGATTACATCCACAAGGGTCCGCACCTGATTGACGAGGTGGTGGTCGCCATTAACCGCGCGCTGGAAGCGGTGGCGCTGCGCCGGGAGAACTTCGCCTTCAAGCGCGATGCCGGGATCCGCAATTCACTGGAGAACATCGTCGGCGCCAGCGCGGCCATGGAGAAGCTGAAGCAGACCATCCGCACGGTGGCCTCCAGCGCCAGCACGGTGGTGATCCACGGCGAAAGCGGCACCGGCAAAGAACTGGTGGCCCGCGCCATTCACGCCTGCTCGCCGCGCGCCGCCGAACCGTTCGTCTCCATCAACTGCGGCGCGTTTCCTGAGACGCTGCTCGAAAGTGAACTGTTCGGCTATGTCAAAGGCGCGTTCACCGGCGCCACCCAGAACAAGGCTGGACTGTTCGAGGTCGCCGGCGGCGGGACCGTCTTCCTCGACGAGATCAGCGAAATGAGCCTGGCCATGCAGGTGAAGCTGCTGCGGGTGTTGCAGGAGCGTGTGATCCGTCCGGTCGGCGGCACCACCGAGATCGCCATCGACGTCCGCCTCATCGCAGCCACCAACAACGACCTCGACCGTCTGGTCGCCGACGGCGCCTTCCGCGAAGACCTCTACTACCGCATCAGCGTGATCCCCATCGAAGTGCCGCCGCTGCGCGAGCGCCGCGAAGACATTCCCCTGCTGGCCAACCACTTTCTCAAGAAGTTCGTCGCCGTCTCGGGGAAGAGCATCGTGCGTATCGCCCCGCAATCGCTGCGCGAGCTGCAGGGATACGACTGGCCCGGCAACGTACGCCAGCTCGAGAACACCATCGAGCGCACCGTAGCGTTGGAGGCCAGCGGCGAATTGAATGTCGAACTTCCGACGGAACGCTCCAAGATCCGCGTGGCGGTGATGTCTGCCAACGGCTCCGTCCCCATCCCGGTCGAAGGTCTCGACATGGAACGCTATGTCGCCGACCTCGAGCGCTCCATGCTGCAGAACGCGTTGCACCAGTCGGGAGGCGTCCAGACCCGCGCCGCGGAATTGCTGCGGCTGTCGTATAGATCCTTCCGCCATCTCGCCAAGAAATACGACATCTAGAAGCGGCTGTTGGCTATTAGCCTTGAACTGCTTTTCCACGCTTGGCGTAGCCTTCCAGCGCTGTCATCCTGAGCGAGCGCGCCCGATTTTGGCGCGCGAGTCGAAGGACCCCTACTTGAAAGATGATGTTAGGAATAGGGGTGCTTCGACTCGTGCGGGCAAAGCTTGCCCTGAGCGAAGTCGAAGGGCCGGCCCGCACTCGCTCAGCATGACAAAGGTCGCCCCCGATGGCCAAAAGCTAAAAGCCAAAAGCTCCCTGACGCTATACTCGTTCTGTCATGTGGCAGATCCTGCGCCTGCTTTGGAACACGACTCGCGGCCATCGGCTTGCGCCCTGGCGCAGTCCTTACCTGCGCTGGCGCATCGAGACCTATTGCGGCGTCAAGATGAGCCAGATCGGCTTTCTGGAATTCTGGGGATTCATGTGGCGAGAACGCTCTGAGCTGCTGCGCTACCTGAAGTGGACCGCCCAGATGGAGCGCTACGCGCGGGTCAAGCCGAAAAATCCGTGAAGACGTGAAAAGTGGAAAGCGACTTACCACTTTCCACTCACCACTATCTCCGCCCCCTTGCCCACTTCGAGAGCCCGAGCTGCGGAACCGCGATTCGACGAAAGCTCCAGGAATCCCATGCTGCCCAGGATTCCGAAGACCTCACCCGGCGAGCCCTCGGCGTAAGCGGTCCTCATTCGTGTGATTTCGTGGCTGCCGGCCACGATCTTGAACTGCGGCGGTTCCGGAGCGAAGAGTTGCGGAATGTCCTGCGGCGTGATGTTGGTGACCAGGTTTCCGAATTTGTCCACTTTCAAGACCACGCCCTGGACTTGACCGCTCTCCATGCGTGTCGGCTTGGGCGTCCGGAAGCGCGCGTAGTCGCTGATCTCATTGCCGAAGTTGGAGAACTCGACGCCCTTGCTCAGCCACCCGGCAACGGCCGCGAAGACATCCCGCCCGTGGAAAGTCTGGCTCACCGGCTGCAGGAAGTAATGGTCGGAGCTGATCTCCCGCACATGTACCCGTTCCTCGCGCTCGAGCACCAGCGACAGCACGCCGTTGTCGGGCGCCACAAAACAATACTTCTCGGTGCGGGCCAGGATCGGCCGCCGCGCCGATCCCACGCCCGGATCCACCACCACCACGTGGATGGTGTCCGCCGGGAAATAGCTGTAGGCCTGCGCGATGGTGAGAGCGCCGTCGA
>DASQGF010000140.1:0-17108 GCA_035632755.1 Terriglobales bacterium
CGCCGATAGCATCGGAGGCAAGCTCAAGAGCTGGCCGCTGCGGGTCAAGGCCTTCTACACCGACGTGCGTACGGAGATGAAGAAGGTCACGTCGCCGTCGTTCAAGGAAGTCCGTGCGACGACGCTGGTGGTCATCATCACCGTGGCCATCTTCGGCCTGTACTTCTGGGTCATCGATAGCCTGATCGGTAAAGGCGTCAACGAGGTGTTCAAGTATTTTCGGCACTGAGCACGTCTCACGGCACATTTATGCAGGAAGAACCAAAGAATAACAACGATATGAACGAAGCGCAGGCACAGCCGGGAGAACCGCCAGTCCCGCCCACGCCGCCGGAGACCACCGAGGTGGCAGCCGGAGAGCCGGGGCAACCCGAGCGTCCGGCCAACCCGAACATGAAGTGGTACATCGTCCACACCTACTCCGGGTTCGAGAGAAAGGTGAAGGAGTCGCTGGAGTCGCGCATCCAGGCGTTTGGGCTCACGGAGAAGATCGGCAAGGTGCTGATCCCCACCGAACCGGTGACCGAGGTGCGCGGCGGCAAGAAGTACACCAGCGAGCGCATGTTTTATCCCGGCTACGTGCTGGTGGAGATGGACCTGACGGGGTTCCGCAGCGGAGGCGAGGGCGACCACGTCTGGCACGTGGTGAAATCCACGCCGCGGGTGACCGGGTTCGTGGGCACGGCCAACGATCCCACACCGCTCTCGGAAGATGAAGTCAACCAGATCGTCCATCGCGTCGCCGTCGGCAAGGACAAGCCCAAGCTGCGGGTCAGGTTCGAAAAGAACGAGTCGGTGCGCATCACCGAAGGGCCCTTCGCCAGCTTCACCGGCGTGGTGGACGAGGTGAACGAGGACCGGGAGACGCTGAAGGTGATGGTCACGATTTTCGGCCGGGCAACGCCGGTCGAGTTGGAGTTCGGCCAGGTTGAAAAAGTTGCATAAAGGTTTTGAGCCAAGAGCTAGGAGCTAACAGCTAAGAGCAATCATCATGGCAAAAAAAGTCACAGGTAGCGTGAAGTTGCAGATTCCGGCGGGCAAGGCCACACCGGCGCCGCCCATCGGGCCGGCACTGGGGCAGGCGCAGGTCAACATCATGGAGTTTTGCAAGCAGTTCAACGCCAAGACCAGCGCCAGGGAACTGGACGGGCTGATCATCCCGGTGGTGGTGACGGTCTATAACGACCGCTCGTTCACCTTCATCACCAAGACGCCGCCGGCCGCGGTGCTGCTGAAGCGCGCGGCGGGCATCGCCAAGGGCTCGGGCACGCCCAACAAGGACAAGGTGGGCAAGGTCACCGAAAAGCAGGTGGAGGACATCGCGCGTCAGAAGATGCCGGACCTGAACGCTGCCTCGATCGAGGCAGCGGTCAAGAGCGTAAAAGGAACGGCGCGGAGCATGGGGATTGATGTGGTGGCGTAGCGGCCACGGGACTTGTAATTTGTAATTTGCAAAGTACGACCGCTGATCCGAGGCACTGCGCCTCACGCGAAATTACAAATTACCAATTACAAATTCGCGGCCAGTAGGTTGCAGTCGAAAACACCACGGTCTTCGCAAGCAGGTTGATGTCGCGATGGCAAAGACGGTGGGAGACAAGGAAAAGAAATGGCAACACACGCAGGCAAAAACATCACCAAGGCGAGGGCGGCGGTGGAAAAGCGGGCATATCCGCTGAACGAAGCCGTGCCCCTGCTGCAGAAGGTGAAGTACGCGAAGTTCGACGAGACGGTGGAGTTGACGCTGCGGCTGGGCGTCGATCCCAAGCACGCCGACCAGATGGTGCGCGGTACTGTGGTCCTGCCGCATGGGCTGGGGAAGTCCAAGCGCGTGCTGGTGATCGCTTCGGGCGAGAAGACCAAGGAAGCCGAGCAGGCGGGCGCCGATTTCGTCGGCGGCGAGGAGATGGTGGAGAAGATCCAGAAAGAGAACTGGATCGACTACGACGCCGTGGTCGCCACCCCCGACATGATGAAGGCCGTTGGCCGGCTGGGCAAGGTGCTGGGCCCGCGCGGACTCATGCCGAATCCGAAGACGGGGACGGTGACCTTCGACGTGGGTCGCGCGGTGCAGGAAGTCAAGGCCGGCAAGGTCGAGTTCCGCACCGACAAGACAGCGCTGGTGCACGTGCCGGTGGGCAAGATCAGCTTCGCCCCGGAAAAGCTGGTGGAGAACGCGACCACCGTGATCTCCAGCGTGGTGAAGGCGAAGCCCGCCGCCGCCAAGGGGAAGTACATCAAGGGCGTGACCCTGTCCTCGAGCATGGGACCGGGGATCTCGCTGGATACGACGGCGATCGAGGCGGCGTCCAAGGCTTGATAAGGAAAGCGCGCCAAGCGCGCCCAGATCCTTCGGCGGCAAAAGAGGCCGCCTCAGGATGACAATTCAGAGTTTATCGAGGAACGAGATGGCCGTAACCAAGGCAAAGAAGGGCGAGTTGATCGAAAAGCTGAGCGCCGACCTGAAGAAGGCGAACAACGTGATCGTCGGCAGCTTCGGCAAGCTGACCGTGTCGCAGGATTTCGAGCTGCGCAAGACGGTGCGCGGCGCCGGCGCCAAGTACAAGGTGGTCAAGAACACGCTGGCCGAGCGCGCCGCCAAGGGCACGCCCGCAGAGCAGGTGTTGAAGGACCTCGCGGGGGTGACTTCGATCGCCATCACCCCGGGCGACCCGGTGGTGCTGGCCAAGGCGCTGGCAAAGTACGCCAAGGACAATCCGGAATTCACCTTCAAGGCAGGTGTGGTCGAAGGCCGCGTGGTCTCTATCAAGGAGATTGAGGCACTGGCCACCATGCCGGCGAAGGAAGAAATCTACAGCAAGCTGCTCTTCCTGCTCAGCGCTCCGGCGCAGCGATTGGTCACGGCCATGAATGCGGTGGGACGCAACCTGGCGGTGGTGGTCGACCAGGCGGTAAAGGAGAATAAGTTCAAAGCTGGCGAAGCAGCCGGCGTGTAAAGGGTTTGGCCGGGATGCGGGTGCGGTGTTCCGGCAGGAAGTTCGTTGTCAGTGGTCACGGGTTGCGTTCCTGCACGTCTGGTGGGAGGCCGCACTGGAAACGTGACGAACCGATGACGGGTCAGCACAACTGATAACTATTGATATCTAACGAGTGGAGAAAAAGAAGATGGCGGATCTGCAGCAGTTGGAAGAGCAAATCGTAGGCTTGTCGCTGCTTGAGGCGGCGGAACTGGTCAAGAAGCTGGAAACGCGGCTGGGTGTTTCGGCTGCGGCCGCGGCGCCTGTGATGGTGGCCGGCGGTGGCGCTGGCGCAGCCGCGGGGGCGGCTCCGGCCGAGGAGAAGACCGAGTTCGCCGTGATTCTCAGGGAAGTCGGCGCCAACAAGATCAACGTGATCAAGGCCGTCCGCGAGGTCACCAGCCTGGGCCTGAAGGAAGCCAAGGATCTGGTGGATGGAGCGCCCAAACCCATCAAGGAAGGTGTCTCCAAGGCAGAGGCCGAGACCATCAAGAAGAAGTTCACCGACGCGGGAGCGACGGTGGAAGTGAAATGACCGCGCTTTCCGGGGCGTATCGAGGTCCCCATCGCGCCCGATTTTGGCGTGATGGGGTGATCGTCGGAGCCCCGGGCGGTCATCCCTTCGGCTCGCCGTGCTTGCTCAGGACAGGCTCTGAGCGGCGCAGCCGCGAAGGATCTTCTGACGAATCCTGGAGGCGGTTGGAAGCGTCTAATAGGCACTGCTTCCACAACCTCCTGAAACGCGCGGGCGGGGAGTCGCCACGGCGCAGGAAGCTTAGCCGAGTGGCCCCGGCAGGGGCGCAAGGCCATACATAACTGGCGCGGGTAAACACAAATCAGCAGTCGTCAAGCGCCGCCTCTGGCGCTCGCGGGGAGTTACGTCCCTGCGGGCGCGCAGTGTCTTTTTAGGGATCTTTTGCGCGTGGGCCGCCTTCGCGGCCCCGACAGCCGGCGAGATGCCGGCGCTACTAGGAGCTGTTCATGCCGAACAAGAATCGCGCTTTTCGTAATCGACTCGATTTTTCCAAGATTCCGGCGACCATCCAGATTCCCAACCTTATCGAGGTGCAGAAGCGCTCCTACGACCGCTTCCTGCAGATGGACATGCTGCCCAGCGAGCGTGATGACGCCGGTCTGCAGTCGGTGTTCCAGTCCGTGTTCCCCATCTCGGACTTCCGCAACCTGTCGCAGCTTGAATTCGTGGACTACGCCATCGGGAATTGGGAGTGCAAGTGCGGCCACCTGAAAGGCCTGCACCACCTGCGGACCACCTGCCGCAACTGCGGCTCCACGGTCATCACCGACCCGTTCCACCCCGGCGAAGTGCTGTGCTCAAAGTGCGGCACCTACAACGCCAACACGCCTGACTTCTGCAACAAGTGCGGCGACCCCGTCGGGCTGCAGCTCAAGTACGACGTGACCGAGTGCGAGGAACGCGGCATGACCTACTCCGCACCACTGAAGGTCACCATCCGCCTCACCATCTTCGAGAAGGACCCGGAGACCGGCAACAAGTCCATCCGCGACATCAAGGAGCAGGAAGTCTTCTTCGGCGACATCCCGCTGATGACGCAGAACGGCACCTTCATCATCAACGGCACCGAGCGCGTGATCGTCAGCCAGTTGCATCGCTCGCCGGGCGTGTTCTTCGAGACCGCCAACCAGCGCACCTACTTCCTGGGCAAGATCATTCCCTATCGCGGCTCCTGGGTGGAGTTCGAATACGACCAGAAGAACATCCTCTACGTGCGCATTGACCGCAAGCGCAAGTTCCTGGGCACCATTTTCCTACGTGCCCTGGGCCTGCGCTCCGATGAGGACATCCTCCGCACCTTCTACACCGTGGACAAGATCGCGGTGAAGGACAAGAAGCTCTACTGGACGCTGGAGCCCGGCGGCGACCGTCCCACCAGCCTCGCCGGCATGAAGCTCTCGCACCGTGTGGTGGGGCGCGGCGGTGAGGAGATCGCGCACTCGGGGCGGAAGATCACTCCCGCCATCATGAAGGAGATCCAGAAAGCGCGCGTCACCGAGATCGAGATCGACACCACTGACCTGGAAGGCGCCTTTACCGCTGCCGACATCGTGGATACCAACACCGGCGAGGTGCTGCTGGAGGCCAACTCCGAGATCACGGCCGACAAGCTGGCCAAGCTGATCGACGCTGGCATCACCGAGCTGCACCTGTTCTTCCCCGAGCGCGACGACGTGGGCGTGGTCATCAGCCAGACCCTGCGGCGCGACTCGGTCAAGACGCCGCAGGAAGCCCTGATCGAGATCTACCGCAAGCTGCGTCCCGGCGACCCGCCCACGCTGGACACCGCCACCTCGCTGTTCCACGGCATGTTCTTCGACGCCCGCAAGTACGACTTCTCCAAGGTCGGGCGGCTGAAGTTCAACATCAAGCTCTTCGAGCGCGCCGACGCCACCAACCTCGAGAACCGCACGCTGGAGCCCGATGACTTCTACGCCACCATCCGCTACCTGCTGAAGCTGCGCAAGAGCGTGGGGACGGTGGACGACATCGACCACCTGGGCAACCGGCGAGTGCGCGCGGTCGGCGAGCTGCTGGAGAATCAGTTCCGCATCGGCCTGGTGCGCATGGAGCGCGCCATCAAAGAGAAGATGAGCGTGTACCAGGAGATGAGTACGGCCATGCCGCACGACCTGGTGAACGCCAAGCCGGTGATGGCGGCCATCCGCGAGTTCTTCGGATCGTCGCAGCTTTCGCAGTTCATGGACCAGACGAACCCGCTCTCGGAGATCACGCACAAGCGGCGCCTCTCGGCCCTGGGCCCGGGCGGATTGAGCCGCGAGCGCGCCGGGTTCGAGGTCCGCGACGTGCACCCGACCCACTATGGGCGCATCTGCCCCATTGAGACGCCGGAGGGCCCGAACATTGGCCTGATTTCCAGTCTCTCCTGCTACGCGCGCATCAACGACTACGGCTTCATCGAGTCGCCCTACCGCCGCGTCAAGGGCGGGCGGGTGCAGGAATATGTCGCGGTGGTAAACGCGGGCGACAGCGATCACCGCGTGGGCGACCACCTCGAAGAGCATGAAGCCGAGAAGCTGAATGCCGACCTGAAGGAGCGCCGGCGCCGCCAGATCGACTTCGAGCCCTACTCGTTCTACCTCTCGGCCTGGGAGGAGGACCGGCACGTCATCGCGCAGGCGAACGTAGAACTCGACGACAAAGGCCGCATCACTGCCGAGCTGGTGAACGCCCGCAAGGCCGGCAACTTCGTGCTGGTGAGCCGCGACGAAGTGGACTACATCGACGTCAGCCCCAAGCAGCTGGTGTCGGTGGCCGCGTCGCTGGTGCCGTTCCTGGAGCACGACGACGCCAACCGCGCCCTAATGGGCGCCAACATGCAGCGCCAGTCTGTCCCCCTGCTGCGGGCGGAAGCGCCTCTGGTGGGCACGGGCATGGAAGGGGTCACCGCGCGCGACTCCGGCGCAGTGGTGCTGGCGCGCCGCTCCGGCATAATCGATTCGGTGGATTCCGAGCGCGTCATCGTGCGCGTAGAGGGCGAGCACCATCCCGGACAGCTCTCGCGCGAGGTCGGCTCGGACATCTACCAGCTCATTAAGTTCAAGCGTTCCAACCAGAACACCTGCATCAACCAGAAGCCCATCGTGAAGAAGGGCGACCGGGTGGCCAAGGGACAGGTGATCGCCGACGGCCCCTGCACCGATTTCGGAGAGCTGGCGCTGGGGCGCAACGTGCTCGTGGCCTTCATGCCCTGGCGCGGGTACAACTTTGAGGACGCCATCCTGGTCTCCGAACGCCTGGTGAAGGAGGATTACTACACCTCCATCCACATCGAGGAGTTCGAGATCGAGGCGCGCGATACCAAGCTCGGCCCCGAGGAGATCACGCGCGACATCCCCAACGTGAGCGAATCGGCGCTGCGCGACCTGGACGAGAGCGGCGTCATTCGCATCGGGGCCACGGTCAAGGCGGGCGACATCCTGGTGGGCAAGGTCACGCCCAAGGGCGAGACCCAGCTCACCCCGGAAGAGAAGCTGCTACGCGCCATCTTCGGCGAGAAGGCCGGGGACGTGCGCGACGCCTCCCTCACCTGCCCGCCGGGCATCGAGGGCACGATCGTGGACGTCAAGATCTTCTCCCGCAAAGGGCAGGAGAAGGACGAACGCGCCAAGTCGATCGAGGCCATGCAGATCGAGAAGCTGGAGAAGAACCTCTCGGACGAGATCCGCATTCTGACCGACGAGCGGCTGAAGCGGTTGGAGGCCATCCTGGGCGCCAAGGAAGTCCAGGCCGACCTGCACGACGAGCGCACCAACAAGCGGCTGCTCACCAAGGGCACCATCCTCGACCGCGAGACCATCGAGCGCATCTCGACGCGCAACCTCAAGCGCATCAAGTACGCCGACAAGGACCCGCGTGTGAACGAGCAGATCGACGAGATCGAGGAGATGACCTCGCGGCAGATCGACGTGCTGCGCAAGATCGTCAACGAGAAGATCGGCAAGCTGCAGAAGGGCGATGAGCTGCCGCCGGGCGTCATCAAGTTGGTGAAGGTGTACATCGCCATGAAGCGCAAGCTGAGCGTGGGCGACAAGATGGCCGGCCGCCACGGGAACAAGGGCGTGATTGCCCGCATCCTGCCGGATGAGGACATGCCTTACCTCGCCGACGGGACGCCGGTGGAGATCGTGCTCAACCCACTGGGCGTGCCCAGCCGTATGAACGTCGGCCAGATCCTGGAGACGCACCTGGGCTGGGCCGGTCACGAGCTGAGCAAGCGCATCGGCGAACTGATGAAGAACAACTCCAAGCCGGAGATGGTGCGCCGCGAGCTGAAAACCATCTTCAAGGACACGCCGTTCGTGGACCAGATCACGGATCTGGACGACGACACGCTGGAAGCCGTCGCCCAGGGCATGAACCGCGGCGTGTACTTCTCCTCGCCCGTGTTCGACGGTGCACACGAAGAGGAGATCAAGAACCTGCTGCGCGAGTCGGGCCTGCCGCAATCGGGCAAGACCGACCTCTACGACGGCATGACCGGGGAGAAGTTCGAACAGCCGGTCACCGTCGGCTACATCTACATGCTGAAGCTTTCGCACCTGGTGGACGACAAGATCCACGCGCGCTCCATCGGGCCGTACTCGCTCATCACCCAGCAGCCGCTGGGCGGCAAGGCGCAGTTCGGCGGGCAGCGTTTCGGCGAGATGGAAGTTTGGGCGCTGGAAGCCTACGGAGCAGCCTACATCCTGCAGGAGCTGCTCACCGCCAAGTCTGACGACGTTTATGGCCGGACCAAGATCTACGAGGCCATCGTCAAGGGCGAAGCGGCCATCGAGCCAGGCGTGCCGGAGTCGTTCAACGTGCTTATCCGTGAGTTGCAGTCGCTCTGCCTCGACGTAGAGCTGATCAAGGTCGGTGAGCGCAAGCCGCTGGCTACCACCGCGGCGGCGGATTAAAGGAAGTGCCAGTGGTCAGTTGCCAGTACAGGAGCTGACCACTGGAAAAGGAATTTTAGTTTGAATTCGAGCCCGCGGAATGCGCTCCGAAACCGCTGGGCCGGACATTCATAACTGGCAACTGGCTAACGGCAACTGGCCACTGCTTCGGAGCGACGGAGGACACCTTGTACCGCACGAGCCCATTCGATCTGGGAAACGCGATTGCCGATTTCGACGCTATCCGCATCAGCCTGGCGTCGCCTGAGAAGATCCGCAGCTGGTCGCACGGCGAGGTCACCAAGCCGGAGACGATCAACTACCGCACCTTCAAGCCGGAGCGTGACGGCCTGTTCTGCGCCCGCATCTTCGGCCCCACGCAGGACTGGGAGTGTCTCTGTGGCAAGTACAAGCGCATGAAGCACCGCGGCGTCATCTGTGACAAGTGCGGCGTGGAGGTGACCCTCTCGAAAGTCCGTCGTGAGCGGCTGGGACACATCGAGCTGGCCTCGCCCTGCTCGCACGTCTGGTTTTTCAAAGGTCTGCCCAGCCGCATCGGGCACCTGCTGGATATCTCGCTGCGCGACCTCGAGTCCATCCTCTACTTCGAGGCCTACGTGGTGGTCGACCCCGGCGACGCGGCGGTGAAGGAGAAGGAGATCATCAAGGAAGAGGCGCGCTTTCGCGAGCTCGACCAGCAGTTCCGTCCCACCGGCTTCAAGGCCATGATGGGCGCGGAGGCGATCAAAGTGCTGCTCAAGCGCGTGGAGGTGGACAAGCTCTCCACCGAGCTGCGCGACAAGATGAAGAACGAGACCTCGGTGCAGAAGCGGCTGAAGTACGCCAAGCGCCTGAAGGTCGTGGAAGCCTTCCGCAAGAGCGGCAACAAGCCGCAGTGGATGATCCTGGACGTGCTGCCGGTGATCCCGCCGGAGCTGCGCCCCCTGGTCCCGCTGGATGGCGGCCGCTTCGCCACCAGCGACCTGAACGACCTCTACCGCCGGGTCATCAACCGCAACAACCGCTTGAAGAAGCTGATGGACCTGCACGCACCCGAGGTCATCGTGCGCAACGAGAAGCGCATGCTGCAGGAAGCGGTGGACGCGCTGTTCGACAACGGCCGCCGCGGCCGCGTGCTGCGTGGCGCCAACAACCGCCCCCTGAAGTCGCTCTCCGACACCCTCAAGGGCAAGCAGGGCCGCTTCCGCCAGAACCTGCTGGGCAAGCGCGTGGACTACTCCGGCCGCTCCGTCATCGTGGTCGGTCCCGAACTGAAGCTGCACCAGTGTGGCCTGCCCAAGAAGATGGCGCTGGAGCTGTTCAAGCCCTTCATCTATCACCGGCTGGAGCAGACCGGGCAGTGCACCACCATCAAGCAGGCCAAGGAAATGGTGGAGCAGCAGGAATCGGTAGTGTGGGACATCCTGGAAGAAGTGATTAAAGACCACCCGGTGCTGCTGAACCGCGCCCCGACGTTGCACCGCCTCGGCATCCAGGCTTTTGAGCCGGTGCTGGTGGAAGGCAAGGCCATCAAGATCCATCCGCTGGTGTGCACGGCGTTCAACGCCGACTTCGACGGCGACCAGATGGCGGTCCACATCCCGCTCTCGCCGGAAGCGCAGGTGGAAGCCAGCGTGCTGATGCTCAGCTCGCACAACATCCTGTCGCCGGCCTCGGGCCAGCCCATCACCGTTCCCACCCAGGACATGGTGCTTGGCGTTTACTACCTGACCAAGGCCAAGCCCCGCGCCAAGGGCGAGGGCCGCGCCTTCGCCAACGCCGACGAGGTGCTGCTGGCACTGGAAGCCAAAGAAGTGGAGACGCTCACCCCCATCCGCCTGCGCTACACCGGGCAGGTGATCGACCTCACCACCGCCTACGACGACCAGGACGTGATGCACACCGAGGTGGTGCAGTTCGAGCGGCAGTTCATCAACACCACCGTCGGGCGCGTGATCCTGAACGAGTACCTGCCCGAGGGCATGCCGTTCATCAACGGCCTGATCAAGAAGAAGGGCATCGGCCAGTTGGTGAACTACTGCTACCTGCGCTTCGGCCTGGAAACCACGGTCCGCATGCTGGACCGCACCAAGGAGATGGGCTTCCTGTATGCCACCAAGGCGGGGCTGTCCATCGGCATCGACGACATGGTCATCCCCGACAACAAGCGCGTGCTGGTGCGCGAAGCGGAGAAGCAGGTGGTCAACGTGCAGCAGCAGTACCTGGACGGCGCCATCACCAACGGCGAGCGTTACAACAAGGTGATCGAGATCTGGTCCGGCATCACGGAGAAGGTGGCCGACGAGATGTTCGGGGTGATGGAGCGCGCCGACAAGTCCGGCGCCATCAACCCCATCTTCGTCATGGCCGACTCCGGCGCCCGCGGATCCAAGCAGCAGATCCGCCAGCTCTCCGGCATGCGCGGCCTGATGGCCAAGCCCTCGGGCGAGATCATCGAGACCCCCATCACCGCCAACTTCCGCGAAGGGCTGACGGTGCTGCAGTACTTCATCTCCACCCACGGCGCCCGCAAAGGACTGGCGGATACGGCGCTCAAGACCGCCGACTCCGGCTACCTGACCCGCCGCCTGGTGGACGTGGCCCAGGACGTCATCGTCAGCGAGGTGGACTGCCACACCGTGGACGGCATCTATGTCGGCTCCATCGTGGAGTCGGGCGAAATCATCGAGCCGTTGCGCGACCGTATCGTGGGCCGCGTCTCGCTGGAGAAGATCAAGGACTACGAAGGTAATGTGGTGGTGGACGTCAACCAGGACATCACCGAAGACCTGGCGAGCGCCATCCAGTCCGCCGGCATCGAGAAGGTGAAGATCCGCTCGGTGCTGACTTGCGAGTCCAAGCGAGGGGTGTGTGTCATGTGCTACGGCCGCAACCTGGCTTCGGGACGGCTGGTGGAGCTGGGCGAAGCCGTGGGCGTGATCGCGGCGCAGTCCATCGGCGAGCCGGGCACGCAGCTCACCATGCGCACCTTCCACATCGGTGGCACGGCGTCGCGGGTCTCCGAGCAATCGCGCCTCGTCGCCAAGTCGCACGGCACGGTCCGCTTCCTCAACCTGCAGACCGTGCGCTCCAAGGAAGGCGACCTAGTGGCCATGAACCGCACCGGCTCCATCACCCTGGTGGACGAGAAAGGCCGCGAGAAGGAGCGCTACTCGGTGGTGTACGGCGCCAAGCTCAAGGTCAATGACGGCCAGCAGGTGCAGATGGGCCAGGTGCTGGTGGAGTGGGATCCTTACACCTTCGCCATCCTGACCGAGATCGGCGGCACCGTCGGCTTCAAGGACCTGGCGGAAGGCGTCACCCTGCACGAAGAAGTGGACGAGGTCACGGGCCTTTCTCGGCACGTGGTCACCGACACCCAGGACGAGAAGCGGCAGCCCGCCATCGTGGTCCGGGGCAAGACCAGCAAGCGCTACCTGATGCCGTCGCGCGCCCACCTGATGGTGCAAGACGGCGACACGGTGTCGCCCGGCGACGTGCTGGCCAAGATCCCGCGCGAGACCACCAAGACCAAGGACATCACCGGCGGTCTGCCGCGCGTGGTCGAGTTGTTCGAGGCCCGCAAGCCGCGCGAGACGGCGGTCATCAGCGAGATCGATGGCGCCGTCAAGTTCGGCGAGATCAGCAAGGGCCAGCGCAAGATCTACGTCACCGCCGACAACGGCACCGAAAAGGAATATGCGGTGCCGCGCGGCGTCCACATCAACGTGCAGGAGGGCGAGCGCGTCCGCGCCGGCGAACCGCTCATGGACGGCCCGCTCAACCCGCATGACATCCTCGCGGTGCTTGGCGAGAAGGAACTGCAGGCCTACCTGGTCAACGAGATCCAGGAGGTCTACCGCCTGCAGGGTGTGACCATCAGCGACAAGCACATCGAGGTCATCGTTCGCCAGATGATGCGCTGGCGCAAGGTCGAGGACGTGGGCGATACCCAGTTCCTGCTGGAAGAGCAGGCCGACAAGTTCAAGTTCGAGGACGAGAACCAGCGGGTGATCAAGGAAGGCGGCAAGCCGGCCACCGGCCGCCCGCTGCTCTTGGGCATCACCAAGGCGTCACTCTCCACCGAGTCGTTCATCTCGGCGGCGTCCTTCCAGGAGACCACGCGCGTGCTCACCGAAGCCTCCATCCAGGGCAAGGTGGACCACCTGCGCGGCCTCAAGGAGAACGTCATCGTGGGACGGCTGATCCCGGCCGGCACCGGCATGGAGCACTACCGCAACGTGCGCCTGTCACCCGAGCTGGAAGAAGCCGCGCAGAAGGTCCAGGAAGAAGTCTCGGCGGCCTACGAGGAAGCCGAGCGCGCTTTGGAGTTGCTGCGCCACGAGGGAGAAACGGAAGAACTGGCAGCGGAGTAGTTGCCAGTTGTCGGTTGTCAGTTGCCAGTCAATCGCGGGCTCGATAAGAGCCCGCGCATTCTTTTTCTAGAGGGGCACGGGACGAAGTTGGCGAACTGACAACTGGCTACTGGCTACTGGCTACTGGCTACTGATACCTTATCCCCACCTATGTTCCGGTTGGCCCGGTACCTGCGGTTCGCCTTCTGGCGTGCCTTCCAGCACGACCAGTTCGCTATCGCCAAAGGGGCGGCCTACTCGGCCATTCTGACGCTGTTTCCGACCCTGTTGGTGGTGGCCGCTGCGCTGGCCTCGGTGGGCAACCGGGCGGTCCTGCGAGAGTTCATCCGCGCCGTCTCACGCGTCCTGCCCGAGGGAACGGGCGGCCCAGTGCGTACCCTCATCGAGAAGCAACACCATCCCGTCGGCATCCTGATCCCAACGGCGCTGCTTACGCTGTGGACCGCCTCCGGCATCTTCATTTCCTGGATGGAAGGATTCCGCAACGCCTACCGCATGCCCAAGGTCTGGGGCATTGTGCACGAGCGTCTGATGTCGTTTCTGCTGGTGTTTCTCACTTTCGTGCCCATGCTGTTTGCCACCACGCTGATGGCCTTCGGCAACCAGATCGAGACCTGGCTGGCGTTCCAGGCCGGGCACGACATCGGCCCCTACATCCTGTTGCTGTGGACCGCGGGGCGGTGGCTCATCGCGTCGGCCACCAGCGTGCTGGTCATCCTGCTGATTTACCACTGGGGCGTGCCGCGGATCGCGCCCTGGCACCTGTCGCTGCCGGGCGCGCTACTGGCCACCGGCATGTGGTTCCCGGCGACGGTACTTTTCGGCTGGTATTTGCGACGCTTCTCCACCTACAGCATCATGTACGGCTCCCTGGGCACAGCCATGGCGCTGCTGGTGTGGCTGTACATTATCGCCGTCATTATCCTGGTAGGCGCCGAGTTCAATGCTCTCATCTTCCCCAAGCGGCTAACCGGGCAGCCGCTGGAGCCCGACTTGCAGCGGGAACTGCAGATGTACTGAATGAGCACTGCGGACCGCATCGCACCGCCGCCACCGGCGCTTTCGGCCGAGCGCAGGCTTCCGCCGCGCAGGGCGAAGATCGTCTGCACCATCGGGCCGGCGAGCAGCTCGGAGAGCATGATCCGCGAGTTACTGCGCCTGGGCATGGATGTGGCCCGGCTGAACTTCTCGCACTCCACCCACGAAGAGCATGCGCGCGCGATCGAGCGCCTGCGGCGCGCGGCGGAGAAGGAACGCCGCACGCTCGCGATCCTCCAAGACTTGCAAGGGCCGAAGATCCGTACCGGACGCCTCAAGTCCCATGCGCCGGTGGCGCTGGAGCCGGGCTCGCGCCTGACCATCACGCCGCGTGACGTGCCGGGGACAGCGTCGCTGATCTCCACCAGCTATCCTCGCCTGGCGCAGGACGTGGCCGCGGGCGCGCGTGTGCTGCTTTCCGACGGCCTCATCGAGCTGCGGGTTACGGGCGTTCGCGGCGCGGACGTCGAATGCGAGGTGGTCAACGGTGGCATGCTCGGGGAGCACCAGGGCATCAACCTGCCGGGAACCGAGGTCCAGGTCCCGGCGCTGACCGAGAAGGACAAGAAAGATCTGCGTTTCGGGCTGAAGCACGGCGTGGACCTAGTAGCGGTATCGTTCGTGCGCCGCGGCGAAGACGTGCTCGCAGCCAAGCGCTTCATCAGCGACGAAGGCTCGCCGACCCCGGTGATCGCCAAGCTGGAGAAGCCGCAGGCCATCGATCGCCTGGAGGAGATCCTGGAAGTGGCCGACGGTGTGATGGTGGCGCGCGGCGACCTGGGCGTGGAGGTGGCGCCGGAGAAGGTGCCGGTGATGCAGAAACACATCATCCAGCGCGCCTCCGAGTGGCGCAAGCCGGTGATCACGGCCACGCAGATGCTGGAGTCCATGATCGAGAATCCGCGGCCTACGCGCGCCGAGGCCAGCGACGTAGCCAATGCGGTCTTCGACGGCACCGACGCGGTCATGCTTTCGGCCGAGACCGCCAGCGGCAAATACCCGCGCGAAGCGGTCACCATCATGGGACGGATCATCGCCGAGGCGGAGAGCGACCACGGGGTGGACGTGCTGCGTCTCCGCCGGCACAACGTGCGGCGGCTCTCCATCGCGGAAACCATCTGCGAATCCGTCGCCCACGCCGCCCACGACCTGGAGATGCGCGCCATCGCCGTCTTCACCGAGACCGGCACCACCGCGCGTCTGATCTCCAAGTACCGTCCGGCGGCGCCCATCTACGCTTTTACCGCTTTCCCGCAGGTGGCCAACCGGCTTAATCTCTTGTGGGGCATGTCTCCCATCGTGGAGCGGACGGCGCACACGGGCGATGAGATGGTGCGCGCCGCCGAACGCGAGCTCCTGCGCCGGCATGCGGTCGCGGCAGGCGATGTGATCGGGGTGGTCGCGGGAACGCAGATGGCCTCCGGATCCACCAACTTCATGCGCCTGCACGTGGTCGGGTCGCGCGACGAGGAAGGCAGCATCGCTGAGCACGAGCGCCGGCGCGTTCCGCGAATCAAATCCTTGCCGGAGGGGAGAAGGAGATAACGCCGTGCCCGAAACCAGCGAGATCATGGCCCTCGCCATCGTGGATGCATTCGATGGCAAGGACGAGGAATGTCTCCAGCTCCTGCACGAGTTCTACGCCGTGCTGCGGCGCAAACGGTACAGCCGCGACCTGCTCTACCGCGACGTCAATGATCCGCGCCGGTTCATCAACGTCCGTTATTGGCGTTCTGAGGAGACGCGCAAGGAAGCCCACGAGGACCCCGATGTCCACAGGTTCTGGAAGCGGCTGAGCGAGATCTCGAAGGTCACGTCCGTGTTCGAGCACCTGGAGGACGTAACCCCGAAAGATTCGATGCCCAAGCGGCCGGGGTAACACCTTCAATTTCGCCGCAGAGCCTGCATGATCGCGAGCTGCTTTCGGTCGCGTGCCCTCTGCAAGTCCTCGTAGCTAATCTTCCCGAATGCCCGTTTCGCCTGCGCCGACAACAGTCCCACCATCGGCGGGTCGAACTTCGGTTCGCCCAGCACTTTCCACAACCGCTCGAACGCCGGGCCGATGTGCTCCAGGAAATGCTGCAGGCCGCCTGGCCCTCCTCCCGCGTGGAATGAGAGAAACGGCCCGGCCGCCGCCCAGCGGATGCCCATAGAGTTGGTCACGATCATGTCCAGCTCTTCGACCGTCACGACTCCCTCGCGCACCAAGTGCACGCACTCGCGGAAGAACGCCGCCTGCAGCCGGTTGATGACGAACCCCGGCACCTCTTTGCGCAGCACCAGCGGCGTCTTGCCCAGCGCTTTGTAGAATGCGACAGCGTCCGCAACGGCGGCGGGATCGGTGCGCTCGCCGGGCACGACTTCCACCAGCGGCAGCAGGTGCGGCGGGTTGTAAGGATGGCCGATCAGCATGCGGCCAGGAGTGGCCATGTCTTTCGAGATGTCGGTGGCGGGGAAGCCCGAGCTCGACGAAAGCAGCAGCGTTTTCAATCCGGCGATTCGGCTGATGCGCGCGAACAGATGCTGCTTGAGCCCAAGGTCCTCGGTCGCGCTCTCCTGAACGACGTCGGCGCCGTCCACGGCGTCCTCCAGTTCGTGCGCGAATTTTAGGTGCCTGGTGAGATTCACGGTCGGAAGCCCAAGTGCCTTCAGCGCGGGCGCGGCCTGGCGGAGCGTGTTGCGGACCATGTCTTCGACATCCGGCCGGGGATCGTAGACCGTCACCCGCAAGCCATGGGCGAGGAACAGCGCCGTCCACGAGCTGCCAATCACGCCGGCGCCTACGACCGCCACGTGCTTGAAACGCTGTGTGGCAATGCTGCCGGCAGTCCGGCGGGAAGGTTGCTTTCTCCGTGCCATGTCTGATTGCTGAGTACTGACTGCTGAGTGCTAATTCACCCACGGCCCGCGGTGCTCGCCGTTGCCCTTCTCCGGAGGTTGCTGCTCGGGATCGCGAAAGTTGCCGTGCTCGTCGAAGTACTGGCTGCGATCGTGCTTTCGCATGTAGACCTCGAACTTCTTGGCGGCGCGGCGGCGCTTCCAGCGGTAATACGCGTTGCGCAGGCCGAAGTAACGCTCGGAAGCTCCGCCCACCACGCCGTGACGCGGCATGAACTTGATGAAAAGAAAGCCGAAGAGCGCGCCGCCGAGGTGGGCGATGTTGGCCACGCCGGACGGTCCCTGCAGCACCAGCGCGACCTCGATGAAGATCAATATGCCCACCATGTACTTCGCCTTGATGCGGAAGGGCAGAGGGAACATGAAGATCTAGCGGTCGCCGTAG
>DASQGF010000141.1:0-3505 GCA_035632755.1 Terriglobales bacterium
CACGAAATGCCGTGGCTCCAAGTCCGCGATGCACGATAGCCGAGCTGTGGAATCAGTGACATAGCCAGCCGCACTCGTCGGCGAAACCTGGCCTTGCTCGTGCCATACCCACGGCTAGGTGGGGGGACAGCTCAGTGTTGAGGATCTCGGACATTTCGGATTCGGGCGAGGGCACGCGATTGCAGGTCGAGGGTTGGCTGGTCGGGCCGTGGGTCGAAGAACTACGCCGGTTGAGCAATCAGGCACTGGCGGAGTCTGGAACCCTCAGCTTGGATCTCGCGAAGCTGTTGTACGTGGACCTGAACGGCGCTGCCCTGTTGCGCGACCTCTCGCGCCGCAACGTTACGCACGTCAACTGCTCCCCTTTCATCCAGCAGCAATTGAAGGAGGCGGTCCCATGTCAATGAACAGCGAAGGCGTGGTGTATCCGGACAACAATTCTGGCTGTGTGAACGATTGCGGAACCACGATGCAGATGCCAGCCAATGGCGCCGAGAGCCGCCTCATCAAGCGCGTGCGGAACGGAGACAACGAAGCGTTCTACGAGCTGGTCCATCCGCACGAACGGAGTGTGTTTCTGGCTGCACTGTCAATCCTGCGCAACGAGTCCGACGCGGAAGAAGTCGCGCAGGAAGCCATCCTGAAAGCCTTCCGGTACCTCGGGCGCTTCCGCGGCGAGGCGAAGTTCAGCACCTGGCTCATCCAGATCACCATCAATGAAGCGAAGATGAAGGCGCGCAAGGACCGGCAGTACCTCTACGACTCGCTGGAGGAGGGCCACCGCAGCGACGATGGCGATTACCTCCCCAGGGACTTTGCCGACTGGCGCGAGATCCCGTCAGAGGCTCTTGACCGCAAAGAACTGCGGCAGGCGCTGGCCCAGGCGCTGGCGTCACTTCCCGAAAAATACCGCAGCGTGCTGGTGCTGCGCGATGTCCAGCAGCTCAGCATTCACGAAACCGCACGGGCGTTGGGGATCACGGAGGCGAACGTTAAGACGAGATTGTCTCGCGCGCGGCTGCAGATGCGCGATGCCTTGGCTCCGGGCTGGACGGGGTCGTGGAACCGGGGGGAGGCAATGCAGGTACGCGCGAAGGGAGCGTGATCGGAATGACGGGGACGTCTGCTGCAAGTCCTAGACTTCTCTCGCGAGTTTGTCACGCAAGCGCTGGCTGAATCCCGCAGGCAGCTCGAAAGTGCGTTCGTCCCCGATCAACCGGATGACATTGCGCGTGCCGTCGTAAATAGCGGTGCAGTGACGGCATTGGGTAAGGTGTTCTTCGATCTCTCGACGCAGACCGTCCTCGAGGTCGTGATCGATGTATTGCGACAGCTCCCGGATCACCTCGCTACAACTGATCTCCATTGTGCCTCCCGCCCGGGAACCCTCGTTCGATCCCCTGACACCAAGACCTGGCCTGCAACACCATACGATTCCGAGACGGGCCAAAGGTTAC
This sequence comes from Terriglobales bacterium, assembly GCA_035632755.1. GTDB lineage: Bacteria > Acidobacteriota > Terriglobia > Terriglobales > Acidobacteriaceae > JAHFUA01. Next base: position 1,458 of record DASQGF010000141.1, read on the forward strand.
AAAACGCCAATCCGTGGCTGCGCATCCAACGACAAACACCGCCGGACGCATCTAATACCTTGATATCCCTGGCAATCGAAAGCATGGCAGACACGTTCCTTGTCCGCTTCGGTACAATCGTGCACGGGCAGGCAGGAGAGAAAGCATGAGACATCGGTCGATCACGACCCGGGTCCTGGCGTTGTTGCTGTCGATGGCGTTCAGTGCGATGGAGACGGCGGCCGCCGTCTCCACTCCGCAGTTGCCCTATCCCGGGGACACCGGCGTCAGCAAGCAGCAGCAGGAACAGATCGGCCTGCGAGCCACGGGCGAGGTCTACAAGCAGATGCCCGTCCTGCCCGACTCCAGCCCGGAGACGCAGTACATCCGTCAGCTCGGGCGCAAGCTGGTCGCCGTCATTCCGGAGCAATACTCCTGGCCGTACGAGTTTCACGTCATCCCGCAGAAGAGCATCAATGCTTTCGCCCTGCCCGGCGGCCCCATCTTCGTAAACCTTGGCACCATCCTCGCCGCCGACAATGAAGCTGAGCTGGCCGGCGTGCTCTCCCACGAGATGTCGCACGTGTACATGCAGCACTCCATCAAGCAGATGAAGAAGACCCAAATGACACAGGGGATTGCCGGCGTGCTGGGCGCCGTGCTGGGGAGTATGGGAGGCGCGGTGGGAGCTCTGGGGCAGGTTGGCGCCGGGGTCGCCGGAGGCGTGCTGACCATGAAGTACTCGCGCGCCGACGAAGCCCAGGCCGATGCCGTGGGCGCCATCATCATGTACAAGGCCGGCTACGATCCTCACTACCTGGCCAAATTCTTCCTGAAGCTGGCCAGCATGGGGAACAACGGTCCGCAGTTCCTGAGCGACCACCCCTTTCCCGGCAACCGCCAGCAGGCGATCGACGAGGAGGTGCGGTACTGGCCGGCGAAAGACTACGTCAACAACAGCCAGGCGTTCGTTCGGATGAAACAGGATGCCCAGGGACTGCACGCTTACAGCGCGCAGGAGATCTCGCAGGGCGCGCGGACCGGCGAGTGGGCGCGCCAGAACCAGGAGACCGGCGCCATGCCCTCCAACACCGGCGGGGCCGGCTCCAGGACTGCGGCCGGAGGCGACGTCGCCAGCGTGTCGTACCGCCAGGTCAGACCCAGCGGCAATTTCACTTCCACCGAAAACAACATGTTTGCGCTCTCCTATCCCGACAACTGGCGGCTCTACCAGGATCAGAGCGGCAACGGCGTGACCATCGCTCCGCCGGCCGGAGTCGCGGAAGGGGAGGTCGCCTATGGAGTGGTGATCAACGCCGCCAATCGGGATGCTTCTTCTCTCGACCAGGCCACCCAGGACGTCATCAACGCCCTGGAGCAATCGAACAGCGGGCTGCGCGCCAACGGCAGGCCGCAACCGGTGCGCGTCAACGGCGTCCAGGGCCGGTCCCTGGATCTGATGGGAGAGTCGCCGATCGGCCAGGACGGCAAGCCTGCGCCGGAACACGACTGGCTTGTGGTATTGCCGCGCCCCGGGGGCGGCGTGTTCTATGCCGTCTTCATCGCCCCGGAACGCGACTTCAGCGAACTTCGGCCTACATTTGAGAACATGCTGCGCAGTTTGCATTTGCGATAACAGGTTCCGTAGCTTCCGCGGCCTGCATCGCGCCGCAGGTGAAAGGGCACGGCTTCAGCCGTGCCGACATGCGCCACACGTGAATCGGCCTTTAGGCCCTGAGGGAAACTTCCCTCAGCGGCTAAAAGCCGGAGTCTCCGGTTGCCTTTTGCGGCACGCCTGAAAGGCGTGCCCCTTCACTCTTGCCGGGCAAGGCCGCCGTGGCGCCGTCTCTCTGTTCCACGGCCGCATAGTAATCTTCGCGGCTGCGGATGCGAGGCGGTTCCGCCCCGGGATCGCCGTTCTCACCCTTGTATGGTACCAATACAGTCGCTCGATCACAATCCGATGGGCGCGGCGCACGAGGCGCCGCGCTGCCAGCACATTCGCCTCAACGGCCGGCGCTGCGCCGCGCCCGCACTGCGCGGCCAGAGTCATTGCCACTTCCACGATC
>DASQGF010000142.1:0-2973 GCA_035632755.1 Terriglobales bacterium
ACCGAGATTTCCACGCCGATGTTGGTGGGTTTGAGATTGATGGCCGGAGTTGCGGAGAACGATTTCAACGCTCGGCTGCCCGCGACCCGTTGCCACTCCTGTTCAGCGAGACTGGCGTTGGCGGCCGTCTCCTTGGCCACCAGCTTCTGAATAGACTCGATGATGGGGTAAGGGTCTTCCTGCGGAGGCACCAGCACCTCCAGCGTGTCCCAGAGCCACTGCCCGGTGGTGGAGAAATTGAAGTAATGGCCTTCGATGGCGAAGCTGTTCACGAAGACCACTTTGCGTCCGGTGGGATGGCCGGCGTCGCTCCAGCCGCCGGTCTCGAGCAGCACGGTGCGCAGCACCCCTACCTCCACGACTTCGCCGCCGATGCCGTTGATCTCCACCCAGTCGCCCACGCGGATGCCATTCTTGCCCATCAGCACGAACCATCCGAAGAAGGCGACGATGAAGTCCTTGAGCGCGACCGTCAGCCCTGCTCCCGCCAATCCCAGCAGCGTAGTCACCTGACCGGGCGCGCCGAAGATCACCAGCAGGATCAGGACCAGCGCCACCACCTGCACGCCGAAGCGGGCGATAAAGCGCAGGCTGCGCAACATGCGGCGGTCCGGTGTGAGCCGCGCCTCGAAGCGGCCAATGAGGTGGTCGGCAACAAATACGACCACACAGATGACGAGGATCAGCGCCACGCTTTGCAGGATCCCGTTCAGGCTGCGTTGCTGGCGGTTAGCCACTAGTGTCGCCCAGTCGCGGTAAACGCCGCTGAGGTCCTCCTCATCCTTGATACGGCGATCGTAGTCGGACAGGCTTTTCCCATCCTCCGTGGCCTGCTGTACGAGCGAAAGCGCAGTCGGAACCTGTTCCGTGTTTCCCGACTGCCGGGCCGCGCGAACGGCATGGCGTTGTTGCTTGACCTGCTCGGCGAGCGCCTGGTGCGTCTGGGTCAGTGCGGCGGCGGCACTGGTGGCGTCGTCCTCAGCGGCAAGGAGCTGCTGGTGCCGGTCGCGTAGCGCGTCCCAGTTGCGGAATTGGGAAAGCAGCGTCGCCGATTCGCGGGCAGCCGGCGCTTGCGGCTCGGAGGCCGTGGCGTTGGCGTGAGTTGTCGATTCGTGCTCCTCCAGCAGGCGCTGGATGGTGCTGTGCAGGTCGCCCCCGGAGCGGCCCAGGTCTTTTTTGGCGTCGGAGAGGGCGTCCTGGTCGAGGGACAATTCGGCTTGCGCAAGATCGAGCTGTTGCTGGATCTCCTCGGCGTGCGTGCCCCTTGGCGCCTGTTTGAGCTGCGCGATCCTCTGCTGGTCCGCATCCACGCGCGCCTGGAGCTGCTTGATGCGGTCCACCAGGGCCTGAGTTTCGGGGGTCGGCGGGGGTGGATGGGCGGCAGCATCGCGCAGCGCGATGGCGAACGCCAGGTCCACCTCGTCATCCGCCAGGCGCAGGGCACGCGCGGCAAACGCCCGCTCTCCCGGACTGGCCGCCAGCGCCGCCAGATTACGCGCCGTCTCCAGAGGACGCTGGTCCACCAACTCGCGCTTCGGTCTGCGTTTTCCGCGGAGCGATGGTGGCCGGCGCGTGACCACCACGCCGGCGACGACCGCGGCCAGCAGCAGCAGCAAGACGAAAAGTACGATGCGCTGATGAGGTTTCATGGCGTTCAGGGGGTCAAGAGTATCTGCACGCCAGGGCGGTTGCAAGGCAGGATGTTGCACGGGATGTCGTCTCGGAAATGGCGCGCTCTCTTCGATTCCCGCTGCTTTTTGTGGTCACGGGGCAGGCTGGCAGGATATAAATGCAGCAGAGCGGAGCGCAGCTTTGCTGTTCCAACCTCGACAATTCCCACGCGTCTCCCTGGCCACGGAAGTAAAGGTCCACTGCGGCGATGAGGTTTTGGTCGCCAAGTCTGAGGAGATCGGCGCCGGTGGTATGGCGCTTCAGAATGCCGGACGCCTTTCGGTGGCGCAGCCGGTGCAGATCTCCTTCACCCTGTCTCCGGGACGAGAACTGAAGCTGGACGCGGTGGTGTGGTGGAAGCGCGACCACCGGGTCGGCATCCGCTTCGATCTCCGCGATGGTAATTGCCGCGTGATCCAGCAGTGGGTGGAAGAGCAGATCAAGCTCGCCAAAACGCCGCCGGTGTAACGGGTGGAAGCCCACGCCTTCAGGCGTGGGAACAAGATCGTCAATTCTTCGATGTGGCTTTTAGCCGCTGTGGCAAGCGGAGATGGGGCCACAGCGCCTGAAGGCGCTTCTCCGATCAGCCCGGGATTCCCACACCTGAAGGCGTGGGCTTCCACGATGCTGACGGGCATTTCGCCAGCGTACCGATCGCAACCCTTCCTGACGTTACTTCCATCACCTCGCGGGCATCACGTCTGCGCGGATGCTCGCATTACGTCCGTAAATTGCGCCGCCGAGCGCGTTGCATGAAGCTGTGGCGCATGGACGTGGGCGGGCTTGTCAACCACCAAAAGCATGATCGCGACCCGTCGCCGCGACTGATCTGCTGGTGGGTGCGATTGCAGTTTGCCGCAGCGTCCTCGCGAACGTCTTCCCTGCGATTCGCTCGGCGCTCAACCTCTAACGATTCTTAGCCTCTGCGTCCTCCGCATCCTCAGCGGTTGGCTTTTCCGGCCGCAGCAGCGGGAACAGGATCACGTCGCGGATGGAGGGCGAGCCCGTCAGCAGCATAGTCAGGCGGTCAATCCCGATGCCTTCTCCGGCCGTTGGCGGCATGCCGTAGGAGAGCGCGCGGATGTAGTCGTGGTCAACTTCCGCCATGGCCTCCTCGTCTCCGCGCTGGCGCTGGCGGACCTGGTCTTCGAAGCGGCGCAACTGCTCCTCGGGATCGTTAAGCTCGCTGAAGGCGTTGCCGCATTCCAGACCTCCAATGAAGATCTCGAAGCGTTCCACCCAGTCCGGTTCGTCCTGCTTCTTCTTGGAGAGCGGCGAGATGGCGGCGGGGAAATCGTAGAG
>DASQGF010000143.1:0-24681 GCA_035632755.1 Terriglobales bacterium
TCTGAAGGCCTGAACGCGGCAGTGGTGGATTACTGTTGAAACATCGCGATTACACCAGCAATGGGCGTATGCCAAGGCCGGTTCGTCGGGCGTACCCCATCTCCACAGGCAGGCACCGCGGCGCGGGAATGGAGTGGGGGAGTGTCTCAGCCGCTGACCGGAGGGTTGGGCGTCTGACTAGGGCCAGCGCTTGCTGACATCGCCGTTGGCCGGAGCAGCCGGCAGGACCTCCAACATCGGTTCCTCAAGACTCATCGCCGCCACATCCGCGTGGCGCGGCATGGCAGCAACGGCCCGCCCGGGCTGGCTTTGGTTGTCGTCTTCCAGCATGCGTGCCGCAACGCGCAACAGCTTGATCTCGCGGTTCAACTTCTCGATTTCGGCTTCCTTTTCGCGCAAAACGTCCTGGATGTTCTTCATCGCACCCTCACTGCCGACTATAAGCGGGTTCGGCCCAGTCTGGGACATGACCGAGGTGCACCGCCTGTTGGTGAAGGACGGAGCCCTTTTGGTCATCTCTTTCCTATCGGCTGCTTGGTACGATGTTTCCACCCAACAGTATCTTGACGGGAGAAGTCGGGAATGGGTTCGGCCCAGGGGCAAGGCACATCGGAACTGGAGCAGGCGCGCACCGCACCGGAGTTCGGAGCGCACACACCGCTATCGGAGAAGCTGCTGGCGGTGGCCATCCGGGCGCAGAATTTTACCGGGTCCACTGGCGTCGCCATCGCGCTGACGGAAGGCCAGGAGATGGTCTGCCGCGCCAACTGGGGCACCAGCGCCCCCGAAGTTGGAGCCACCCTCAGCATTGAGCACAGTTTCACCGGGCTGTGCGTGCGGACCGGCGAGCCGCTGCGCTGCGACGATGCCCAAAGCGATCCCCGGGTCGATCCCGAAGCTTGCCAGGCGCTAGGGATCAGCGCTATCGCCGCCGCTCCCGTCCGCCGCGGGCTGAAGGTGATCGGCGTGATCGCCGCTTTCTCCGACACTCCCAACGCGTTTACCGACAAGCACCTCCTCATCCTGACTACGCTTTCCGACGTAATCGTCGAGATCCTGGATGACCCGCATCCGGTTCAGTCCCTCTCCCAAACCTTCGAAGCCGCTCCCGACTTGGCGCGCGCGGCCGCCGTTGCGCAGGCGCCCCTCACGCTGCCGTTGGACAAGGCGGCGGTTACGGCTGTGGTGTCGGAGCCTCCTGCGCCGCCGGCCGAGGCAGCACCAGTGGCGGAGTCCGTCGCGCCGGCAGAGCCGGTCCAGCCCGAGCCGCCGGCGACCGCAACGCCGCTGCCACCACCGGAGCCGACCGCTCCGCTACCCGAGCAGATCAAGACCGGATTTCCACCCCCGCCAAGCAAAGACCGCATCCTAGAGGACCCCGAGGTTGCTGGGCCTCCCGTGGTGCCTGTCATGCCGGGTTCCAGTCCGCCGGCCCCGATTGCTGCCCAGCCCAAAGCTTCTGGGCTTGCCACGCCGCGCGACAGCGCCTCGGATCTGTTCGAGGCGCCTGCCAAGAAAGATGAGGTTCTGCCCGCCGCCATGGACCCGGGTCCACCACTCCAGCAAACCAAAACCGGCTCCCCACCACAACGAAGCAAAATCGGCTCCAGCGGGGCTCCCGGTCTGCCACCCCAGCAAACCAAGGCCGAGTCGGCTCGGAATTCCGGTCCACCACCCCAGCAGACCAAAACCGGCTTTCCACTCCAAGGGAGCAAAGACAGATTGGTTGGGGACTTAGGGTTGGCTGGGGGGCCCGCTCCCACGCGGCTCAGCCTGGTGAAGCAGCCTGCAAGCATGCCAGCTCCTGATTTCGGCGCCGGACTCACGTTCAGCGGATTAGAGGTCGATGCGCATTCCCGTCGCCGCTGGTTGCTTCCAGCAGCGGTTCTGGCCATCTTCGCCGTCATCGCGGTTGCAGGCTGGCGTTTGCACGTGGCCAGAGAGGCCAGCATGGCCAAGCATGTTCCCGCCGCTCCGGCGCCGCAGTCGACTCCTACTCCGCAACCTGAGCAGGCGCAGGAGGCGAAGGCGCCCGAACCCGCAGCGGCGGAGCCCGAGCACAGCCCGTTCAGTCCGCCGCCGATAGCTAACATCGCGACGCTGCCCGCCAAAGCGAGGCCGGAGGAGGCGCCCGCGGATGTCACCATCCGGCGCGGGCCGCAGCCCGTGGTGGAAGCGGCCGGACCCTTACGGCGGCCGGCAACTGGCACGTCGCGCGCGGCGCAGGTACCAGAAGCCCAGGCTCCGCAGCTCGTGCTGTCCGCCCCGGAGCTGCCCGCGGCGCTGGCCAGGCCTGCACCCGCGGAGGTCGCCGGGCCGGTGTCGCGCATACTGCCGGCACGACTGATCCAGCGCGTGGAGCCGGTGTATCCGGAAACGGCTCGCCGCCTGCAGATCTCCGGCAAGGTGGTGGTGAAGGCAACTATCACCAGGTCCGGAACCGTGGGCGGCATACAGTGGGTGAGCGGTAACGATCTGTTCCGCGAGAGCGCCATCACTGCCGTCAAGCAGTGGCGATACAAGGCGGCCAGCTTGAACGGCCAGCCGGTCGAATCCGACCTGGAAGTCGTCCTCCATTTCAACCGCCCGACCAACCAGTAAACTGACTTCTCATCACCATTAAGCCCATCGTTGACACACGAGGGATGGAGAGCTGTTCAATCCCTACCTTGGGATGTAAAGGGAATTCTCCGTGTCTCTGTGTGTCCGTGGTGATTTGGATTTAATATGTCGGCGCTGAGTTCATGGTCGGAAAGGACTCGCGGTGAACATCGCCAAGGATGTCACGGAGCTTATCGGACGCACACCCCTGGTCTACTTGAACGCCGTCACGCGCGGCTCGAAGGCAGCGGTCGCAGCCAAGCTGGAGAGCTTTAATCCCTGCAACAGCGTGAAGGACAGGATCGGCGTCAGCATGATCGCCGAGGCCGAGCGCCAAGGCAAGATCACGCCCGGCAAGACGGTGCTGGTCGAGCCGACCAGCGGCAATACCGGCATCGGGCTGGCCTTCGTGGCCGCCGTCCGCGGCTACCGGCTGATCCTGACCATGCCTGACTCGATGAGCCTTGAACGTCGCGTGCTGCTGCGGGCCTTCGGCGCCGAGCTGGTGCTGACGCCGGGCGCCAAGGGCATGCGGGGCGCCATCTCCAAGGCCCAGGAGATCCTGGCTGCCACGCCCGGCGGGTTCATGCCGCAGCAGTTCGCCAATCCTGCCAACCCCAAGATTCATCGCGAGACCACCGGACCGGAGATTTGGAACGACACCGACGGCAAGGTAGACATCCTCGTCTCCGGCGTGGGCACGGGGGGCACGCTGACCGGCGTCGGCGAGTACATCAAGCCGAAGAAGCCGAGCTTCCGGATCGTCGCTGTCGAACCTTCCGAGAGCGCCGTGCTGTCCGGCGGCCCGCCGGGCTCGCACAAGACCCAGGGCATCGGCGCGGGATTCATCCCCGAGATACTCCGCACCGAGCTCATCGACGAAATCCTTGCTGTTAACAACGACGATTCGGTCGAAACGGCTCGCCGGCTGGCACGCGAAGAGGGCCTGCTGGTGGGCATCTCATCGGGTGCGGCCGTGGTGGCCGCCGTGCGCGTGGCCCAGCGCCCGGAAAATGCCGGCAAGCTGATCGTGGTGGTGATCCCAGACTGCGGCGAGCGCTATCTCTCGAGCATTCTGTTTGAGAATCTTCACAAAGAAGCGCGGGAGATGGAGACGGTCCAGGTGTAGCGCCGACGTCTCACCACCGGTCACCGGACTGCCTTGTTTCCCATCAACATCAGCGTCCGCTGCGAGAAGGGAAGATACAGCAGCGCGGCCGTCGCGGCGAAGGCGAGTCCGAGCCCCAGTTGGTGGGCAGCGAGGAACGGCGCCAGCGCCCACAGTTCATCCAACGGGAAAATGAACGGGAACAGCTTGCGGAATTTGTGGTGCAGGCTCCTGGAATCGAAGGCCACGCCGGCCAGCAGGTAGAGGCGGGTGGGGATGCCGACCACCGCTGTCACCAGCACCAACGCCAGGATCCAGTGCGGGCGCGAGATCATCGGTTCCACGATCCTCTCGATCGAACCCAGCTTGCCGAGCGATATCAGGTAGAAGCACAGGTACATCACCTGGATCAGCCCGAAGAGCACGCGCACGGTGCTGCGCGACGCGGGGGGAAGTTCGTCCGGGTGCGTCAGCAGCGCCGAGCGGCTGGCTGACGATTCGCTCGGCGCCTCCGCCGGACTCACGGCGGCAGCCGACGGCTCGCCGCCAACCGCCTCCACTGGAGCGATGAAGCGGTATCCGCGGCGGGCCAGCGTCTCGATGAACCGGGGGTTCGCGGCGGCATCGTCGAGCGCGTCCCGCAGCTTGTTGACCACGGTGTTGAGGCTGTGGTCGAAATCCACGAAGGTGTCGTCTGACCAGAGCGCCCGCCGGATTTCTTCACGGGTAACAATCGCCCCCGGACGCTCGAGAAGCAGCAGCAGCACGCGGAAAGGCTGCTCCTGAAGCTTGACTTTGCGGCCGTTCTTGCGCAGCTCGCCCGCAGCCGTGTCGGCCTCGTAGAGACCGAAGCGGAAGACGCGGTTCTGGCCGGTAGCAGACTGCATGGAGGCTCCCGCCGGAGCGTTTTAGTTTACACGCCGCAGCCCGGCGCAAGTTATCCATCCGCCTAACGATCTGTTCTCGCGGCACTTATCAAATGTCCCCGGGCTGGACGACGTTTTACCCGCAGTGCATTGAAGTGATCGGCGAACTTGGGCGATGCTAGCCGACGAACAGGAGATCCGCATGCGCGAGCGAATCCGCACCGTGGCCATGGCTCTTCCGCTGGCGTGGATGTTCGCAACCCCCGGCTTGGCGCACACGGTTGAGCTGAAGCCGGAGACAGTCGAACCCTTCGAGCGCTATGTCCGCCAGGCGGAACAAAGGATGGAAGACGAACTCCGCGCCGGAAAGCCCTTCCTGCTTCCCGACGGCTGGCCGGAGGAGCGCCGCGACCAAACCTACCAGCAACTACGGCGCGGCGAGATGGTCATCGAGCGTGTGAATAAAGAGAAAGGCGGGGCCGAGGCCCGCGTACCGCGCGGTTTGATCCACCATTGGGCCGGGATCGTCTTTATTCCGGGCGCGACCCTCGATCGGGCGTTGACCGTCTTCCAGGATTACGACCACCACCAGACTGTCTATTCACCCGAAGTCCTGCGCTCGCGCCTGCTGTGGCGACAGGGCGATGACTTCCATATCTTCCTGCGGTTGAGGAAGCACAAGGTAGTCACCGTCATTCTCGACACTGAATATGACGTGCATTTCGCCCGTCTTGACTCGCACCGCGCCTATTCCCGATCGCACAGCACGCGCATCGCCGAGGTGGAGAACCCCGGTCGCAGCGACGAGCGTGATCTTCCGCCTGGCAACGGCCACGGCTTCCTGTGGGAGCTGGACACCTACTGGCGCTTCCTCGAGGTCGCGGACGGGGTCTTCATTCAGTGCGAGGCCATCTCGCTCACCCGCGACGTTCCCACCGGCCTGGGCTGGCTTATCGGGCCGTTCGTCCAAAGCATCCCCCGCGAGTCGCTCGAGTTCACTCTCACCACTACCCGAAAGGTGGTTGTCGCGCGGCAGGCGGCAGTCGCTGGCCCCAACCTTTGATGACAGGAGAATCACCATGTCTGCGCAAAACCAGTTGATCGAACTCGAATACACCGATATGGGAGGCGCCGCTGGAACGCAGTTCAAGCCCGGCGAACTGCGCAAGCTGTCCTTCACCAACGCCCGGCGCGTCCAGGAGAGCCTTTCTTCGGGCGTCGAAAAAAGAATCCTGTTATGGCTGGCGGCGCGCACTCCAGCCGGCATCAACTCCGACCACCTGACGCTCCTCGGCTTCGCTGCGCAGTTCCTGGCGGGAGCGTCCTATGCGCTGGCGGGGTGGAACAAGTACGCGCTGCTCGCGGCCACGTTCTTCATCGGCCTCAACTGGCTTGGCGATTCGCTCGACGGCACCCTGGCGCGCTTCCGCAACCAGCAGCGTCCGCGTTACGGCTTCTATGTGGACCACATCATCGACACCTTCGGCGCCGCATTCCTGATGGGCGGCCTGGCCATCTCCGGATACCTGCACTGGGGCGTGGCCATCGCGATGCTGATCGTCTTCCTCATGCTCTCGATCGAGGTATACCTGGCCACTTACACGCTGGGGCATTTCCAGCTCTCGTACTGGATCTTCGGCCCCACCGAGATCCGCATTCTGCTGGCCATCGGCAACGTCACGCTGTTTTTCCGGCCTACGGTGCATATTCTCGGCCATGCCTTCCGACTGTTCGATGTGGGAGGTGTGATTGCCATCGCGGCCATGGGAGTGATGCTGATCGTCTCCGCCATTCAGCACACGCTGACGCTCTATCGCCAGGAGACGATCCGGTGATGGCCGCTGAAAACATGAGGACTACCGGATGCCGCTGGCTGAAGTTCAACCTGGTCGGCGCCATCGGGATCGTGGTGCAGTTGGCGGTGCTGGGAATCCTGACTGGTGTCTTCAAGTTGGACTATCTGCCGGCCACGGCCCTGGCGGTCGAGGCGGCCGTGCTGCACAACTTCCTCTGGCACGAGCGCTTCACGTGGGCGGACCGCGCGAGCCTCACCCGGCGCCAGGCACTCATGCGCCTGGTTCGCTTCAACCTGACCACGGGTGCGGTCTCGATTTTTGGAAACCTGCTGCTGATGCGATTGCTAGTCGGCCAGGTGCACCTGCCATCTCTGCCCGCCAACCTGGTAAGCATCGCGGGGTGTTCGCTGGTGAATTTCGTGGTGAGCGAGTTCATCGTCTTCCGCGTCCGTGGGCAGTCGGTAACTCGTTCCTTGCCTGTGAGTTATGTGCCTTGAGCCGTTGCTGGTTAGGTTCGGCTAGCCTTTGGCACGGGGTTTCCTGTATACTAAAGACGCTTTAGATTGAAGCGGCGGTTGGAGCAGCATCCGCTGAACAGCGTCATCTGCCTCGTAGTACCTTCCGATTCATCTCAGAGCAAAATCAAAACAAGGATGTGTGCAACACGATGGAGCAAGGAACTGTAAAGTGGTTTAACGACGCCAAGGGCTACGGCTTTATCAGCCGGCAGAATGGCGAAGATGTTTTCGTTCATTTCTCGGCGATCCAGAGCGAGGGCTTCCGCAGCCTGCAAGAGGGTCAGGCCGTCCAGTTCAACGTCGTAAAAGGACCGAAGGGCTGGCAGGCAGAGAACGTACAACCTCTCTAAAGCGGATGCGGTCTCCCGCATCAGCAGCTATCGGGGCGGCCGTCAGGTCGCCCCTTTTCTTTTGTGAGGGAACCGCAGGCGGCACGGCCCGGCGGCGGCAGCATCGAATAACCTATACCTCTGGCCGAGGAGGGGGTTTGCATGCGTTGCGGGCGCTGCGGTCACAATAATCCGGAACAGAATCGCTATTGCGGAATGTGCGGCAACCGCCTGGAGGCGTCGTCTGAGCCTGCCGAACAGGCTTCTCCGCCGCAGCAGGAAACAGACGCTGGCGGCGGCCCGTCTCGCCCTTCTTCTATCCTCGGTCTGGACTCGGAGCCACCCCCGCGTCGTCCCTCAAGTCCCCGGCCTGCTGTAACCGGGCCTTCGTTTCTTGGCCTCGGTGCCGAACCCAACCAGGCCGGCGCCTATCTCCTGGACGAGGAAGAGCCGCGCAGCCATCGTGGATGGTGGATTGCGCTGATGTTGCTCCTGGCAGCGGTGCTGGCAGGGCTGCAATTCAAGTCGGAGGTGCGCGCGCGGGCCGGCCAGCTCTATGCTGCTGTGTTCGAACGCGTGAACCCGCAGCCACCGGCGCCGACAGCGCCGGCGCCGAATCCTGTACCTGAGGATTCCCCAGCCGCCGCTTCCCAGCCATCCGCCTCTGCCAACGACGCACCACCAAGTACTGGAGTTACTCCGGATGTGGGACCGCAGGCGGCTGCGACTCTCAGTCCGCCCTCGAAGCCGGATGACAATGCAGTCCCGGCTGCCATTGAGAAGTCGGCCGAACCGGTGAAACCAATTCCTGATGTAACGGAAAATGCTGCTCCACAAAAGAAGACCGGGAAGGCGGCTAAGTTCGCCCACGCCAGCCGCCAGAAGCCGGCGGAGGCAGTTGCGCCGCAGAACGATGCCTTGTTGCACCTGGCGCAGAAGTACATCCGCGGCCAAGGCGTGCGCCAAGACTGCACAACCGGCCTGGCTTATCTGCGCGAGGCGATGAAACATCCCAGCGCCGAGGCCACCAGCCAGATGGGCGCGCTCTATGCGACCGGCACCTGCGTTCCGCTCGACCGCGCGGCTGCCTACCGCTGGTTCAGTTCAGCCTTGCAGATGGCCCCGAGCAATCCCTGGCTGGCGCGGGAGCGCGACGAGCTGTACGGGCAGATGAGCAGCGCCGAGCGCCGCCAGGCCGACCAGCAGTAGCCGGAACTCGTCGGAAATGCCTCGAGCATCGCGGAAGCCCACACCTTCAGGCGTGGGAAATGCTCGCTGATAAGCGAAGCGCCTTTAGGCGACCGTGGGTTCGTGCCGGTTCGCTTCAGCGGCTGAAGCCGCATCGCAGAGTTGACCCCTATCCCCACGCCTGAAGGCGTGGGCTTCCACCTGGGAAACGCAATGATCCCAAGGTTAATTCCTCCCTGTCTATGCGTGTCGGATTTTGGCCGACGACCGACTTTAGCCTGCCCTGAGCGAAGCGAAGGGACCAACAGCCGACGACGTTCTTAGTGTGTCTCGCCATCCCCCGGCGCCTGGTCGGCGGTGTCCAAGGTCTGGGCGACGGCGGCGTGGGGAATGGCCTGGGGTGGAGTGAAGTTCTCGTTGTCGCGTCCCTCGAGGGCCACCCGCATGAAGTCCATCCAGATAGGCAAGGCAGCGCGCGCCCCCGTCTCCTTGTTGCCCAGGGTTCTCTTCTCGTCGAAGCCCACCCACACCCCGCAAGTGATCGAGGGAGAGAAGCCGATGAACCAGGCATCGGTGAAGTCGTTGGTCGTGCCCGTCTTGCCGCCCAGCGGATGCTTCAGGGTCGCGGCGGCGTATGCCGTTCCGTGCTGCACCACCTGTTGCAGCAGGGAGGTCATCACCCGCGCCGTCCGCGGAGTGATCACGTCCCGAACCTCGGGATAATCTTCCTCCAGCACCTGTCCCTGGTAGTCGGTGACCCGGCGGATGTAGCGCGGCACCACCCGCACGCCGTCATTGGGGAAAGTGGTGAAGGCCGCGGTCTGCTCTATCAGGGTCACCTCGGCGGCGCCGATGGCCACCGGCAGATAAGCCGGCAAGGGTGAGGTAATACCGAAGCGCCGTGCCGTCTCGATGATCGTATTTATCCCCAGGCGGTCGGCGAGCTTTAGAGCAGGGATGTTGCGCGATTGCGAGAGCGCCCGCCTGAGCGTGATGGTGCCTTCGAATCTGCCATCGTAATTGTGGGGAGCATAGGGACCGGACGCGGTGGTGAAAGTCACCGGAGCGTCGAGGATGACGTCGTCGGGCGAAGCGCCTTTCTCGATCGCGGTGGTGTACACATAGGGTTTGAACGCCGAACCCACCTGGCGCAGGGCCTGGGTGGCACGGTTGAACTTGGACTGATCGAAATCGCGACCGCCCACCATGGCCTTGATGTCGCCGGTGGAGTTTTCGAGCGCGATGAGAGCGCCCTGCGTGCCCGCGTCCTGCTCCAGGCTGACCGTGGCGGTGCCGTCCGCCGCCAGCGACTGCACTTTGACGTACACAATGTCGCCTTCCGCAAGCAATTCGTGGGGCGACCGCTTGCCCGTCCACGCCGTCTCCTCAGGACCAATGGTCGCCAGATACTTGCCGAACTTCGCGATGGCGCTGGTGCTCGACACCGAGCGCACCAGCGCGTGGACATAACTGCCCACCTCCAAAGGTTCTTGCCAATCGGGATCGCGGAAGCCGTCGAGCGTGGCGCCCATAGCCAGGACGTTTCGCAGCCGTCCTTTCCAGCTGTGACGGCGCTCGTAGGCGGCCAAACCGTCGAGCAGCGATTGGTTGGCCGTCTTCTGCAGGTCCATGTCCAGCGTGGTGTAAACCCGCAGCCCGCCCTCGTGCACTTTGTCGCTGCCGTACTTCTTCTCCAGATATTGCCGCACTTCTTCCACGAAATTCGGCGCCAGCGAGTTGGTGTCCCACTGTACGTTCAGCTTGAGCGGGGCGCTCTTGGCGCGCGTGGCTTCGTCGGTGGTGATCTTGCCGTCTTCCAGCAGGTTGTTGATCACCAGGTTGCGCCGCCGCACCGCCCGCTCGGGATTGTTGATGGGCGAGTAAAGGCTCGGCGCCTTGGGCATGCCGGCCAGCAGCGCCGCCTCTTCCAGCGTCAGGTCTTTGGCTTTCTTGCCGAAGTAGAACTCCGCCCCGGCCTCGAAGCCGTACACGCCGTGCCCGAGGAAGATCTGGTTGGCATACATGGTGAAGATCTGCGGCTTGGTGAAGCGGCGCTCGATCTGCAGCGACAGCATGATCTCCTGCAGCTTGCGCCGGTACGTTCGCTCGGGCGAGAGAAACAGGTTGCGCGCCAGTTGCATGGTCAGCGTGGAGGCGCCCTGCGCCTTGCTGCCCGACATCAGGTCGCGCCAGGCGGCTCCGAAGATACGGTAGAAGTCCACGCCCCAGTGCTTTTCGAACTCCTTGTCCTCAGTGGAGATCACGGCGTCGCGCAGCGACTTGGGGAAGTCGTTGTAGGAGGCGATCACGCGCCGTTGCAGCGCGAAGGAGCCGATTACGCGGCCCTGGTCGTCGTAGAGTTCGGTGATCGAGCTGGGGCGGTAGCGCTCCAGCTCCTCCACCTGTGGCAGGTCGGTGGAGTAAACGAACAGCAGGCCGGCCAGCGCGCCGAACGCTGATGAGGCCAGCACTAGCAAGCCGAAAACTACCCATCGCCCCACATGCTTCTTGGCCGGAACTTGCGGGGGAGCTGATGTGAGCAGAGTCTGCATGACTGCCAGAGCGGGGCCAACTTCAGGATAGCAGTTTCTGCCGTTCCAGCGAGACCTCGAGACTTTGGCCGACGACCAATGACCGCTGTCAATCCCCGCCCTCCCCGGCGTACACGGGGAGATCCACGGGTTTCGGCGCGTGGCCTTTGGTGTTCACCAGCGTGACCCCGGCGAAGGCCAGAGCGCCGCCCGCGATGGAGAGCGCGCTGGGGACCTCCCGCAGAACCATCCAGCCGATCAAGATGGCGAAGATCGGGACGGTATAGAGCGAGCTGGCGGCGACCGATGCCGGAGTGCGCTTCAGCACGTATCCCCAGGTCAGGTAGGCGATGGCCGCGGGAAACACGCCCAGGTACACCACCGCCAGCGTCGGCTTCAGCGGTGCATAGCGGATCGCCGTCCCCAAACCCGGCAGGAATGGGAGCAGGAACAGCATACCAGCCAGGATCAGGTGGGTCGAAAAATCGGTGACGTTGTAAGTCTTGAGGTAATGCTTCTGCAGGACCACCGAGATGCCCGTGGCCATGGCCGCTATCAGCACGAGAAATGCGCCGCGGTTGAAATGCACTCCGCCACCTTCGCCGATGGCGATGAGCGACACCCCCAGGAAGCTGACCGCGATCCCGATCCATCCCCACACCCGCAGCCGCTCGTCGAGGGCGACCCGCGCCAGCAGCGCGGAGAAGATCGGTCCCGAGGCCACCAGCATGCTGGCCGCCCCGCCGGTCACCGTCCGCTCACCGGCGTTGAGCGCCACGTGGTACACGGTGATGCTGACGAAGCCGGTCATGAGAATGTAGGCGAGGTCTTTGCGCGCGGGTGGCCGCACGCGGGCAAAGACGGCATACAGCAAAATGGTCACCGATGCCGCGAGGAACCGCAACAACGCCAGGTGCGCCGGCGAATAGGCCGTCAGCGCGATGCGGATGCCGATGAAGCCCGATCCCCACAGCGTCACGCAGACGAGCAGGGCAAGCCAGCCACGGGCTGTGAGCTTGTGGGGCATCCGTCGTTGGACGATACAAAAGCCGCCACGGATTCAAGCGGAATTGAGTCATTGAACCATTGAAATCATTGGGCCATTGAGCCCGGTTTTAATGGCCCAATGGCCCAATGGCCCGATGACTCAATGGCTCAATTCACGCGCTGGTCCGCGGCGTGATTCTTATTTCTTCTCGACCATCGTGATGCACTCCTCCAGCACATCCAGCGCGATGTCGGCCTGTTCCGGCGTGACCACCAGCGGCGGGCACACGCGCAGGGTGTTCTCGCCCGCGCCCAGGAACAGCAGGCCGCGCTCGAACGCCAGTTGCACGATCTGGTCGCGCTCGTCGTGCGCCGTTTCCCGGGTGCGCTGGTCCTTGACGATCTCGACACCGATCATCAGGCCGAGGCCGCGGACGTCGCCCACCATCGGGTGACGCGCCGGCCAGGTGCGCAGGCGGTCCATGATGTGCCGCCCAACGCGCTCGGCATTGCGCATGCCCTCGCGCTCCAGCACGTCGATGGTCGCCAGCGCCGCCGCGTTGCACACCGGATTGCCGCCAAACGTCGAGGCGTGCGAACCCGGCACCCAGTCCATGATCTCCGCCCGCGTGAGGGTCACGCCCAAGGGCATGCCGGAAGCGATCCCCTTGGCGATGCAGACGATATCCGGCTCGACGCCGGCGTGCTGGATGGCCCACCACTTGCCGCTGCGCCCGGCGCCGCACTGCACTTCATCGGCCACCAGCAGGATGCCATGCTGATCGCAGATGCGCCGCAGCTCCTGCATGAACTCCGGCGGCGCGACCACGTATCCGCCTTCACCCTGGATGGGCTCTACGAAGATGGCCGCCACTTCCTCCGGCGGCAGCGTGGTCTTGAACAGCTTGTCCTCGATGAAGCGCGCGCAGTCGATGGCATACTGCCGCGCGTCCGTGCCCGCGGGGCGGCGGTACACGTAGGGATACGGCACGTGGGTCACGCCCGGCACCAGTGGGAAGAAGCGGCGGCGCTGCTGCACCTTCGATGCGGTCATCGAGAGCGAACCCATGGTCCGGCCGTGGAACGCGCCGTAGAAGGCAATGATGTTCTGCCGCTTGGTGTGATAGCGCGCCAGCTTCATGGCCGCCTCCACCGCCTCGGTCCCCGAGTTGCCGTAGTAGACCTTGTGCGGCCCCTTCATGGGCGCGATGCGCGAGAGGCGCTCCCCGAGCGTGATCATGTTCTCGTAGTAGAAGTCCGTGCCGGACATGTGGATCAGTTCCGCGGCCTGCCTCTGGATGGCGCTGACCACCTCGGGATGGCAGTGGCCGGTAGAAACCACGGCGATGCCGGCGGCGAAATCGAAGAACTCGTTGCCGTCAACGTCCTCGATCACCACGCCCCGGCCGCGCTTGGCGACCAGCGGATAGCTGCGAGTGTAGGACGGCGAAATATAAGTCTGGTCCCCGGCAAGCACGCGCTGGGCGTTGGGCCCGGGCAGGCGGGTGCGAATCTTGGGACCGGCAGTGGGTACGATGGTCGTGGCCATGGGATCCTCCTCTTTGGTTCTTTTGGTCGTTGGGCACGCTACGCGTGCGGATTTCAGCCTCGGTCGAGGCGCCTTCTAAACCAAAATTGAGGAGGGAACTAGTCGCCCGCGAAGAGGTTGGGGCGAGCCTGCGACGGACAATGGAACTTGTCGATCGGGACGAGCTTCATAACCGGACTCCTAAACAAGATTATAGCCACTTGGATGCCGCCGCGTAACCCCCAGGTCGAGGCACGAGCGGTCATTGCCCGGCTGGGAATGAGCACGCGGTTCATCGCTCGTCCTTTGTACAGTTTGTGATATCATGATATCAGTGTATGGTTAAGGAGGCAATCGTGGCACAGCTTGTTGTGCGCAACATTGAGGGTGCCGTCAAGGCACGGCTGCAACGCCGTGCTAGACGGAATGGCCGCAGCATGGAAGAGGAGGTGCGAGATATTCTGCGCAGCGCCGTTCACGAGGAACACGATCCCGCTGGCGGATTGGGTACGGAAATCTCCGCCTTCTTTGCCAAGGTTGGTCTGGATTCCGATATTCCTGAGCTGCGGGGAGAAGAGATCAAACCTGTGTCCTTTGAGCCATGATCATCCTTGACACAAACGTGCTTTCGGCGCTGATGCGCCAGACACCAGAGCAGAACGTCATAACGTGGCTTGACCGGCAGCCTCGAACATCCATTTGGATAACGGCCATCACCGTTCTTGAAGTACGATTCGGACTCCAGATCATGCCGAGTGGGAGGCGGCGATCCCTACTGATGCAGGCGTTCGAAGAAGTTCTGGAAAGAATCGGCGGTCGGGTGGTTCCTTTCGATGTTGCTGCTGCCCAGCAGGCCGGTGATCTAATGGCGTTGCGGCACAAGAAAGGGCGGCCCGGTGACTTGCGCGACACCCTGATAGCTGGGATCGTGATCGCCCGACATGCCGCGCTGGCAACCCGCAATACGGCGCACTTTGAAGATATCCCAGTTCCGCTCATCAATCCCTGGACCGCGTGACGTTTGCTCCCTACCCTCCATCGGACGTCGCTTCGGATGACGCCAAAGAAGAGAAACCCGGCTGTTCCCGAACCGAATCCCAACCTCGTGCGTCTGATAGCGTAACCCTTACCCTCATGACCGCCGCCGAACGCCAATTTCGCTTTCGCGTCGCCCTGGCTTTCGGGCTGGTGTACGTCTTCTGGGGGTCGACCTACCTGGGCATTCGCATCGCCGTCGAGCGCATCGGCCCCGAATTGATGACCGGCGTTCGCTTCCCCATCGCCGGCATCATCATGCTGGCGGCCTGCGCGCTCACCGGACGCCGCGTCGCCATCACCGGCCGCGAGTTTCTGCGCCAGGGGATCATCGGGGTGCTGCTGCTCAGCGTCTCCAACGTCGTGCTCTGCTGGGCGGAACTGTACGTGCGCAGCGGCCTGGCGTCGCTCATCGTGGCCTCGGTGCCGATATGGTTCCTGGTGCTCGACACCTGGATCCTGCGCGGCGAGCGCCTAGCCGCGCGCGGCCTGGTCGGCCTGGCGCTGGGCGCGGTGGGAACGCTGGTCCTGCTGTGGCCCAAGCTGGTTGCGCCCACGGCTGGCGGACGCATGGAGCTGTTCGCCTCCGTCTGCCTGATCGCATCTTCCTTCGTGTGGGCGGTGGGCTCGGTGCTCTCGCGCCGCTGGCAGGGAGCGATGGACGCCTTCACCGCCACCGGCTGGCAGATGGTCATCGCCGGGTTCCTCAACCTGGGGATCGCATTCCTGCTCGGTGAGCCGGCGCGGGTGCAGTGGACCATGCGCGGTCTGGCCGCTATCGCCTACCTCGTGGTCTTTGGTTCGCTGGTCGGTTACACCGCATATATCTGGCTGCTGAAGAACGTGCCCACGTCGAAGGTGGGGACGTACGCCTACGTAAACCCCGTGATTGCCGTGTTTCTCGGGTGGTACTTCCTGGGCGAGCGTGTGGACGGCTACATCGCGGCAGGGACTGCGATCATCATTGTGGCGGTTGCGCTCGCCACCAGCGCCAAGGTCAAGCCGCAGGTGGGCGCTGAGCACGAGCCGGAACTGCCAGCCTGCGAAGCGGGAGCAGACTAACTCGTCGGCAGCGCTCTTTTTGCGAGGCCAACTGCGAATGGGCGGAAAAGAAGCCGTCTACCTATTTGCCTGCAAACAAAACGGCGACCTCGTCAGGTCGCCATGTGGTCAGGTTGGGACGCCCGTTCCGCTGCTTTGCGGGCGGCATCGGCCGCCACTCCCCCCTGTCCCCTTCCTGTTGCCGTTATTGCTCCTCCCACGATCGTTCGGCTTCGGTCCTTTAGATCGGGGAGCCGGACACCAGGCATGTCGATGAACTGGTAGGGTCGGACTTGATGACAACGGTGCTGTCGGTACAGAAGTGCCGCTGCCCCGTACTGCCGGGAGTGATCGGATCGGCTCCCCACTGATACCCAGTTACGATGTTCGAATTGGTGGCCACAGGGCAACTCCCCGGAGCGAAGTTGTAGCCGCTTTTCGAGCCCGACGCCAGGGCTGCATCGATGAGGCCCGCCCCGGCGGAACTCGCCGCGCCGCCGCCCGATGGAGGTCCCAGTTGGCTCAGGGCACAGGCAAACCCCGGGTTGGGATAGGCCAAGTTGTAGGTGATTTCGGCGTCGTTGATGGCGCGGAGCGACCCGACTGCCGATGCTTCATTGGCGGCCACCCGCGACCGCAGAAGATTCGGAATCGCGATCGCTGCCAGCAGCAGGATCACGGTCACAACAATCAGTAGCTCGACCAGCGAAAAACCCTTTGCTCGTGCCATCGTCGCCTCCCAGGTTTACTCTAACGGCTCTGTCTGCACATAGAGCACGTTGGTAGTGGGCTAATTGTGTTGAACTATGACAGTAGTTTGCACGTTGGGCGCCAGACACAAAAATTCGCCCCCTGAAAAATACTCTTTGAAATCAACAAGGTAGCACCATTCGAGAGACTGGCCCTCGCGGCTCGCCTGCGACAGCTTGTCCGCTGACCTGGCAAGCACGGGACAATTTGACTCAATCGCCAAAACCATGTCGACGTGCGACGGCGTGTGAGGTAGCCGACCCGCGAACCGATTCTCGGGTGGCACTTCCTTGGCGAGCGCGTGGACGGCCACATCGCAGCGGGGAGTGCGATCATCATCGTGGCGGTTGCGCTGGCGACCATCGCTAAGGTCAAGCCGCAGGTGGGAGCCGAACATGAGCCGGAACTGCCGGCGTGTGAGGCGGGGGCGGACTAGGGCTTACCGGGCTTGTCCGGCCACCAACCAGTATGTTCGTCACCGAATAAGAGTAGCCATACAACAAGGCAGATAAGAAGTACAACGATGGAACCAAAGAACAGAATCGGGTATGGCCCAGGAGGTACAAGAACAAAAACGACTGCCGCAATCGCAGCTACGACTCCGATCGCTTTCCGGATTATGAGCTTTGCCTTGCCCATGACAGCCGACCCACCTAATCACTGGCCTGGTTGAGTTTCGCACAGGGGCGAAAGTTCCCGCAGGCGCTTGACCGTTTCCACCACGCGGGCGGCGACGTAATCAATCTCCGCCTGGGTGTTGAAGCGGCCGATGCCGAAGCGGATGGAACCATGTGTCAGGTCGCCCGCGCCCAGCGCCTTCAGCACGTGTGAGGGCTCGATCGCAGCCGACGAGCAGGCCGATCCCGTCGAGACCGCCACATCGTTGATGCCCATCAGCAGCGGCTCCGCGTCCACGTTGGCGAAGCTGAGGTTCAGGTTGCCGGGCAGCCGCTGCTCCATCGAGCCGTTGACGTACACCTCATCGAGCCCGGCGAAGATCTTGTCTTTGAGCCGGTCGCGCAGCGCCTTGAGCCGCACCGCTTCCGCGGCCAACACCTCGCGGCACAGCTCGCACGCCTTGCCCAGCCCCACGATCCCCGGGACGTTCAGCGTGCCGGAGCGCATGCCGTGCTCGTGCCCGCCGCCATCGATCATGGCCGCCAGTTCGACCCGCGGGCTCTTCCTGCGCACGTAGAGCGCGCCCACTCCCTTGGGCCCGCAGATCTTGTGCCCGGAGATGGAGGCCATGTCGATGTTCTGCTGGTTGACGTCCACCGGGATCTTGCCCACCGCCTGCACCGCGTCGGTGTGGAACAGGATGCCGCGCTCGCGGCAGATACTGCCGATCTCGGCGATGGGCTGCAGCACGCCGATCTCGTTGTTGGCGAACATAATCGAGACCAGGATGGTCTGGTCGTCGAGCGCGCGCTCGAGGTCTTCCAGGCTGATGAGGCCGTCCTTGCCCACGGGCAGGTAGGTGACGCGGTAGCCCTCCTTCTCAAGATGCTTGCAGCTATCGAGGACCGCCTTGTGCTCGGTGACGCAGGTCACGATGTGGTTGCCCTTGTCGCGATGTGTTTCGGCGACGCCCTTGATGGCCAAGTTGTCGCTCTCGGTGGCGCCGGAGGTGAAGACGATCTCCTTGGCCGTGGCGCCGATCAGCCTGGCCACCTGCTCGCGCGCCTTCTCGACCGCTGCCTCCGCCTCCCAGCCGAACTGGTGGCTGCGGCTGGCGGCGTTGCCGAACTTCTCCTTGAGGTAAGGCAGCATCTCGTCCAGCACGCGGGGATCGAGCGGCGTGGTGGCGTGGTTGTCGAGGTAGATGGGCAGCTTCACCTCCTGACCATCTACGGTCACGGTGTTAGGCGTCATGAGGGCGTTTCCGATACGGGCGCAATTCTCATTCTAGCGAGAATCGCCTTGGCCCGTTCGGTTTTGTACAGCATTCAGCAGGCGTGAGGCCCAGGTGTGGGGGTCACCGCCCCGGGGGTACCCGCGGGCGGTGCACCCATTACCAGGGTTTCCCACGAAACTCTTGACAAGCTATCAGGCCGGGCTACAATACCCGCGTTTCCGGTGCATTTTCCGGATATGAGTTCACTCCAGCCCCTACCATCCTCCGAAGCAGCACGCCAGCGAGTCACCATGGACAAGCCCTGCACGCACCCTCGTGTGCGCGTCGTGGCACGCGACGAAGACAGCGAATTCGTCGAGTGCCTGGAATGTGCCCTGGTCTTTGAATCCAGCGAATTCAAGGACATGGCCATCGAAGAGCGCACCGGGACTGACGACGCATAGCCCAGAGCCTGTCCGATCCCTGGCCGTATCCCCTGATGACGCCGTAGTGTGCCGGTGTGAGTACCGAGTACCAAGTACCGAGTACCGAGAGGCGGGGCGAATCAGCGCCTTATTTAAGCGGAAGAGAAGCCTCGGCTGAGAGTTCCAGCCCGGCGAAGTCGCGGGCCAGGAACTTGGGGTAGGCGGCGGCGGCGATCATGGCGGCGTTGTCGGTGGACAGCGGACGCGAAGGGAAATACACCGGCAGACCAGCCATCGCCGCCTCGCGCTCGAAGCGCGCGCGCAGTTCGCTGTTGGCCGCCACGCCTCCGGTGATGAAGAGCGTGGCAACATCGAGTTCGCCGGCGGCATTCAGAGTCTTGCCGACCAGGTCCGCGACCATGGCTCGCTGGAATGATGCGATCAGGTCGAGGGTCTGCCGGTCGCAGAGCTTCAGTACCTCGTCCGCCTTGGCCGATTTCATTTCGGCCAGCGTGCGGCGGCGTTGCTCGATCGCTTGCTGCATGTTGTGGGTCTCGGTGTAACGCAGCACCGCGGTTTTTATCCCACTGTAGGAAAAGTCGAAAGTCATGCCGGGATGGTCGGCGCCCGCCCGGCGGCGGCCGCGGCCCGGGCGCGGGCGTCCTTTGATGTGTGCGGGGGGGAACTTCACCGTTTCGGGATTGCCGTGGCGCGCCAGCTTGTCGATCACCGGCCCGCCGGGATAGCCGAGCGCCAAGAGCTTTGCGACTTTGTCGAACGCTTCGCCGGCGGCGTCGTCGCGGGTCTGGCCGACGTTCTCGTAGGTCCAGCCCTGCTCTTTGGCCTCGGCCAGATACAGGTGCGTGTGTCCGCCCGAGACCACCAGCGCCAGCACCGGGAAGCGGATCTCGCGGTTGCCCTTCTGCTTCTCCTCGAGCAGCACCGCGTGGATGTGGCCTTCGAGGTGATTGACGGCGATCAACGGCTTGTCGAGCGCGAACGCCAATGCCTTGGCGTAGCTGACGCCCACCAGTAGCGCCCCGGCCAGCCCCGGTCCCTGAGTTACGGCGATGGCATCTACCGATTCGTAGGTCTGGCCGGCCTCCTCGAGCGCCTGCCGGACCACCGGTACGATGGCGCGCAGGTGCTCGCGCGATGCCAGCTCCGGCACCACACCGCCGTAGGGCCAGTGGGTCGCGATCTGCGATGCGACCACGTTTGACACCACCTGCTCACCCGAGCGCACCACGGCCGCCGCGGTTTCGTCGCAGGAGGTCTCTATGCCGAGGATGTACGCAGCTGCCATGTATCTATACTATTCGATGGTGTTCGCGAACATCGAAGCACGTTGAAGCATTTAGCAATTAGCACTTGGCACTTAGCCCTTGGGAGATGGTGCAGCTCTGCCTTTGAGTGGCTAAGTGCTAACTGCTAAGTGCTAACTGCCAAACAGTCCGCCACCGAGATCGTGCGCACGCTTCGCCAGCACGGGTACCAGGCGTACCTCGTGGGTGGATGTGTACGCGACCTCCTGCTGGGGCGCGAGCCCGCCGACTACGACGTCGCGACCGACGCCACGCCCAACGAGGTGATGCGCATCTTCCCGCGGACCTGGGCGGTGGGAGCGCAGTTTGGGGTGGTGCTGGTGCCGGTGGATGGAGGTGGTGAAGAAGAAAAAAAACAGGTCCGTCGCTACGTTCAGGATGACAAAGTTTCCGGAGTGGTGGAAGTCGCCACCTTTCGCAGCGATGGCCTCTACACCGACGGCCGCCATCCCGACCAGGTCACCTTCACGCGCGACCCGAAGGAAGACGTGCAGCGCCGCGACTTCACCATCAACGGCCTGCTACTCGATCCGCTCAACAACGAAGTGCTGGACTACGTCGGCGGGCGTGCCGACCTCAGCGCGGGCATCATCCGCACCATCGGCCAGCCGGAACGCCGCTTCGCCGAGGACAAGCTGCGCATGCTGCGCGCCGTGCGCTTCGCCGCGCGCTTCGGATACCAGATCGACACGGCAACGTTCGAAGCGATCCGCAACTTGCGGTCGCAAATCCACCAAGTCAGCCGCGAGCGCGTGCGCGACGAACTGGTGAAGATGCTCACCGAAGGCCGCGCGCGCCGCGCCTTCGAGCTGCTCGACCAGACCGGGCTACTGAAGGAAGTGCTGCCGGAAGTGGACAAGATGCACGGGGTCGACCAGCCGCCGCAGTTCCATCCTGAGGGCGACGTGTGGGTGCACACGCTGCTGCTGCTCGAAAGCTTGCCCGAGAAGGCTTCGCTCACCCTGGCGATGGGCGGGCTGCTGCACGATGTCGGCAAGCCCCCAACCTTCCGTGTGGCGCCCGACCGCATCCGCTTCGACAGCCACGTCGAGGTGGGAGTGAAGATGGCGGAGCAGATCTGCCATCGGCTGCGGTTCTCGAAGCATGACACCGAGCAGATCGCGCGCCTGGTGGCCAACCACATGCGCTTCGCCGACACGAAGGAGATGAAGCCTTCGACGCTGAAGCGCTTTTTCCGCCTGCCGCGCTTCGAGGAGCACCTCGAGCTGCACCGGCTCGACTGCCTGGCCAGCCATCGCGACCTCTCGCTCTACAGCTTCGTGCGCGAGAAGCTGGCCCAGATGCCGGCGGAGCAGATCCGCCCCAAGCCCTTGCTCACCGGCGACGACCTCATCTCCATGGGCTACACGCCCGGGCCGCGGTTCAAACAGATTCTCGCGGCGGTGGAGGATGCGCAACTCGAAGGGCGTCTGCAGGATACGGACGCGGCCCGCGCATTTGTCCGCCGGGAATTCCCGGTCTGAATTCTTCCTTTAACCTTTTCGTAACACCCGGCTGGCACACTGATGGTGGCCGGGCGGTTCCGCAGGTGATGCTACAATCGGTGTCCCCACACTGCGTAAGATGCAGTGTCTGCATGCGCGCCGCGAAACGTCCGACAACTGGCCGAGAGAGAGGCGAATATGGAACCTGCCCGCGCAGGCTTCCACAAGATCGTCGCGGACATATTGCGCCAGGCGCCCGCCGAAGATGCGGCGGGCATTGCTTGGGGATTGGTATGTGGCCGCACGGTGGCGGACAAAACCGAGGTGCTGGAGTTCCGTGAGGGGGTACTGCGGGTACGCGTGCCGGACGAGGCCTGGAGGGTCAACCTCGCCGGCTTCGTGCCGCGCTACCTCGAGTTACTCAATACCATGCTGAGCAAGAAGGTCGAGAAGATCGAGTTCGTGCCGCCGCAGAAAACACCGCAGAAGAAGGGCGCGGCCTAGCCGGGGATGAAGGTCACAGAAAAAGACGTGCTGTACGTCGCCGACCTCGCCAACCTGGAGCTCACGCCGGAAGAGCGCGCGCGCATGGTGCGCGACCTGAACTCCATCCTTGAGTACGTGGACCGGCTCAATGAACTGGATACCGCCGGCGTGCCGCCCATGGCACAGGTCTCCGACCGCTACGGCGCCGCCGAGAAGAAGGGCACCGCCAGGTTCGAATACGCCATGCGCGCTGACGTGCTCGGCCCGTCGCTCGACCACAAGGTCGCGCTGGCGAACGCCCCGGACTCGGACGGAACGTTCTTCAAAGTTCCCAAGGTCATCGAGCGGTAGCACCGCACAGGGAGATTTCTGATGCGAAAAGATCAGGAACTGGGCATTCCCCCGGGGGCTGCCGAGGACCCGAAGAGCCTCGAGATGTTGCGCGCCTGGATTGCAAACGGAGGACTCCATTGCAATCTCCGCATAGGGACGTGGGCAGACAGAGAGGCAATTGCCTGGGGGATCGTGCTTTCGGATGCTGCGCGACACGTGGCAGATGCTTTAGCCAAAGAAAAAGGAATTAGCCGCGAAGAAACCTTGGCCGCTATTCGCGAGAGTTTTGACCGGGAGATTGAAACTCCTACCGCCGAAACCGAGGGGAACTTCGTCCAGTAGGGCAAATGGACCTCAATTCCCTCACCGTTGCCGGCACCGTCACCGCCATCCGCGAGCGGCAGGTCACCGCCACCAGTCTGGCGCAACACTTCTACGGGAAGATCGCGGCCGATGATGACGAGATCCACTCGTTCCTGACGCTCTCGAAAGAGCGCGCGCTGGCCACGGCGGCGAAGGTGGACGCACTGGCCGGCAAAGGCGATCCCCTGCCGCCGCTGGCCGGTGTGCCCATGGCCATCAAGGACGTGATGGTCACGCGCGGTGTCCGCACCACCGCCGGATCCAAGATTCTCGAGAATTACATTCCTCCCTACGACTGCACGGCGGTGGCGCGCCTGGAAGCGGCGGGTGCGGTTGTGCTGGGGAAGACCAACTGCGACGAGTTCGCCATGGGCTCGTCGAATGAGAATTCCGCCTACGGGCCGGTGCGCAACCCGCGCGACAAAACGCGGGTCCCGGGCGGATCTTCCGGCGGCTCTGCGGCGGCGGTTGCAGCGGGCTTCGCGGTGGCCGCATTGGGTTCCGATACCGGTGGTTCCATCCGCCAGCCAGCGTCGTTCTGCGGTGTTGTGGGCTTGATGCCCACCTACGGGCGCGTCTCGCGCTACGGCTTGATCGCCTTTGCGTCGTCGCTCGACCACATCGGCCCATTCACCCGCTCGGTGAAGGACGCAGCCATCCTGCTGGGGATCATCGCCGGACGCGATCCGCTGGATTCCACCTCGGCCGACGTTCCCGTGCCCGACTACGCGGCCGAGATCGGCAAACCGGTGCGCGGGATGAGAATCGGCGTCCCCAAAGAGTACTTCACCGAGGGCATGGACGCGGAAGTCCGCGCGGCGGTGGAGGGTGCGATCCAATTGCTGGCCGCCGAAGCGGGATGCGAGATCGTGCCCATCTCGCTGCCGCACACCGCCTACGCCATCCCGACTTACTATCTGGTGGCGACCGCCGAGGCGTCCTCCAACCTGGCGCGCTATGACGGCGTGCGCTATGGCCACCGCTCGCGGGAGAGCGGAACGCTTTCCGAGATGTACCGGCGCAGCCGCGACGAGGGCTTCGGCCCCGAAGTCAAGCGCCGCATCATGCTGGGTACCTACGCGCTGAGCGCCGGCTATTACGACGCCTACTATCTGAAGGCGCAGCGCGTGCGCACGCTGCTGACCAGCGACTTCGAGGAGGCCTTCGCAAAGGTAGACGCCATCATCACACCTACCAGCCCCACGCCGGCGTTCAAACTCGGCGAGAAGGTGGACGACCCGCTCTCCATGTACCTGGCTGACATTTTCACCGTGACCGCCGACCTGGTGGGCGTGCCGGGGATCTCCATCCCTTGCGGCAATTCGCGGGAAGGGCTGCCCATCGGGATGCAGATCATGGCCCGGCACTTCGACGAACCCACGCTGTTCCGTCTGGGGCACGCCTACGAGCAAGCGCGCTCTGCTGCGTAAGAGTTCACCACGGAGACACGGAGAAGTCCTATGATCTCCGTGCCTCTGTGTCTCCGTGGGTGGTAATCTGCTCGTCTACTCCATTTTGGACTTTGACATTCGCGCCATCCGCGAGACTATAGCGCTTACCAGCGGCCCGTTCTCTGGCGCTCCTTTTCCAGAAGAATCCAGGCTTCGTGCTTCTTGGAGGAGCGCAGGGTTGTGCCCCTGAAGGCGGCGTACCGTGGCGAACTTTCATTATCGGCTGCTCGTCATCGACGACGAGCCTCTTATCAGAGACCTGTTTCAAAGTTCGTTCTCCACGGAGGGCTACGAGGTCCGTGTCGCCAAGGATGGCTTTGCAGCATTGGCAGAGATGCGCGGAGCCTTGCCAGACCTGATTCTCACCGACCTGAAGATGCCCAACATGTCAGGCTTCGAGCTTCTCTCAGTCGTCCGCCGGCGATTCCCTCAAATCCCCACCATTGCCATAAGCGGAGAATTCCAGCCTGCTGTCGAACCGCTGGGCGTGCTGGCAGATGCGTTCTTTGTAAAACCGTTTAGGTTCGAGGAACTGCTGGCAAAGATTACGGAGTTGCTGCGCGACGCTCCTCCACGGCCGGCGATCAAGAAGGACAGAGCACCAGTTTGGGTCCCCCGCAACGGCGAATACTACGTAATCACCTGCACCGATTGCTTGCGTTCCTTCTCCATACCCGCAGAGAAAAGTGTCCGAGTCCTTCGCGAGCTTCGCACGTTGGAGTGCATTTTCTGCGACGAGCT
>DASQGF010000144.1:0-6691 GCA_035632755.1 Terriglobales bacterium
TCGGGCTATCATCAATTCCGAACGTCCGTGGATGCTCATCAATATTGAGCCATTCAGGGATGCTCGCGGACGTCCTCCCCTTCCAGATTCCGCTGGTGCTGCGTTTTCCGTCAGCTTCGTAAATCACGGTAGAACGCCCGCCGAGATTGTGTCCTTTGAGCAACACTTGGATTGCAGGAAGTCTACCGATGACTTGCCGGATGTTCCCAAGTACGAGGACGAGAATAGGGTGCTGCTGCATACACGAGTAATCGCCAAAGACGGGAGATGGCAAGACCCCGAGCATTTTTTCGCGCTTCAAGACAATTTCCTTGCTGACCAATGGCAGAACATTAAGGACAGCAAACAACGTGCGATCTACTGGGGGCGGCTGCGCTACCGCGATCTGATTAAACAGCCCCGCACCATTCACGAGATCGGCGGAGGGCGGATACCCGAGATGCACGAGACGTGCTTCTGCTATTTTTGGAGCCCAGCCCTCAACGATCTTCTTATCACCGGGCCGCTCGGATACAACAAGCATACCTAGCACCGCCAGCACTGCTGCGAGAATGCACTTCATGGTCAAAGTATGAACCGTTTTTGAAGCGGTAACACTGCCCTGTCAACCGCGAGTGTATACTTTACACACATGTGTGTCTACGATATTGACACCTGCGTAAGTCCTTTATTTCATCGGATCAGGGGAGGGGGAGGGGTCTCATCCGGGGGGCGGAGATCGTCTTGACGGAGTAACGAAGGGATAAACAAGGGACTATCGCCGGGCGGTAGGGGTCCTTCGACTCGCGCGCCAAAGCTTGCCCTGAGCGAAGTCGAAGGGTCGGGCGCGCTCGCTCAGGATGACAGGGCGGAAGGGTGCACCAACCCTGAAGGCGCGCTACGGCTCGGGCTGAGGCGCCGGCTGTTCTTCTTCCTCAGCGTGCATCAGGCCGAACTTCTTCATCTTGTAGCGCAGAGCGTCGCGGCTGATGTCGAGCAGCTTGGCGGCATGGGTCTGGTTGCCGTTGGCCTGACGCAAGGCCATCTCCACCAGAGCGCGCTCGACTTCCTCGAGCGAAGTGCCGCCGTCGGGGATGGAGAGCCGCGGCAGGCTGCGGCCGTCGGGCAGAGCGGTGCTTGGACCGGCGCTGGGCGACATGTGCTCGAAGGCGGTCACGTTCGCGTATTGCTGGGCCACGGAGAAGGGCAGGTAGGCGGGACGCAAGACCGGTTCGTCCTCCAGGATCATGGCACGCTCGATGGCGTTCCTAAGCTCGCGCACGTTGCCCGGCCAGTCATGGTTGAGCAGCAGCCGGCGCGTATCGTCGGCGAGGCCGCGAATGGACTTGCGGAACTTGCGGTTGTAGTGCTCGATGAAGAATTCGACCAGCGGGAGAATGTCTTCCTTGCGCTCGCGCAGGGGCGGGATGTAGATGCTGATGATGGCCAGCCGGTAAAACAGGTCCTGGCGGAAGTGGCCTTCCTGCACGGCGCGCTCCAGGTCGCGGTTGGAGGCAGCGATCACACGCACGTCCGCCTGCAGGTCCTTCACGCCACCGACGCGGCGGATCACCTGGTCTTCCAGCACGCGCAACAGCTTGGCCTGCAGGAAGGGTGACAGCTCGCCGATCTCATCCAGGAACAAGGTGCCGTGATCGGCGACTTCGAACAGGCCCTTCTTCATCGCCTTGGCGTCGGTGAAGGCGCCCTTCTCGTGGCCGAACAACTCGGCTTCCATCAGGGTCTCGGGGATGGCCGAGCAGTTGATGGCGACGAAGGACTTATCCTGGCGCGAGCTCTGGTAGTGGATGGCCTTGGCGATCAGGTCCTTGCCCGTGCCGCTCTCGCCCTGGATCAGGATGGTGGAAGCTTCACTCGCGGCCACCTTGCGCACGAACCCCATCAGCTCGGACATCTTCTTCGACACCGCGACCACGTCGCGGTAGCCGACGCGCCGCTGCATCTCGCTGCGGAGCGACTCCACTTCGCTGCGCAGGCGCGTGGCTTCCAGAGCGTTCTGGGTGGTCACGTGGAGCTCGTCGAAGTCGATGGGCTTGCCGATGAAGTCGAAGGCGCCGAGCTTGATGGCGGCTTTGACGTCGTCCAGTTGCGGGTCGGCGGTGATCATGATCACCGCGCGGGCGTTGCCGGCGTCCTTCAGCCGCTGCAGCACCTCCAGGCCGCCGAGGTCGGGAAGGCGGACGTCGAGCAGGATGAGGTCGGGATTCCCGGCCTGCGCCATGCGCAGCCCGGTCGTGCCGTTCTCCGCTTCCAGAACGGAGAAGCCCCACTCCTCGAATTTCTGGCGCAGCGACCAGCGCACCAGCTTCTCATCGTCGACGATGAGGACGGTCTCGTCCGCCATATCCCCTACTCTAACTCAGGACGCCCGGCGCCGGGGTCCCCGGCGCGCCCGCTGTTGGCGCGCTGGGGTGTAGGGGCGCATGGGCGTGGTGGAACGGCAGCCACACCATGAACTGGCTCCCCTGCCCCGGAGTGCTGGTGACCTGCACCCGCCCGCCGTGGCTCTCCACGATCCGGGAGACCAGCGAGAGCCCCAGTCCTGTGCCTCTCTTCTTGGTGGTGAAGAAAGGCCGGAAGATGTTGGCTAGGTGCTCGGGAGCGATGCCGCGACCGGTATCGGATATCGCCACCGTCGCAAAGCTGTCTTCCGAGCCAACGCGCACGCGGATGTTGCCGGCATCGTCGATGGCCTGGATGGCGTTCAGCAGCAGGTTCAGCAGGACCTGCTGGATCTGGCCGGCGTCATGTTCGACCGGCGGCAGTTCGTGCGCCTTCGACAGTTTGATCTCGATGGGCCGCGAGATGGTCTGCTGCCGCGCCAGCGAAACCGCATGCTCGGCCGTAGAGTTCAGGTCGGCCGGTCGGAAATCAGGCGGTTTGGGACGCGCCGTCTCCAGCAGGTCGGAAAGTATGCGCTTGATCTGCAGGATCTCCTGCTGCACTTCGCTGAGCACCTCGCGCGCCGGGCTGGACTCGGGCAGGTCGCGGCCGATGATGTCCATCACTCCGGCGATGCCCGCCAGCGGGTTGCGGATCTCGTGCGCCAAGCCGGTGGCCAACTCGCCCAGAGTCGCCAGATGCTCGGCGCGCGACATCTGCGTGCGGTAGAGGCGCTGGATCTCTTCCCGGCTCTCGCGGAGCTGCCGGACCATGTCGTTGAAATCACGGCCCAGGTCGCCGATCTCATCGTTGCGATTGGCGAACTTCACCGA
Source organism: Terriglobales bacterium (assembly GCA_035632755.1). GTDB lineage: Bacteria > Acidobacteriota > Terriglobia > Terriglobales > Acidobacteriaceae > JAHFUA01. The sequence continues at coordinate 3,216 of DASQGF010000144.1, forward strand.
AACGTCGAGGTCCCCCTGGCGCACCCGCGCGATCTTGACGTGCAACTCATGGAGCGGGTGCTGCAGCAGAAAGGACATCACCCCGATGATCGCGGCCACGATGACTACCGCCCCGGCGACAGCGACCACTCGCACCTGGTAGCGAGCTTGTTCTTCCAGCGACAGCGTGACCAGCAGGATCACCAGCAGCCCGTTCACCAGCACCACCACGACGGGCAGAATGGCCTTCAGTCGCCAGTTGACGCGCCACTGCATGATCGGACCGCCCCCGCTGTTTACGTCCCATTATGGGCGCAGCGCAGCGGCTCGCGGTGTGACCGTAATCACAGTAGGTCGTGATTGCAAGCACACCTGGGGCCAGGCCTGTCCACGTATAGCTGCGCTCGAAAAAAAAGGGGCCGGTTCTCGACCCGGCCCCCTCTAAGGTGCCATCACGCGTATGCATGTAGCCCTGGCAGGAGGTAGGTCACTCCGAAGAAGGTGAACATCACCACGGCGAATCCCAGCACTGCGAAGTAGGCGGCACGCCGCCCGCGCCAGCCGCGCGCGATGCGCATGTGCAGGTACCCGGCATAGACCAGCCAGGTGACCAGCGCGGCGGTCTCCTTGGGATCCCAACTCCAGTACGACCCCCAGGTCTGATTCGCCCAGTAGGCGCCGGCCGCGATCATCAGGGTCAGCAGCGGGAAACCCACGCCAATGGCCTTGTAGGTGAGACGGTCGAGCGTGTCGGCTGGCGGAAGCATCTGCTGCAACCCTTCGCGGCGCCAGCTCAGCATCAGGTAGAGCGCCGAAGCCAGCAACCCACTGAGCAAGCCCGCCAGAATGAAGGGGCTGTTTGCCAGGGCGGTGGGGAAGACCCCCTCGGCCATGGGCGAGCCGTATTGCCCGCCACGCACTCGGAGCACGAACGCCGCTGCCGCCAGCACCTGCAGGATCATGGCGATGACGAAAGCGCGGTTGGCCCAAGCATAGCCTCGGTCGTCATGCTTCCAGCTCGCCCATGCGTACAAAGCGAGAGCTACAAGCAGGGCCACGAGCACGATGGCGAAAAGCCATCCCAGTTCAGGGATAACCACCATCAGCGCCATGCCGCGCTGGATCATCAGATCGCCGCCGCTGTCCGGGTTCTGCGCCACCACTTTCAGCCCGCCACCGGCGAACCGGCTCAGCGCCCCGGCGTAGATCAGCGCGACCAGGCCGCAGGTGTTCGCCAGGAAGCTTTCGGTCCGCATTTTGTCCTGGATGAGAAACATCATGGCTAGGGCAAAGCTGACGGCACAGGCAGCATAGGAGAGCATCGCCAGAACCACATGGATGTGCAGCCAGAAGGATTGCAGAGCGGGCACCAGCGGGTGTACGTCTGAGGGCAGCAACTGCATCAGCACCACGCCCACCACCGCCACCGGCATGGTGATGGTGCCGATCACCTTCACACCGTACTTGCGCTGCACGAACAACGTCAGCGCAGCCACCGCCCAGATGAACGCCAGCAGCATCTCGTAGACGCTGGAAAAAGGCGCATGTCCGGCGGTGTACCAGCGATGCGCGCCCGCCAGCGTGTTGCTGACGAATCCGGCCCAGGTCGCCAGCCAGGCGAAGCGCACGAAGCGCTCCGTGCCGGTCATGGCAAAGCCGATGTAGAGCACGGTCGAAGCCGCGTAAAAGGTCAGTGCAGCGAATAGCAGGTTGGCCTCGTTGAACCAGACTCCCGTCTTCGCTGTCCCCAGGAGCCCCATTAGCAGCATGAAGACGGTGCCCAGCGCGACCAGGCCCAGCAGCAGATTGCCGCTGGGAGCTGCGGGGCGTTGTTCCATCACGCGCACTCGTGCCATTGCTTCCTCCGATCCCTACTTCACGACCATCAGCTCAGCGCGCTGCAGTTTCGCGGCTGAGGCTTGTGATTTCAGATCCTGCTGGATCGAGTCCGCCAGATCGCGAAATCGCCGCTCGAAATCCTCACGGTTCTTGCTGGCCGAGGCTCCCAGCCAGAGCGTCAGCCGTCCTTGGCCATCGTCCACCGGCAGCGCCCACAAGCGCAGGTGCACGAAATAGAACACCAGCGCCAGCGCCACTCCCATCAGGATTACGCCCGCCCACACCGCCCACTGCCCCGGTTCGTGCGAGACTTGCAGGCCGGTGAAGTAGCCCATCTGCAGGTTCTCGACCCGGAAATCGAAGGCGCTGTTGTTGCCGTGGGTAAATTCCGGGAACTTGGGGAAGAGCCAGATCTTGTTCTCTCCCGCCTGCTTTGACTGCACGCTGATCTGCACGGCGGGATTGTTAGGCTGGTCGGAGCGGCTCTCGATGTGGTTCTCCACCACCACGAAATCGGGGATGAACTGGGCGATGCGGACCGTAGCATCCTTATCGAGTACAACCGCCTCGTCGAGCTTCAGCCAGAATTCCTGTTTCGTGCCGCCGCTCTTGGGAGTGGCCAGCAGCTTCACGCCGGCCACCTCGCCGGTGGCGCCATAGCTGGCCTGGTAGAAGCGCAGTCCGCGGTAGCTGAGGGGATCGTTGACCACGATCTCCTTGTGCCGGACCTCGCGCCCGTTCTCCAGCACCGCCAGCCGCGACCACCAGCGCTTGGGCGAGCCGTCGGCGTAATTCTCCTGGCCGGCCCCATCACAACGGATGGCAAAGGGCAGCGCCTTGTGGGTGCCGTCGGGGAGTTCGAGCTGGTTGGTGCTCTCGTTCTGCCCCAGCGAGATGAATCCCTTGTAGCCCCAGACGGCGTCGATGATGCCGCCAACCAGGATCAGCAGCAGGCTGGCGTGCACCACGAACGGCGCCATCCGCGCGATGCGGAAGCGCTCGGCGTAGAGTGAGACCGAGCCGCGGTCGTCGCTGACGTATTGTGGTTTCCAGCCGGCGCGCCGGAAGGCCAGTTCCACCTTCTCCATGTCCACCCGCGGGCCGCGCACCGGGATCGCCTGCTTCATCGCCAGCGCGGTGAAAAAGTGAGGCTCGGCGTGGCGGGTCGGACGCGAGTAATAGCACCACGCCACGGGAAATCGTTCAATGGACGCGACCACGATATTGGCGCTCAGCAAGGACAACAGAAGAACGAACCACCAACTGTGGAAAACGTCGGTGAGTCTCAGAGCGTCGAGCAGGCGCAGAGTCTCCGGCGAATAGGCCTGGTGCAGCTTGGCGGGTTCGGTGATAGGCCGCTGCAGGATCAGCGTTCCCGCCATCACTGCCAGCCCCACAAGTATGAGAAGAATGATTCCAGTACGCACCGACCTCAGGATTTGCCAGAGTTGACGCCTCATTGAACCAGCCTGTGCAGCCATAGAACCTCCCGTGGGGTGACATGCAGTTCCATATCCGAAGCACCCCCAGAGTGACGCTATTTAGGTTACAAAGGCTTAGCGAGGCGAGGATGTGATGGCTGTCACTCCAGGGTGTGCCATATCACACAGCCCTGTGTCTAAATTCACCGTGTGGGACAGGCGCAGCCTAGGAACTTT
>DASQGF010000145.1:0-3756 GCA_035632755.1 Terriglobales bacterium
ACTCCCAGCCCCGTCTTCTGGATCTTGAAGTAAGGGTGCTTGGGCATCCGTACCGTGGTGCGCAGCGCCATGCCGGCGAGCACGAAAAAGGTCAGCGCCGGGAACAAGGAGAAGGCGGTATCCCAGGCGTCGCCACTCAGCCAGTGCGGGAAGGGACGCAGCCATCCGCCCAGCCACAGCGTCACCGCGATGGACGACACCGCGATCATGGCCGCGTATTCCGCCAGGAAGAACAGCGACCAGCGGAAGCCGGAATACTCGGTGTGGAAGCCGGCGGTCAGCTCGCTCTCGGCTTCCGGCAGGTCGAAGGGCGCGCGGTTGGTCTCGGCGACCATGGCGATCGCGAATATGCCGAATGCGGCCAGTCCCAGCGGGAAGAACTTGAATACGAACCAGACATGCTGGTTCATCTGCGCGCGCACGATCTCGATCATGCTGAGCGTGCCGATGGCATTGCCGCCGGCTGGTCCGATGCCGTACACGCCCGCGCCCGTCAGCGAGGTCATGAGCACAGCCGAGACTACGGCCATCCCCATCGCGACCTCGTATGACACCATTTGCGCGCTGGAGCGCAGCGACCCCAGCAGCGGGTAGTGCGAGTTCGACGCCCAGCCCGCCATGATGATGCCCAGCGTCCCCAGCGAAGCCACGCCCAGCATGAACAGGATGCCGATGTTCATGTCGGTGACGGCGTGTGTCGGACCGAAGGGGATGACGATGTAGGTGGTGAACGCCGTAATCACCACCACCACCGGCGCCATCCAGAACACAAGCTTGTCGGCGCCCTCGGGAATGATGTCTTCCTTGATGAGCAGCTTGACGGCATCGGCGATGGGCTGCAGCAGGCCGTGCGGGCCAACCCGCATCGGTCCCAGCCGCACCTGCATGTGGGCCAGGATCTTGCGCTCCAGCCAGTTCATCGCGATCACCGCGACGGAAACCGCCGCGAAGATGATCATGATGTAAATCACCACCCAGAGGTAGGCGCCCGCCTGGCCCGGCGTGAGGTTCGAGTTCAGATAATTGAGGAAATCAGTCATTTTTCAGATTTGGTAATTGGGTAATTTGGTAATTGGGTAAATGAACTCCTAATCCGGACGACTGCGTGCTGTCCGTTGTGATGCGCTGAATATTGCAGTCAGCGCGCGTGCTTCGGTTAGCAGCGGATGTAATCGGTCCGGCCGAATCGTTCCAGAGTCTGAAAGCATCTCCAACCAGAACACGGACTCGTCCGCTTCCTCCGCCACAATCCCGATTCTGGACACGAATTCAGCCTTCGACCGTGCCCGGCAGACTGCCCGGTAATTTGCTGCAACCGACGTGCCGGAGCGCAGCAACTGTTTGCCGATCACCTGTGCATCAGTACTCCGGGGTAATGCGCGAAACAAGTGAATCACACGAAGCGCGAACGACTTTGTCCTCTCTCGTAATTCGTCAGCGCTCCTGGGCATACGAAAAATTACCCAATTACCAAATTACCCACTTACCCAATCTCCTATCGGTCAACTTCCCCCAACACAATGTCCAACGTCCCAATCACCGCCACCACGTCGGCCACTAGGGCTCCTTCCACCATCTTGCTCAGCGCCTGCAAATTGACAAATGACGGCGGGCGCACGCGTATGCGGTATGGCTGCGTCGAGCCGTCGCTGACGATGAAATACCCCAGCTCGCCCTTGGGCGCTTCGATCGAGTGATAGATCTCGCCCACGGGCGGCTTCATCACCTTGGGCACCTTGCCCATGATCGGCCCTTCCGGGATCGAGTCCACTGCCTGGCGGATGATGCGCAGCGCCTGCCGCATCTCCGCGATGCGCACGACGTACCGGTCGTAGGTGTCACCGTTCTGGCCGGTGGGGATTTCGAATTCGAAGTTCTTGTACGCCGCGTAGGGCTGTGCTTTGCGCAGGTCCCATTTCACGCCGCTGGCGCGCAGCACCGGCCCGGTAACGCCGAGGTCGATGCAGTCCTGCGCGTTGAGCACGCCCACGCCCTTGGTACGCTCCAGCCATATGCGGTTTGTCGTCAGCAGGGTCTCGTACTCGTCCACCTTGGGCGTGACGAAGTCGCAGAATTTCTTCACATCCTGCTCGAAGCCGTCGTAGGTCTCGTACAGGCAGCCGCCGATGCGGAAGGCGTGCGTGGTGAGCCGCGCGCCGCAGTACTTCTCGAAAATCTTCAGGATCTCTTCCCGGTCGCGGAAGGTGTAGAACAGCGGCGTGATGGCGCCGATGTCGAGAGCGTGGGTGCCCAGCCAGAGCTGGTGGCTGGCGATGCGGTTCAGTTCGGTCAGGATGGTCCGCACCCACTGCGCGCGGGGCGGCGCCTCGATGTTCAGCAGCTTCTCGACAGCCTCACAGTAGCCGAGGCCGTTGGAGACCGCGGCCACGTAATCCATGCGGTCCACGTAGGGGTTGAACATTGTATAGGTACGGTTCTCGGCGATCTTCTCCACCCCGCGATGGAGGTAGCCAATCACGCACTCGGCGTTAAGCACCTTCTCGCCGTCGAGCTTCAGGATGACGCGCAGCACGCCGTGGGTGGAGGGGTGCTGCGGTCCCATGTTGAGAATGAGTTCGGTAGCATCGAGAAACGGCTGGTCCACGCCCTTCTCGGCTTCGATGTGCTCGACCGTGGACGCACTCTGCTCGCTCTTGAGGATGTCAGCCATCTATTGACCGCTCTCGATTCCCAGGTTGAGCTTCACCCACTCACTGTCCTGCTGGGTGATGCCGTACTCCTTGCGCAGAGGGTAGCCCTTCCAGCCGTCGGGCAGCAGGATGCGCCGCAAGTCGGGATGGCCTTCGAAGCGGATTCCGAACATGTCGTAGCACTCGCGCTCCAGCCAGTTGGCCGAGCTCCACAGCGGGACAACGCTGGGCGCTGGATCGCCGTCCTTGACCATGGTCTTCACGCGCACCCGCTCGTTGCGCGGGAAGGAATAAAGGATCCAGACGACGTCGAACTCCTGGTCCTTGCGTTGCGGATAGTGCACAGCGGTGACGTCCACGCAGTAATCGAACTGCTCGTCGTCGCGCAGGATCTGGAGCAGCTCGTAAACGATAGAAGGATCGGCGACGATGTAGTTCTGGCCAAGGTAGGTCTTGGGATCGATGCCCGACCCGTAGCGGCGGCGGAGGCGCTCGACCATCTCCGACTCCCAGGGCTGCGGCGTGGGCCCGGTAGGCTTTGCCGGAGCAGCAGGCTTGGGAGGAGCAGCGGCTGCCGCAGGTTTTTCGCCCGCGGCGGGCGGAGGAGAGGCGGGCTTCTGGTCTGGTTTGTCCTCGGGCATCCGGCTTGGAACTCGTTCAGCCAGCGACAGCTAGCGGCAAAGAACCTTCGTTTCTAACAGCTTGCCATAGGGGTGTCAACGTACAGCAACAACCCCTCAGATCCACTCCAGCGCCCCCTTCTTCCAGACCCACACGTATCCCACGATGAGGATGGCCAGGAAAATCATCATTTCGACAAACCCGAACAGGGCGAGCGACTTGTACAGCACGGCCCAGGGGAACAAGAAGATAGTCTCCACGTCGAAGATCACGAACAGGATGGCCACGATATAAAAGCGCACGGTGTAGCGCTGGCGGGAATCCCCGATGGGGTCCACGCCGCACTCGTAGGGCATCAGCTTGACCTTCTCCGGCTTCTCCGGGCGCACCAGCTTGGCAATCCCCAGCGTGAGCGGGATGAGGATGGCCACCACGGCTATGAAGATGAAGATGGGTACGTAGTTCTGGGGCATGGGACCTCGGG
>DASQGF010000146.1:0-9741 GCA_035632755.1 Terriglobales bacterium
GAGAGACTCCAGCGTCCCCACGTCGCGCCAGTAGAGCGCTTCCTTCTTGTTCTCGTCCACGAAATTGAAGGAGTACACGCGGTACTCCGCGGCCATGCGCGGCAGGATGTCCTTGCCGAAATCGTGGGAGGAGTTGGAGTCCTCCGCGTCCTTGAGCAGCACCGGGATGAGCACGTCGGTGTTGAACAGGTACACCCCCATGGAGCCCGACACTAGGCGGGGGTTGTAAGGGGAGCGGATGTCAGTGCGCTCGGGCTTCTCCTGGAAGCCTACGATGCGGCCCTCGCGGTCCACATCCACCACCCCGAAGCGATGGGTCTCGCTGGGGTCGATGAGGATGGTGGCTAGGGTGACGTCGGCGCTCGAAGCCAGATGCTGGTCGAGCATCAGCCCGTAGTTCATCTTGTAGATGTGGTCGCCCGAGAGGATGAGCACGTGCTTGGGCTGCTCGGCGCCGATGGAGTAGATGTTCTGATAAACGGCGTCGGCGGTGCCCAGGTACCAGTTCTCGCTCACCCGCTTCATGGGCGGCAGGATCTCGACGAACTCGCCCAGATCGCGGGCCACGCTGTTCCAGCCCTCGCGGATGTGGCGGTTCAGCGACAGCGCCTTGTATTGGGTCAGGATGTAGACGTGGCGCAGATCGGAGTTGATGCAGTTGGACAGCGTGATGTCGATGATGCGGTAGTTGCCGCCGAAGGTGACCGCGGGCTTGGCGCGGTCGCGCGTCAGGGGATACAGGCGCTCACCGGCGCCCCCGGCCAGCAGGACTCCGAGCGTGTCTTTCATTGCCTTCCGTCAGGACGCCACTGCACCGGCGTCGGAGCAAAAAATGGTAACAGAAATGAGGAGTACCGAGTACCGAGTACCGAGGAAGTGCTGCATTCGAGAAACAAGAAACGAGAAACGAGAAGCCAAGAGCCAGAAGCTAGGAGCCAAAAGCCAAGAGCCAAGAGCCAAGAGCGAAATCCCTCGCCGTCACCGGTCGGCGCTGATCTTGAGCGACTTCAGAAACTTCTGGTCCTGGGCGTTGATCTTGAACTCGACCTCGGTCTTGCGCGAAGCGGCTGCCGGCTTGCTAGCGCCTTCTTCTTCGTCGCGGCGATTGAAGCCGATGGTGGCTTCCAGCACCAGGAAGACGTCGTAGCCTCCGGCCTTGATCTTGGAGATGACCTCGGCGATCGGCTCGGATTCGGACAGCGATTCATTGATAGCTTTGCCCAGCTCCTTCATGAGCGGCTTAAGTTTGTCGTCCACGGGTCCTCCTCCTTGCCGGTGACTCTCTCGGCCGAGACTATCAGTTTTGCCGGCAATTGTTTAGATGCAACGAACAGGGAGTAGGGAGTAGCGAGTAGGGAGTAGGGTGGTGGACGGCTATAATCGCCGGTATGGCTGAGGTTTCCAGTTCGCGCCGGCGCGGCTTCCGCTGGGGATGGTGGGGCGCGGCCGCCGCCCACGTCGGCAGCAACGTGGTCCGGAAAAGCCGGACGGTGAACGCCCTGGCCTCGGCGGCGCAGGTGGCGCTGCGCTCGGTCAGCAAAGTAAGCCACCTGCTCTGGCTGGAGGTGACCGGCCTGTTTTTCGTGGCCTTCGCGGTGATCGGAGGCTTGGCCGCCTGGCACGACTATTCCAAGCACAAGACGCTTTCCGGCCGCCTCGCTGCCGCGATATGCTTTATGGTCGTTTTTGCCTGGTTCGGCCTGAGCTCATTCTGGCGGGCTCGGCGAAAGGCGTGATCTCCTCAGAAAGCGGTTCTCATGTCTCAAGAAACCAAGACCGCAACTCCTGCCCGCGCTGAGATTCAACCGACGCAGACCACCTCCAAGATCGACGTGCGGCCGCTGTACACGCCGGCCGAGATGCAGGACTGGGACTACGACCGCGACGTCGGCTATCCCGGCGAGTTCCCCTACACCCGCGGGGTGCAGCCCACCATGTACCGCGGACGGCTCTGGACCATGCGCCAGTACGCCGGCATGGGCGACGCCGAGGAATCCAACAAGCGCTACAAGTACCTGCTGTCGCAAGGGACCATGGGGCTGTCGGTAGCGTTCGACCTGCCCACCCAGATCGGCCTCGATTCCGATCACCCTATGGCCATGGGCGAAGTCGGCAAAGTCGGCGTGGCCATCGATTCCATCGAGGACATGGAGCGGCTGTTCGACGGCATCAGCCTGGAAAAGATCTCCACCTCGATGACCATCAATGCCACCGCGTCCATCCTGCTCTCGCTCTATATCGCGGTGGCCAGGCGGCAAGGGTCCGACGTGCGCAAGCTGCAGGGTACGGTGCAGAACGACATCCTGAAGGAGTACATCGCGCGCGGGACGTACATCTACCCCATCCGGCATGCCATGCGCATCGTCACCGACCTGTTCGCCTATGCGAACCAGCACGTGCCGGAGTGGAACACCATCTCCATCAGCGGCTACCACATGCGTGAGGCGGGCTCGACCGCGGTGCAGGAAGTGGCGTTCACGCTGGCCAACGGCATGACCTATGTGCAGGCCGCGATCGATACCGGGCTCGACGTGGACCAGTTCGCGCCGCGGCTTTCGTTCTTCTTTGCCTGCCACAGTAATTTCCTGGAGGAGGTGGCGAAATTCCGCACCGCGCGGCGCATGTGGGCGCGCATCATGGCGGAGCATTTCGGCGCCAAGAATCCACGCTCGCTGATGCTGCGCTTCCATACCCAGACCGGTGGCGTGACGCTGACGGCGCAGCAGCCGGAGATCAACATCGTCCGCACCGCACTGCAGGCGCTGGCGGCGGTGCTGGGCGGGACGCAATCGCTGCACACCAACTCCTTCGACGAAGCGCTTTCGCTGCCCACCGAGGAAGCCGTCCGCATCGCGCTGCGGACGCAGCAGATCATCGCCTACGAATCCGGCGTGCCCAATACGGTGGACCCGCTGGGCGGTTCCTACTACCTGGAATCGCTGACCAACCAGATCGAGCAGCGCGCCCGCGAGTATCTCGACAAGATTGAGGCCATGGGTGGCATGCTCAAGGCCATCGAGCGCGGCTACGTGCAGGCCGAGATCCAGAACGCCGCCTACGATTTCCAGCAGGCCGTGGATCGTCTGGAAACGGTGGTCGTGGGCGTAAACCGCTTCAGCACTGACGAGGCGACATCGGTTCCGTTGTACCGCGTGGACGAAGCCCTGGAGCGCAAGCAGGTGGAACGGCTGCGCGCCCTGCGCGCCCGCCGCGACCAGCAGAAGGCGAAGTCGGCGATTCAGGGGGTCGAGGACGCCGCCCGCTCCGGCGAGAACCTCATGCCGCGCATCATCCAGGCGGTCGAGAGCTACTGCACGGTGGGCGAGATCTCGGACAGCCTCAGGAAGGTGTTTGGGGAGTACAAAGAGGCGGTGGTGATTTAGTCGTCGGCTCTTGGTCTTCGGCCGTCGGCCGACGATTCTGCCGTGCGAGCGGCAAAGCGGCCCTAAGTGCTCGCACGCATGATCGGCCGCGTCTTCGAGCGTCGCGCCACCTCTCGGAACCCTGCCTTGCCGAATGCCGATGCCAGGCCGGTGAAGACGAAGACGTCGGCGGTGGTTTTCTTCACGTCGTGCGGATATCCCTCGACGATTGTCGCGCCACGAGCGTGCACGAAGTCAACCGCGGCCTTCAGCAGCCCGGTCGACAACCCCTGATGCCGGAAGCCGCGCGCGATGAAGAAGCACGTCACCGACCACACGGGCTGGTCGTCCACTGGCTTGAGGATGCGGCTGCGGTTAAGCGCCGGATATTGCTCACGCGGAGCGACAGCGCACCAGCCCACGGGCTCACCGTCGGCATAAGCCAGCACGCCGGGTTCGGCGCCGGAACTGACTAGCTTGCGGAATGCCTTGCGGTTGCCTTCACCCTTGCCGCGGTTCCACTCCGAGCGGGGGAGGCGCCACCACATGCACCAGCATCCGGCGCACGCGCCGCGCGCTCCGAACAGGCGCTCCAGGTCCGGCCAGCGCTGCGGGGTCAGGGGATGGAAGGAGAGTTCCGGCATGGGCTCATTACCTCCGTCAGAGCCGTTCTTTCCAATAACCCGGTCGCCGATGCCCGTGGGCGATGGCCAGCACCTGGACGACCTCCTGTTTCTGGCGGTAGATGATGGCAAACTGAAAGCGCTGCAAGACAAATTTCCGAGTTGAGTGCTCACCGCTCGGCCAGCGTCCAGGGGACTCGATCACTAAAGTCTATGGCTCGATCCAGTTCGGCAATGAACTTGAGGGCTGCGGTTTCGCTCCGCTCCATGTACCAGCCCACCGCTGATTTCAATTCTGCAAGCGCCGCGGGGTGAATTTCGACAGGCTTAGCGGCCATTGAGGATGGCTGAGATTTGGCGGCGTGCTTCCGCCCAGGAGATGGGTTTCACCTTGCCCGAATCCAATTCTTTGATCCGGCGGGCAATCTCTTTGTTCCACTCTTCCTCGGCTGCTTCCTCGACGGTGTCGTCGAGGCTTTCGAGCAGGCAACCAGCCAGCGCAGCGCGGGCCTCAGCCGGGAGTGCGAGCGCCTTTTTCAGCAATTCGGAAATTTCTTGAGCCATGAACTATTCTACCTCTGCGTTGAAACGCGTTCTAGCTCTGCGCCACCAGGTCGCAGGCTTCGCGGCAGGTCAGGCAGTAATACTGGCCATCATTGCAGAGACGGACGCTGTCCCAGCCCTGGCAGAGGATGCAGAAACGGTCGCACTCGCAGCGTGTCTCCTCCTGATCGCATTGCGCGCAGACGTAGGCCATGTGCCGAGAGTAGCGCGCTTCGCCGCACCGCTCAAGTGACGGTAGTCACGGCGGCCAGTGCGGGCGTTGACCCCACCGGGTGCTGGGTGCTAAGTTGTCACGTTTCGCGAACTTCGCGCGCTCCCTCAGGAGGGTTCCCTTGTCCGTGGCCGAGGCCAGCCCGACCCTGCGAAAAACTGCTCTCAACCCGGTCCATCGCCAGATGGGCGCCAAGATGGTGGATTTTGGCGGCTGGCACATGCCAGTGGAGTACCCCGCGACCGGCGGCGTGCTGGCCGAGCACCTGGCCGTGCGCACCGGCGTGGGCATCTTCGATGTCAGCCACATGGGCGACATCCGCTTCACCGGGCCGCAGGCGCTGGACGCGGTGCAGCACATCTCCATGAACGATGCCTCGCGGCTTGTGCCTGGCCAGGCGCACTACTCGGCCATGCTGTATCCGGAGGGAACCTTCGTGGACGACATCATCGTCCACAAGATCGCCGACGATCATTACTATTTCGTCATCAACGCAGGGACGCGCGAGAAGGATGCCGCCTGGGTCGAGCAGAATGCTCGGGGCTTCCGCTGCAAGGCAGAGAACGTCAGCGACGATTACACCCAGATCGCCATCCAGGGGCCGAAAGCAGAGGCGCTGCTCGCAAAGCTGACCGACACCGACCTGTCACAAATCAGGAACTACTGGTTTACCTTCGGGACGGTGTGCGGCCTCAAGAACACGATGATCGCGCGTACCGGCTACACCGGCGAGGATGGCTTCGAGATCTACATCCCAGCTGAACCTGAGATCAGCGCGCGCGTCTGGCACGAGGTGCTGCAGGCGGGCAGGGAGTTCGCGGCGATCCCTTGCGGGCTGGGTGCCCGCAACACCCTGCGCCTCGAGTCCAAGATGGCGCTCTATGGCCACGAAATCTCGGAGAAGATCAACGTCTTCGAGGCGGGGCTGGAGCGCTGGTGCAAGCTGGAGAAGCCGGAGTTCATCGGCAAGCCGGCGCTGGAGAAGATCAAAGCGCAAGGCGTGAAGCGCACCCTCGTGGGCCTGGAGATGATCGAGCGCGGCATCGCGCGCGACGGCTATCCCATCGTGGACGACAGCGGCGCCCAGATCGGCTACGTGACCAGCGGCTCGGTGGCCCCCTTCCTGAAGAAGAACATCGCGCTTGCGTACGTCCCGCTCGACAAGGCGGAGATCGGTTCGGTGCTGAACGTGGAGATCCGCGGGCAGAAGGTGAAGGCTAAAGTGGTGCCTACGCCGTTTTATAAACGCCCTAAGAAGTAAATGTGCGGCGGCAAGATGCCGCTGCGACAGCCGGCGAGACGCCGGCGCTACGAGAGAAAAATGAACTATCCAAGCTCCTTGAAATACACGAAAGACGACGAGTGGCTGAAGATCGAGGGCGACACCGGCGTGGTCGGCATCACCGATTACGCCCAGAATGCGCTGGGTGACATCGTGTTCGTCGAGCTGCCCAAGGTCGGGACCGAGGTCACGGCGGGCAAGCCGTTCGGCACGGTGGAGTCGGTGAAAGCCGTCTCCGAGCTCTTTGCGCCCACCACCGGCACCGTCACCGCCATCAACGAGGAACTGGCGAACGCGCCCGAGAAGGTCAACCAGGACCCCTACGGAGCGTGGATGATCAAGATCAAGCTGAAGGACAAGGGCGAGGCGGGCAAGCTGATGTCGTCCGCCGATTACGAGAAATACGCGGCGGAAAGAGGCTAGGGATTGAGTCATTGAGCCATTGAGTCACTGAGCCATTGAAGAAGGAAGGTTCTAATGACCCAATGAGACAATGACTAAATGGCTCAATCAAAAAACATGCGCTATCTTCCCAAATCCGACGCCGAGCGCGGGCTGATGCTGCGCGAGATCGGCGTGCGTACCATCGATGACCTGTTCGCGCCCATTCCTGCCGACTTCCGCGTCAAGGGCGATCTCAACCTGCCACGCGCCTTTGCGGAATCGGAGATTGTGGACTATTTCCGCCAGCGCTCGGCGGAAAACGGCGCCGGCTACGCGTCCTTTTTGGGCGCGGGCGCGTACCACCACTATCGTCCGGTGGTGATCGATTCCCTGATCTCGCGGGGCGAATTCTTCACCGCCTACACGCCTTACCAGCCGGAACTGGCGCAGGGAACGCTGCAGGCCATCTTCGAATTCCAGACCATGATCTGCGAGCTGACCGGCATGGAGGTGGCCAATGCCTCCATGTACGACGGTTCCACTGCCACACCCGAGACCGTGATGATGGCGGCGCGAGTCACGGGACGGCGGGGGGCGGTGGTGGCGCGTAGCGTGCATCCCGAGTACCGCGAAGTGCTGGCAACCTACGCGCGCCATCAGGGAGTGCCGATCACGAATGTCGGCTTCCTCGAAAACGGGCGCGTGGACCTGAAGGCGCTGGAGCAGGCGGTTAATGACACGACGGCCTGCGTCCTGATCCAGTCACCGAACTTCTTCGGGACCATCGAGGACGTGGCGGCCGCGGCCGACATCGCGCACCGCAAAGGCGCGCTGCTGGTGGTCGCCATCTCCGAGGCGGTCTCGCTGGGCATCGTGAAGCCTCCGGTCGAGGCTGACATCGTGGGCATGGAAGCCCAGTCGTTCGGTGTGCCGCCAGGCTTCGGCGGGCCCTACGCGGGCGTGATCGCCACCAAAGAAAAATTCGTGCGCCAAATGCCGGGGCGGCTGGTGGGCGAGACCCACGACAAGAACGGCAAGCGTGCCTTCTGCCTCACGCTCACCACTCGCGAGCAGCACATCCGCCGCGAGAAGGCGACCTCGAACATTTGCACCAACCAGGCGCTGGTGGCGCTGATGGCAACCGTCTTCATGACGGTGTATGGGCGCGAAGGGTTGAAGGAACTGGCGAAACACAATCTCTCCAAGGCGGCGTATGCCGCCGGGGAATTCGGCAAACGTGCCAAAGTGCTGTTCAGCGGTGCGCCGCGCTTCAACGAGTTTGTGGTCCAGACGAAGGAGGACCCGAAGGCCATCAACGACCGCCTGCTGGAGAAGAAGATCGTCGGCGGGCTGCCGCTGAAGAAGTTCTATCCCGAGTTGGGGAACGCGGCCCTGTGGTGCTGCACGGAGATGACGACACGCGCGCAGATCGATGCAGTGGTGAAGGAGGTGGCGCAATGAGTCCCATCCGCAAAGCCACCACCCACGTCAACCAGAACGAGGGCCTGATCTTCGAGAAGTCGTCGCCCGGCAAGTATGCGTGGAAGCTGCCTGAGCTGGACGTGCCGGAAGTCGATCCCGCCAAAGCTCTCGGTGCAGCCGCCCGCAGCGATCTCGGCAACATGCCCGAAGTGAGCGAGATTGAGATCATCCGCCACTTCACCCGGCTTTCCACCTGGAACTACGGCGTGGACACGGGCCTGTATCCGCTGGGCTCGTGCACCATGAAGTACAACCCGCGGGTGAACGAGGTGGCGTCGCGCATGGAAGGACTGGCTGGCGCGCACCCATATCAGCCGGAGAAGATCTCGCAGGGCGCACTGCTCATTATGAAGGTGCTCTCCAAGTGCCTCACCGAGATCACCGGCATGGACGCGGTCACGCTGCAGCCGGCGGCAGGCGCGCACGGCGAGCTGACCGGCATCCTGCTCGTCCGCGCGTACCTTGAGTCGAAGGGAAACCCGCGCCAGAAGATCCTGATCCCGGATTCGGCGCACGGCACCAACCCCGCGACTGCGGCCATTGCTGGCTACGCGGTCGAGAACCTTAAGTCAAACGCCGCTGGGATGGTGGACATCCCGTCGCTGGTAGCGCAGACGAATGAAGACGTAGCTGCGCTGATGATCACCAATCCCAACACCCTGGGCGTTTTCGAGCGGGAGATCGCGAAGATTGCCGAGATCCTGCACGCCAAGGGCGCGCTGCTCTACATGGACGGCGCCAACATGAACGCGCTGGTGGGCAAGGCGCGGCCCGGCGACCGCGGCGTGGACGTCATGCACATGAACCTGCACAAGACGTTCTCGACGCCGCATGGCGGCGGAGGTCCGGGCTCGGGACCGGTGGTGTGCAAGCAGATCCTCGAGCCGTTCCTGCCCGTGCCGGTGATCGTCACCAGACCGAATGACACGCTGGCCTTCGACTACGAGCGGCCGCGGTCGATCGGGCGCGTGCGCGCTTTCTACGGCAATTTCGGGATGCTGGTGCGCGCGCTGGCCTACATCATGGCCAATGGGCCGGATGGGCTGCGGCAGACTACGGAAGACGCCGTCCTCAACGCCAATTACATCCGCAAGAAGCTGCAAGGCTACTACGACCTGCCGTACTCAACCCCGAGCATGCACGAGGTGGTCTTCAGCGACCACCTGCAGACGAAGAACGGCATCAAGACCGGCGATATCGCCAAGCGTCTCATCGACTACGGCTTCCACCCCTACACGGTCACATTCCCGCTGATCGTGCACGGCGCCCTGATGATCGAGCCGACGGAGAGCGAGTCCAAAGAAGAGTTGGACCTGTTGATCGACGCCATGCGCTCGATCGCCGAGGAGTGCGAGCGAGACCCCAAGCTGGTGCTGGAAGCGCCCCACACGACGCGCGTCTCCCGCCTGGACGAAGTGACAGCGGCGCGTAAGCCTGTCCTGCGCTGGAAACCGCGGCAGCAGCCGGCCGCAGCGGACTAACCAAAATCTTTACCACGGAAACACGGAGGGAGATCAAAAGTTCCTCCGTGGCCCTCTGTGGTTAACTTTTCTTCGAAGTTACGGCGAAGAACTCGCTAATCTCCTGCTCCACGTTCTTGCTGCCGCACTTGGGACAGACGATCTGGTCCTTGTCGTGTTCGTTCAGGGTCAGGACCAATTCGAAGCTCTTGTGGCAGTCGTTGCAGACGTAATCGTAAACGGGCATGGACGCCTCCCGGCACGAGAGCTGTCTGGACAGGAAAAGTCTAGACCTCTCAGCGACGCCATTCAACTCAGCGTGGTGATCGATCGCCGATACGCGGACATTACGGTCGTCCCCCCTCCGTCGCTT
>DASQGF010000147.1:0-18169 GCA_035632755.1 Terriglobales bacterium
CAGCGCCTAACAGGGTTGACATCGGGTGCGCTTTCGGCTTAGCTTGAAGGCGGAGCGAGCAGCGTTCCCTCTCCTCTTTCAGATCTTCTGAGCTAAGTCAGACCCATCTGAAGTTTGTCCTCCTTAGCCCAACCGCAGCCCTGAAAGATGGGCGCCCCAGGGAAAAACATGAAGAAGATCTTCGTCGGCAACCTCTCGTTCAACATGACAGAAGCGGAGCTTCGGTCGATGTTCGAGCCTTACGGAAGTGTGGAGAGCGCGCTGGTCGTGACCGACCGCAACACGGGCCGGTCGCGCGGCTTCGGGTTCGTCGAGATGGCGGACAGCGGCGCGGCGGACCAGGCCATCGCCGCTCTCAATGGCAAGGACCTGGGAGGGCGGACGCTAACCGTGAACGAGGCCCGTCCCAAAATGGAACGTGGCGGTGGCGGCTCACGCGGCGGCGGCGGTCGGCGGGATGACTACCGTGGCCATGCGCGCCAGCCCCGGGAACCGCGCTGGTAAATTCGCGGCTACGATCCCACCAGCACCAGGGGCATGGTTGGTGTCGCTGAGCCGCCCTCCGGCTCGATGGTCACGGCAAATGTCTTGGCCTCCACGCCCGGCGACAGAGGCGGCATCATCACCACGGCGTTGCCTTTTTGATCGGGCTTGAAGGTGCCGGCGGGCATGGGCTTATCGCCGCGCATCGGCACCAGCCACAGCTCGTAGGTCTTCGCGGGGGCGAGCGGCGCCAGGTTGCTGGCCATGAACACCAGGGCGCCGTTCGTCGGCGTGTAGATGGCTTTGCCGGCGGGCTGCGGCTTCGACTGCGCCGCCACCAGCGTGACGTGCATGGCGCTGGGATCGGTGAGCAGCACCAGCAGGTGCCTGGCTTCCTCAAAGGTCGCCTGGTTGCGCGCGGCGTCGGCTCGCAGCGCCACGATGCGGTCGCGCTGGCTTGCGTTCTCCCGCCACAGCAGGATAGCGAAGATGGCCAGCACCAGCGACGCGAACACCGGAGCCAGGGTCCACCAGCGGCGGCGCATGAAGACGGTACGCAACGACCGCGGTTCCCGCCCCATGGCTTTCAGCAGCCGCTGGCGCGCGCGTTGCGGCGGGGCCGGGCCGGACGTGGTCAGCGCCAGCAGCGCCATGTCACCCTCGAGCCGTGCCAGTTCCTGGCGGCAGGCGGCGCACTCATCCAGGTGACGCTCCAGCGGGACGGCGGGCTCGCCTTCCAGCGATCCCAGCGCGTACAGCGCCAGATCTTCGGCGAATTGTTCGTGTGCCGTCATGCGTTCAAAGCCCGGCGCAGCGCCATGAGCGCGGTGCGGATGCGGGTCTTCACCGTCCCCAGCGGCTCCCCGGTCTGGGCCGCGATCTCGGTGTGCGTCATGCCTTCGAAGAAAGCCATCTCCAGGGCCTTGCGCTGATTGTTCGGCATGGCATGCAGGCTGTGGCGCACCTTTTCGACCGCACGGGCGCGCTCGGCCGTGCCTTCGAGGTCGGCGTCTATGGCGATCACCACATCTTCCAAATCGGTCTGAGGCCGCCGTTTGCGCAGGACGTCAATGGCGCGGTGGCGTGCGATCACCGCCAGCCACGGTCCCAGGTTGCCGCGCCGGGCATCAAAGCTCGCGGGATGCCGCCACAACTGCATGAATACTTCCTGCAGCACATCCTCGGCCGCGCCGGTGTCCGCCAGCACCCGCAAGGCCACCGCGTACACCAGGGGCGAGTAGCGGTCGTACAGTTCCGCCATCGCATCCTGCTCTCCCGAGCGAATGCGGGCGATCAGCGCCGCATCGGCCGGGGTCCCCGGCAAACCCGAATTTGGTTTGCCGGGGTGGTCGGCGGAACCCGGTTGTAACCCCGCAGTGCTCAACGCGCTCTCTTGGTAAGTACGTGAAATCGATCGGCGCAGATTGCCCGACGTGCCCGCGCCAGCAACGTTAGCAGCAATCGCCGGTCCCAAACAAGCAAGCAACGGAAAAACGCCCACGGATTTTCACGGATTGTCGCAGATTTTGCTTCTGGATCTTTGTTCATCCATGCTGATCCGTGGCGTTCTTGTTTATCGTGAGCCCGCGCGGAGTTACAATCTACACGCAACAGACTCGCTGCGGAATCGCTCCAACAGCGAGGAGGTCATCGATGAAGAACTGGAAGCAGGCCTTGATCCTCGGTTCTCTGGGTGCGAGCGTTTTCCTGCTTGTAACCGGTCGCAAGCCGGCAGCGGGTGTGCTGGCCGGGGTGGGCCTGGCGGCATTGGCCTCCGAATACCCCGAGCACATGCAGCGCCTCTGGGAGCGTGCGCCGGCTTATGTCGACAAGGGCAACCAGATCCTGAGCATGGCTTCAGCATTCGTTGAACGACTGGCGCAGCATCGCGTCCTGCGCGAAGGTTCGCCCTACGTCGTCTAACTCCGGTGAAACCACGGCACGTCATTCAGCTCATCCTGGGGGTAACACTGGTGGCGGCGGTGCTGCGCCTGGGGCTGATCTACTACGAGCGCCACGCTGCCGCTCCGGATTCGGCTCTGCAGACTGCGCTCGATCCCGATTACTACGTGGTTCCCAAGAAGCTGCACGCTTACGACCTGAACACCGCCCGCGCGGGGATGGTAGGACATCCCGCCTGGGTCCGCGAAGGCTACAAGTTCACGTATTACCGCTATGACCCGGGGCGTCATCACACCGACTTTGCGCATCCTGCCGGGCTGCTCCTGCCGCTGCAGCAACTCGATGTCCGTGACGTCGTCCTGACGCCGGCGCCCGCTGCCGGCGAGTTGCCGCAGATCGTGGCCGTCTTCTCGACAGGCGGCCAGGACTTCGCCGTTCCCATCGGGGCTCGCCAAGGCGAGGATTACACCCTCTATGCCGACGACATGCTGTTTTTCGAGGATCCGCACCAGCTCTACCGCCACTGGGCGCCGGAGGTGTGGCAAGCGGTCGACCGCCACCAAGTGCTGCCCGGCATGAACGAGATCCAGGTCTGGTTCGCGCTGGGCATGGGAATCCCGCAGCCCGCGGGCGATCAGCCGGGTAAAACCGTCGTCTATCCCAACGGCGGCAAGCCGACCACCGTCGTCTTCCGCGCCGGCAGGGCCGTCGAGATCCAACCGTAGAAACGTCCCGCCCCTGTCACTTCAGTAGCGGTGATTCCGCGGTGGCGGGCTTGTCCTCTTCCACCCGGATCTTGCCGGTCTCATCCACGTAGAACGCGCGGTGATCGGGGCCAAACTGCTTGGGAGTAAGCGCCAGCGAGTAGGCTTCGGGCTTGCCGTGGAACTGGACGGTGTAGGCGCCGCGGTCGGTGTTCGCCATGCGCTTGGTGAACGAGACCGAGTGGACCAGCGCCGCCAGCGAGGTGGCATACACGCTATGCCTCTTCTTGTAGTCCTTCTGCGCGTAGACCACCGTCCGCATGTAACCCAGGGTGACGGTTTCATCCTGGGAACGGGCGGGGGTGGCAACCTGGCCGCCTGTTTGCGCCATCACAGCCATGGAGACAACGGCAATTGCCAGTAAAACTACGGAAATCCGCGTACGCATCCGGGAATCTCCCTGTTTGTGACCAAAGGACAGGCACTAAAGCATGAGCTCATATCGTACTCCGTGCTTTCCCTTTTGCCCAAACGCAGCTATGCTGGGCCCGAAATCATTAAGCTTGAAGGAAGTTTCGTATGAAACCGGCTCCAGCCAAAAAACCGCGTATCCGTATTGCCGTTCTGGAAAGTGATCCTTTGCGCTTTGTGGGTTTCCGCGCGCTGTTCGATTCCGAGTCCGACCTGGAGATCCTGGCGTCGAGCATTCCCGAGGTGCCGTCGCTGGGCGTGGTGGACGTAGTGCTGCTGGGCAGCCGCAACGGCGTCAACCTGTTCGACACCATGGCCGGGCTGAAGGCGGCGCGCCCCGACCTGAAGATCATCGTGACCGGCTCGGGCGCCGATGACGAGACCATCCTGAAAGCCCTGGCCGCCGGAGCCAAGGGATACGTGGATGAGGCGGCCCCGCCGGTGGACTTTGTGCAGGCCATCCGCTGGGTGAACCAGGGATCGGTGTGGGCGCCACGGCGCGTGCTTTCCATGTTCATCGAGCGGGTTACCACCTCGCCCGGGCGCATCTTTCCCGCGGGTCGCGTCACCTTCACCGACCGCGAGAAGGAAGTGCTCGAACTGCTGGTGGTCGGGCGTTCCAACAAGGAGATCGGTTCGGCGCTGGGCATCGAGGAGCGCACAGTGAAAGCGCACGTCGCCAAACTGATGCGCAAGGTCGGCGTGCAGAACCGCATCGCGCTCTCGGTGCACGCCATCACCCACTCGCTGGTGACCGCGAAGTAGCCACTGAGGCGCCCTGGGGGATCTGCGTCTGACGTTCTTGTGCCCGCTTCGCGGGCTTGACCCTGGTCCTACCTCGTACCTACGGCTTGCGCCGTGGGCTACGTTCTGCCGCGCGCTTCGCGCGTTTTTTTCGTTTCCAACGTTCGGGTCGAGACGGCCAGACCGGGCCAATGGCCCGATGACCCGATCACCCGATTCATTTGTTACCTTCGTACACTGTGCTTCAGTGACCTTGTTGGGTTCCAGGTCCCAACGCATACTGCACTCACCTACCACAGAACCTGGGAGACCGGGGTTGAGGTCATAACGCAAGTTATGGTTTCAGCCCCGAAATTATTTGTTCGCAAGGCCGCTGTTCACCCTTTCTTGCATCTAAAATCAAGACAGTTGTGAATCGCTCTTTGATCCCAGGGATTTGCGCCGCTCGTCAACCGTCTTGGTCTGAACATCCTTCTTCAAAAAGGTAAAGAACAAATGAAAAAGCTTCTGGTTCTCGTGGTAATAGCAAGTTTCTCGAGCGCTGCTTGGGCAGCGGGCGAGCGCGACAAGGTAGTGGATCGCGTGGAGGCCGCCGCCACCGTGCTGGATGAGATCATGGCCGCCCCCGACAAGGGCATCCCCGAAGAAGTGCTCGGCTCGGCGCAGTGCATCGGGGTGGTACCGTCGCTGTTGAAGGGCGGGTTCATCGTGGGCGCCGCCTACGGCAAAGGCGTGGTCACCTGCCGCACCGACAAGGGCTGGAGCGCGCCGGCGTTCTTCCGCGTGGAAGGCGGCAGCTTCGGACTGCAGATCGGAGGCCAGGCGGTGGACGTGGTCATGCTGGTGATGAACGAGCACGGCATGCGCAACCTGCTTTCCAGCAAGTTCAAGATCGGCGCCGACGCTTCCGCCGCCGCCGGTCCTGTGGGGCGCCATGCCGAAGCCGCCACCGACTGGAAGATGCGGGCTGAGCTGCTCACCTACTCGCGGGCGCGCGGACTGTTCGCCGGCATCTCGCTCAACGGCTCGGTCATCAAGCAGGACAAGGACGATACCCGCGACTTCTACGGACGCATGGTGTCGTTCCGCAGCATTCTGACCGGGGTGGTTGCGCCTCCGGCCGGCTCCGAGCCCTTGCTGAAGGCCGCCGCCAAATACGGCGGGAATCCCCCTGCGAAGACGAACGCGACCGAGGTGAAGCCGGGGTCAGCGGCAACCACGGCCAGCCCGGGCAGCGACACGGCGGCGACGAGCACCTCCAGGAAACCTTCGCCCAGTGTGCCAAGCCAGGCGCAGACGGCGGGTGCGGATCAGACGCCGCCAAAGTGAGTTCTTGTCGCGCGGTGGGGACCTCTACCCGCCGAGGTATTTGCCGAGCGGAGGATCTGACCGGGACGTCTCCGCCGCCCGTCACGGCGGCGCAACCTGCCTCATCAGATTCTCCCGCTCGCGTTGCTCGCGGAAGAATGACATGACAGCACAGAGGCAACCGCTGCCGCGGGTTTGACAACAAATTTTCCCCGATGCTACCGTCCAGCTTTCTTCCCCATGCGTCACCGACTCGAGTTTGCGCCGGTATGGTTGCTGGTGCGGATGCTGGCGCTACTGCCGGCGTCCGGGGCACGTGCGGTGGGGATCGTGCTGGCGCGCACAGTGTACCTGCTGCATGGGCGGCTGCGGCGCATGGGCATACGCAACCTGCAACTTGCGTTCCCGCAAATGGCGGCCTCCGAACGCCGCCGCATCCTGCGCCGTGTGTTCACCAGCCTGGGACGGCAGCTCGCCGATTTCTGCCGCTTCCCGCGTTACAACCGCGAGAACATCTCGCAGCTCGCCGTTTACGACGGCTTTGAAAACTTCGAGCGCGCCCAGGCCCGCGGCAAAGGTGTTCTGTTTCTGACCGCGCACTTCGGCGGCTGGGAGATCAGCTCGTTCATGCACGCGTTGCACGGCCATCCCCTGCACATCCTGGTGCGGCCGCTCGATAATCCTTATCTCGACCGCATGGTCACCCGTTACCGCACGCTGAGCGGCAACCGCACTATCCCCAAGCAGGACTTCGCTCGCAGCATGCTGGCGGCGTTGCGCGCGGGGGAGATCGTGGGCATCCTCATGGACCAGAACATGATCCCGGAGCAGGGTGTCTTCGTGGACTTCTTCGGCATCCCGGCTTGCACCTCCACCCTGCTGGCGCGCATGGCCTTGCGGACCGATGCCGCCGTCGTTCCCGCTTTCTGCCTGTGGAACCCGGTGCTGCGGAGGTACCGAATGCGTTTTGACCCGGCGATGGAGGTGATCCGAACCGGCAACGAGGAAGCCGACGTCCTGGCCAATACCGCCGCCTACACCCGTGTGATCGAGGATTATGCGCGGCGCTATCCCGAGCAGTGGCTCTGGGTGCACCGCCGCTGGAAGACACGGCCGCCGGGAGAGGCGCCGTTGTATTGAGTACCGAGTACCCAGTGCCGAGTACCGAGAACCGCCTCGCCTAGTGGAAGGGCACGACCCTTAGCAAGTGTCCAAATGCGGATCTCACATTGACGACGGAACCAGCGCGTGGACGGCACAGCCGACGAAGCCCTGCCTTCCCGTGCTCGGTACTCGGTGCTTGGTACTCGGTACTCCCAGCATGTAGCATATGGCCCGCAATGAAACATTCCTTGGAGAAGCTGGCGGAAGCGGCCGGGGCGCAATTATTGGGCAGCGGCAAGGTGGAGGTCACCGGTATCGCCAGCTTGGAATCGGCAACCGAGAACGATCTGGTCTTTGTGGAAGCTGAGCACGATCTAGCCACGGCGCTGCAGTCGCCGGCGGCGGCGGTGGTGGCAGGAGAATTCGCGCGCGGGGTTCAGGCGCAGAAACCGCTGCTCATCGCGCGGCAGCCGCGGCTGGCCTTTGCCCGTGCTGGCAAGGTCATCTTTCCGCCACGTCGGCGAGAGCCAGGCATCGCCTCCACGGCCTTCGTCCACGATTCGGTCAAGATGGGCAAGCTGGTCTCAGTGGAACCGGGCTGCTACATCGGCGAAGGCACGGTGATCGGCGATCGCACCCGCATCGGTGCGGGAGGGTTCATCGCCCCCAGGGTGACCATCGGCAACGATTGCAGCATCAAGGCCCACGTGACCATCTACAGCGATACGGCGATCGGCAACCGGGTGGTGGTGCAGGCGGGCGCGGTGCTGGGCAGCGACGGTTTCGGCTATGTGCGCGACGAGACCACCGGCGTGTACGAGAAGTTTCCGCAGGTGGGCCGGCTGGAGATCGGCGACGACGTGGAGATCGGCGCCAATGTGACCGTCAGCCGCGGGGCGCTCGATGCCACCGTCATCGGCGACGGCACCAAGATCGACAGCCAGGTGCACATCGGCCACAACGTCCACATCGGAACCAATGTGGTCATCGCCGCCCAAACCGGCATCTCCGGCAGCGTGGTGATCGAAGACAACGTGGTGATCGCGGGACAGGTGGGCCTGGCCGACCATGTGCGCATCACTGAAGGCGCCATCTTGGGAGCGCAGTGTGGCGTGCCCAGCAACAAGGTGATCCGTGGCAAGGGCATCGTGTTCTGGGGCACGCCGGCGCGGCCCATTCGCGAGTATCTTAAGCAACTGGCCGTGTTGGCGCGGCTAGGGAAGAAGGAACGGTAAGCATGAGTACGCCTGTGACCAGCCGACCCGCGCGCAGCCAGCGCGCCGAGAAAAAGACCGCGGAACCCCGTCCGGCGCCGCCCGAGCTCGATCCCCACGCCAACGGGGAATACTGCATGGCGATCGTGGTAGTGGGCGGGCAGGCGCGCAACGTGGGAAAGACCAGCCTGGTCGCCAACCTGATCAAAGCCGTGCCCGAGCGCCGCTGGACGGCGGTGAAGATCTCGCAGCACGAGCACGACCTGCCGCCGGAGGCCAACTACGTCATCCGCGAGGAAAACGATGCCTCCGGTGACGGCGATACCGCGCGCTACCTGCGGGCCGGCGCACGTCGCGCCCTGCTCCTCAGCGCCCGCCCCGGGCGCCTGGCCGACGCCATCCCGGCCCTGCGGCGCGAGCTCGGGCGGGCCGATGACGTCATCCTGGAATCCAACAGCGTGCTGGAGTTCCTGGAGCCCGACGTTTATCTGGCGGTGCTGGATCCGGCGATCGCCGATTTTAAGTCGTCCGCGCGCCAGTACCTGCAACACGCCAGCGCCGTGGTTCTGAACGAGCCGGAGCGCAGGAGTTTTCGATGGGACAAGGCTTTGCTCGAGCAGGTGATGCGGAAGCCCATCTTCCGCGTGCGCCCGCCGCACTACCTCACGGCGGACCTGGTGGAGTTCGTGCGCAAGAAGCTGCAGAAAATGGACCAGCGGCTGTGACGCCTATAACCGTCGCTGTCAGAAGGATCAGGGTTTCCAGATTCGGGAAATCGGTTCGAGATCGGGAACAGGTTCCACCTCCGGATCCGCCTCGCTGAGCTGTTTTCTGAGGGAGTTATCGCTGCAAGCCCTTCGGCAACGCCCTTGCAAGGCACGCGCGAGAGGGTCCTCCCTATGCCTTTTGTGCCGAAACTGGTGGTTTGGGCTTTACGCCTGGCGTTGCTGCTGATGACGCCTTTGTTTCTCCTCTGCGTCGGTGTGGCTCGATCAATGATGTGGTTGGACGCCTGGGCCGCGGATCAACTGACGGCCGAACAAAAGCTCGCGCAACGCGAGACCTTCGAACCATGGGTCAGCACGGAACGCGGTGATCGCTGACGGGTGGCTGAAGTGCTAAGGGCTAACGGCTACGGCTAACGGCTCCTTTGCTACACTGCTGCCAGGTTGCCAAAAATCCCCAAACGCGCCTGGTTGCTGACGGTCGTGTCCGGCATTCTCCAGGTGCTGGTCTTTCCGTCACCCGCGCTCTACTTCCTTTGTTGGATCGCGCTGGCGCCGCTGATCGTTGCCATCATTGGCCCGGGGGACGAACGGCTTTACGATGCCCGCGGGCGCGACCTCACCTCCGGCGCCCTGGGCCAGGGCCTGCTGCTCGCCTGGGTGAACGGCGTCATCTTCTACGCCGGCACCTGCTTCTGGATCTTCCACACCTTGCACGTGTATGGCGGCATGAGCGACCGGCTCGCGGTGTTGCTGATGGTGCTCTTCCTGCTTGCCGCCGGAATGCACCACGGGGTGTTCGGGCTGCTGCTGGCGGGAGCAGCGCGGGCCCGGCATCTGGGGCGCAACCGGGCGCTGATGCTGGCGCCGTTCTTCTGGGTCACTGTCGAGATTTTGTGGGAACAGATCGTCGGCTTCCCGTGGCAGCCGCTGGGGACGGCCCAAGTGGACAACATCCCGCTGTCGCGCATCGCCACCTGGACGGGCGTGTACGGTCTCTCCTTCGAGATCGTGCTGGTGAACGCCGCTTTTGCAGCCGCATTCCTTTTGCCGCGCGAACGCAGACGCATGATGCTGGCCGCAGCGATCGGTGCCGCGCTCATCCTGCAACTCGGCGTGCTGGTGAAGCCCGCGCCATCGCGGCCGACGCATGTTGCCAGTCTCGTGCAGCACAACATTCCCATCCTCGAGCCCCTGCAGTGGACGTACGATTACTATCGCCAGACGCTCGCCGAATTGGCGGCGATCAGCACGGCGCCGCCGGGAACTTCGGCCACGCAGCCCGGTCTGATCCTGTGGCCGGAATCGCCATCGCCGTTTTTCTTGAACGACGCGCAGTTCCGCCAGGTGATTAGCAGCATCGCTCAAAAGACGCAGTCGTATGTGGTGGTGGGCGGCATCGGCACGACGCCCGAGCGCCGCCCACTGAACTCGGCCGCACTCGTCGCCCCGGATGGCGCCTGGGTTGCGCGTTACGACAAGATACATCTCGTCCCCTTCGGGGAGTATGTGCCGGGCGTCTTCTTTTTCGTGCACAAGATCACCAAGGAGGCCGGGGATTTTGCACGCGGCACCGAGCGCACCGTGTTTGACGTGGACGGCTACAAGCTGGGCGTGTTCATCTGCTACGAGTCCGTATTCCCGGACGAGGTGCGCATCTTCGCCGGCACCGGCGCGCAGCTTTTTGCCAACATCTCCAACGACGAATGGTTCGGACCCTGGGGCGCGCCGGCGCAGCACCTCAACATGGTGCGCATGCGCGCCATCGAGAACCAGCGCTGGGTGCTGCGCGCGACGAATACCGGGTTCACCGTTTCCATCGATCCCTACGGCCGCGTGGTTTCGCGCGCGCTGCAACATGTAAGAACCACACTGGAGGCGCCGTTCGGCCTGCAGAGCGCCACCACGTTCTACACGCGGCACGGAGACTGGTTCGCCTGGGGATGTGCGATAATTTCATTGTTGGCATTTGTCCTGCGTGCGCACGTGGGTTCTCGCGCAGTCCGGGCATAAGAAACACAACGGAGACATAGAAGAATTGATCAAGATTCTCCGGGGCTCTGTGCCTCCGTGGTAAATCGGAAGGAAAAACAGTGGTAGAAGAGTTAGAACGCGAATACGCCCCCATCAAAGAAAAGGTCCACGACCTCCGGGAGTACCTTTGACGCGCCCGGCGTCCGCGAACAGCTAGCCGAATTGGAAAAGAAAGCTTCCGACCCCAACTTCTGGGCGAATCCCGAGCAATCGCAGCAGGTGATGCGGCAGCGCAAGCGTCTGGAAGAGGCGCTGGCGACCGAGGCCGACCTGGAGCGCCGCAGCAACGACATCAATGCCTACTTCGAGCTGGCGCGCGAGGGCGAGACGGTCGAAGCCGATCTGGCGCGCGAGATCGCAGAATTACGCGCCAAGGTCGAGGACCTGGAGACCAGGACGCTGCTCTCGGGCGAGAACGACGCCCGCAACGCCATCGTGACCATCCATCCCGGCGCCGGCGGCATCGAGTCGCAGGACTGGGCGGAGATGCTGCTACGCATGTACCTGCGCTGGGCCGAGCGCCACGGCTTCGAGGCGGTGCTGAACGACTACCAGGCGGGCGAGGAAGCGGGCATCAAGTCGGCGACCTTCAGCGTCTCCGGCGACTACGCCTATGGCTTGCTGATCGGCGAGATCGGCGTGCACCGGCTGGTGCGCATCTCGCCCTTCGACCAGCAGGCGCGGCGGCACACCAGCTTCGCCAGCGTCTTCGTCTCGCCGGAGATCGACGAGAGCATACAGGTCGATATCAAGCCCGATGACCTGCGCGTGGACACCTATCGTTCCGGCGGGCGTGGCGGCCAGCACGTGAACACCACCGATTCGGCGGTGCGCATCACCCACATTCCTACCGGGATCGTGGTCAGTTGCCAGAACGAGCGCTCCCAGCACAAGAACCGCGACCGCGCCATGAAAATCCTGCGCTCCAAGCTCTATGAATACGAGCTGGAGAAGAAGCGCGCCGAGACCAAGAAGATCGAAGACGCCAAGCTCGATATTGACTTCGGTTCGCAGATCCGGTCGTACGTGCTGCAACCGTTCCGCATGGTGAAGGACCTGCGCACGCGGGAGGAGGTGGGTGATGTGGATCGCGTGCTGGACGGGGACATCGATGTGTTCATCCGCGCCTATCTGAAGCAGCGCCGGGCGGAGCAGACGCAACCAAAGTGAGAGCGGAAATAGCCGACGCCACCGATCTTGATCGCGGTTCCGTCGTTCGCCGCGCGGGCGGCGGGGTGACTCAGGTAAAGCGCGGGTGGCCCTCGATAAGACCGAAGGCGTTGTCCAGAACACACCTATCCTGAGTGCGGGCGTTCAGGGTGGTGTGCGGCGGTGACGCAAGGCGGTTCTCGCGGGTTTTGTTGTTGACAGCAGGTGCGGGCACTGGTACTGTTTGCCGCCAATCCCGTTATATTCGCCCAGCATTCGTTCGCCGCGACGGCTTTTTATTTCCCGGAACGAGAGTCGGATGCACCCAATAGCATGTCCCACCCCTCGCCAAAACCGGTTGAAACGGTGGGCCACGCGGCGAACCACGTCAACCGAGCTGATCGGGGTTTCGGAGCCGAGGGAGAGCGCCTCGAGGAGAGCAGGTCATGCCAGATGAAATTTTGATTGAGCGCGATGTCGACCCAGCTACCGGCGCAGTGACCCGTACCATTACAGAACACTTGGACAGCAACGGCGACGTGGTATTCACCACCACTGACTACGATAAGAGCGGCGGCATCGTGAGAAAGGTGATCGAGAGACACCTTCGTCCAAAAAGCGGGGACGTTAGCGAGCGATGGAACTTGGTTGAGCGGATCACCTTGGACTACTCCGACGATGGACGCACGGTCTGGAGGGAGACCGTTGAGACCTTTGGTAACGGGGTTAACGAGACTCCTCAGACAAAATCAGAGACCGATTGGGTGGTTGATAAAACCGTGCCCGGAGGTCGTTGGCGCCGATTTGTCCGTTTTTATCACTGGGAAGAAAAACCAGCCGGCCATTGGGTGCAGGATACTACGTACGAATTTAACCAGGACGGAACTATCAAGGCCGTGACTCACCCTTAGTTCCGCGCCGCGGCGACGCAGTGGCGACCGAGAGCGGTCGTCGGCGCATCTCCGGGCCTTGCGAGAGTCGAGGCTCTAGAGGCGGTCCGCCACGGTGATGAGAAACAATCGGATGGGGGCAATCGATGCCAAACACCTGTAGGGTGGCGCCATGGTTTAGGTTCATCGTTCGATGCACTGGGGACTGTCCACCAGGAGCGGGGGACAGGTGTACCCTTCAATTCAGAAACAAACGGGGCCCGGGCGGCGGGCCCGGGCCGTGGCAGACTGAGCCTGATGGTTGGCGCGTTAAACGCAGGAACGAAGATTACCGTTGCGAATGCTTGAGG
Source organism: Terriglobales bacterium (assembly GCA_035632755.1). Lineage (GTDB taxonomy): Bacteria > Acidobacteriota > Terriglobia > Terriglobales > Acidobacteriaceae > JAHFUA01. Next base: position 13,079 of record DASQGF010000147.1, read on the forward strand.
CCGAAAGGCTGACCTGCGCCTCCCGACAGTGTTTTGATGTTTGCCGGCGATACCCAATGAAAATCAGCAGCCTAGTTTTCCCCTCCAGAATGGCGCGATCCCTGATGAACACACTTTGCGTCCTCGCCGTCCTGACGGTCCCAATAATGATGGCAGCGGCGCAAAAAACTGCCACGCCACCGAATGCGCAGGGTCCGCCTCTGGCTCCCGGGGGGCCCCAGGATGACGGAGGGCCTGTCGTCATTAGGGAAACGGGGAGCAGCCTAACCGGCGCAATAACCATCGCGACAGTGCTCTATCGCGACCCAACTGACCCAGAGCATGCCACCGACCCTCAGACCGGGCGAAATTTCCACTGGGATGCGGACACGAAGAAGTGGGTGGATTCAGCGACGGGCCGGGGCTACGGTTTTTCCGGATATCTCTGTAGCATGTCAGGCCCAGGGGCGGCCCCCAGGCCGGCACTACTGGAACAACACCCGCCTAGCGCAACACCGCAGGAGAACAAGACGGTTTCGGGCGCACCGGTGCCTTGCACTTTCCTAGCGAGTTTTTCTGGAGGCATCACCACCGCCGGCAACCTCTCCACGACCTCTGCAATGGAAGGCGACGTAGGAATGTACTGCGGGCCGGGTGGACTTGGGCTGGGATTTGTACGCAGTGGCGACGCCACAGTGCAGGGGACTACGACCGGTAGCTCGTTACCGGCGTCCGCCACCGCCAACTTCCATGCCGCGGAGTTCAAAGGGAGCGTGAACGTGCTGGATGTGGGTCCATTAAGCATGTATGTGCAGGGAGGTGGATGGGCGTTCACGGCACGCAGCACGTCCACGACTACCATCGTGGTGACAAACCCGACCGGTGGAACCATGACAGAGACGGTTACCACCACCGCGTCACGGGGCGGCGTCGCGCCATTCTTCGGAGGGACCATTCAGGGACAACTAACGAAATGGCTTGCGGCTCAGGTCGGGGTTAAACGCGGCTATCTCAGGTCAGGCACTTCGCTCAATCATGGCGTTACCATGGTCCTGTTCGGTTTTTCGTTTTCTCCGCAGTTTCCGCGTGCGCTGTTGCATCTTGGTACCAAATGATTCTGCTTTGCAGGCCGATCGATTGGGTCCTCCATTACTCGGCATGACACCCTCATAATGTTATGGCAATGACCGATATCGCCGCTCCCGTTCGCCTTGCTGCCATTCGTCGCGCGCGCCGGCTCGAGTATCTGACCATTGCCTGGAACTCGGCGGAGGCGGCGGTCGCCCTCATCGCCGGTTTGCTCGCCGGATCAATCGCCTTGGTCGGATTTGGGCTCGACTCGGTGATCGAAGTCTCGTCCGGCGCGATCGTGCTCTGGCGGCTCTTTGCCGACCACGAGCGTGCCGAGCGTATTGCACTCAAAATCGTGGGCGCGAGCTTTCTCGCGCTGGCGGCTTACGTTGCCTTCGATTCCGTCAAGACCCTGTGGTTACGGGAGGCGCCCGAGGGCTCGCTGGCCGGGATCGTGCTGGCCGCAGTGTCGCTTGTCGTCATGCCCCTGCTGGCGCGGGCCAAGCGCCGGGTGGCGGCTGGCATCGGGTCGCGCGCCCTGCATGCCGACTCCCGCCAGACCGACCTGTGCGCCTATTTGTCGGCGATCCTGTTGGGAGGCCTTCTGCTTAACGCGTTGCTCGGGTGGTGGTGGGCCGACCCCGTGGCCGGGCTGTTGATGACGCCCATCATCGCGAACGAGGGCAGGGAAGCGCTGCGGGGCGAGAGCTACGGGTGCGAGGGGGCTGGCGGCTGAAAGGATCCCTGTTGGTTGAGGGTAATCTCCGTCGAGACCATGGTTTCCGCCGTTCGCTGTAAATCGTTGCGGGTGACGGGCAAGTCTGTTAGTTTATTGCGGATAAGGACATTCTGCGCCACCCATCCCAACGCTCGGCGTAGCGCCTAGACACCATCAGAAGGAGCGGTAATTTGAGTTCCCAAGAACGTTTTTTGTTTACCTCTGAGTCCGTCACCGAAGGCCATCCCGACAAAATCGCCGACCAGATTTCCGACGCCATCGTCGACGCCTGCCTGGCCGAGGACCCCTACAGCCGGGTCGCCTGCGAGACGCTGATGACCACCGGTTTGGCCTTCATCGCCGGCGAGATCACCACCAAGGCGTACGTGGATTTCCCCGCGATCGTGCGCGGCACGGTCATGTCGGTGGGCTACACCGACGCCGCCTACGGCTTCGATCACGAGACCTGCGCCGTCATCTCCTCGATCCACGAGCAGAGCCCCGACATCGCCATGGGCGTGGACCCGGGCGGCGCCGGCGACCAGGGCATGATGTTCGGCTACGCCTCGAACGAGACGGAAGAGCTGATGCCCATGCCGATCACCCTCGCTCACCGGCTCACCCATCGCCTTGCCGAGATCCGCAAGAGCGGCCAGCTCGACTGGCTGCGTCCCGACGGTAAATCCCAGGTCACTGTGGAATACGACAGCAACCACCGCCCGGTGCGCGTGGACGCGGTGGTCGTTTCCACCCAGCACTCCGAACTGGTGGACAACAAGAAGCTGCGGGCTGAGGTCCTGCAGCACGTGATCCAGGCGGTGATCCCGTCGCACATGCTGGATGCCGACACCAAGTACCACATCAACCCCACCGGGCGCTTCGTGGTAGGCGGGCCGATGGGCGACACTGGCCTGACCGGGCGCAAGATCATTGTGGACACCTATGGCGGGATGGGCCGCCACGGCGGCGGCTGCTTCAGCGGCAAGGACCCGACCAAGGTGGACCGCTCCGCTTGCTACGTGGCGCGCTACATCGCCAAGAACATCGTGGCTGCCGGCCTGGCCGACCGCTGTGAGGTTCAGCTCGCCTATGCCATCGGCGTCGCCGAGCCGGTCAGCGTGATGGTGGATACCTTCGGCACCGGCAAGATCGGCGAAGGCCGGCTGGTTGAGCTGGTGCGCAAGAACTTCCAGATCACGCCCAAGGGCATCATGGAATCGCTGAGGTTGCGCCGTCCCATCTACAAGAAAACCGCGGCTTACGGCCACTTCGGCCGCAAGGATCCGGACTTCACCTGGGAGGCGACCGACAAGGCCGCCGCCCTGCGCGAGCAGGCCGGGCAGAAGGTCAGGGAATCGGCCATCGTCAAGTGACATCGTTGGCAGGTGCGGTGACTCTCAAGCAGTGTCATCCTGAGCTTGCCCTCACCTCGCTTGCGCTCGGTTCGGGCTTGCTCAGGATGACAGCCAAAGCATGCTGCGTTGCTACACGAGAATTTTCGAGTATTCTTAGGCATTGCGCCGCAACCACCGGCAATCAAATCTGAACGAGTGCGAAGCTCGCATAAAGGAAACTATGTCGACTGTTTCTCAAGTCAAAGGTGACGTTAAAAACCTCGACCTGGCGGACCAGGGCAAGAGGCGCATCGAGTGGGCCAACCAGTCGATGAAGGTGCTGCAGCTCATCCGCAAGGAGTTCATCAAGCACCAGCCGCTGAAGGGAATGCGGGTCGCGGCCTGCCTGCACGTTACTTCCGAGACCGCCAACCTGGCCATCACGCTGCGTGACGGCGGCGCCGACTGTGTGGTCTGCGCTTCCAACCCGCTTTCCACCCAGGACGAGGTGGCCGCCTCGCTGGTCCGCGACTACGGCATCCCGGTGTACGCCATCAAGGGCGAGGACAACGAAACCTACTATCAGCACATTCTGGCTGCGCTCGACCACCGTCCGCAGATCACCATGGACGACGGCGCCGACCTGGTCACCACGCTGCTGACCAAGCGCCAGGGCGATGCCGCCAGCGTGATCGGCGGCACCGAGGAGACCACCACCGGTGTCATACGCCTGCGGGCGATGGCCAAGGAAGGCGTGCTGCAGTATCCCATCATCGCCGTCAACGATGCTCTCACCAAGCACATGTTCGACAACCGCTACGGCACGGGGCAGTCCACCATTGACGGCGTGGTGCGCTGCACCAACGTGCTGCTGGCGGGGGCGAAGTTCGTAGTCGCCGGCTACGGCTGGTGCGGACGAGGTCTCGCCATGCGCGCCCGCGGCATGGGATCGGACGTCATCGTCACCGAGATTGACCCCACCCGCGCGCTGGAAGCGGTAATGGACGGCTTCCGCGTCATGTCCATGCCGGAAGCGGCGCGCATCGGCGACGTGTTCGTCACCGTCACCGGCAACAAGTCGGTGATCGGGCGCGAACACTTCGACCTCATGAGGGACGGCGCCATACTCGCCAACTCCGGGCACTTCAACGTGGAGATCGACATTCCGGCGCTGGAGAGCATGGCTTCCTCCCGGCGCCCGACCCGCGAATTCGTCGAGGAATACGTGATGAAGGACGGCCGCAAGCTCTACCTGCTGGGCGAGGGCCGGCTCATCAACTTGGCTGCCGCCGAGGGCCATCCCGCCAGCGTGATGGATATGAGCTTCGCCAACCAGGCACTGGCCGCGGAGTACCTGGTCAAGAACCATGCCCAGATGGAGAAGAAGGTCTACGCCGTCCCCGAGGAGCAGGACAAGCGGGTGGCCCGGCTCAAGCTGGAGTCCATGGGTGTCAGGATCGACCGCCTAACGCCGCAGCAGGAGGAATACTTGGCGAGCTGGTCGGAGGGGACGTAGAGCCGGCGCAGGAAGATGGTTCAGGGCGCGGCCTCGGTCGCGCCCCTTTTTTGTGTCCGGCAGCCCCGAAACGCGGTATCGTCAGCATCGCCGTGCGCCTCAGGATCAGTACCCGGCAGGTCGAAAGCGTCATCATCGTGGACTGCTACGGCCACCTTGTCTTCGGCGAGGAGACTACTCTGTTGCGCGAACAGGTGAAGGGGTTGCTGCCGACAAACCCGCACATCGTGCTGAACCTTCGCGATCTCACTTTCCTGGACAGCTCCGGGATGGGCGCCCTCATCGAGCTCTTCACTTCCGCCCAAAGAGCGGGTGGCTGTCTGAAGCTCGCCACCCTCAGCAAGCACATCCGCGACGCGCTCACCGTCACCAAGCTCGTGTTGGTGTTCGAGGTGTTTCCCGACGAGTTTGCCGCCGTAGCGTCTTTCCGGCCGTAGCCGCACGGAGTAGCCGAAGCCGATGCCTGCCATGAA
>DASQGF010000148.1:0-6199 GCA_035632755.1 Terriglobales bacterium
CAGCCCGATTCCCCGCGACGGCACCAAAGGAGCAAGCAAGCCACCACGTTTAGTCGATGTCGCAAGTGAAGTCATTCGAACAGCTCCGAAGCTTTCTGCGTGATGCTCCCGAAGAAGATGTCGTTCTTGAAATCGTGTAACTGTCGCAGAACTCCATCGATTTCGCCCTGCTCCGCCGGTTTCAAGGACACCTCTCGGAACGCGTCGATATCCAGCAGGATGGTCACGTGCTCTGGATCCACCGGGTTTGGCTCGAAACTCTGCGTCACAATGGCCGAATGTCCAACTGACGGGTCATGAATGATAAGCCGCGTCAGGTACGCCCGCAACGCCTGCGGCAGTCCTTCAGGAACACGTGGCGGGGCAATCAAATAGTCTCGAAGGTCAGTCACAGGGAGCGGCAAATTTAGCTTGTTTATGTACCGTGCGGCAAGTCGCACGACAGCTATAGGGTTTGCCACTTCCGCGTACAGATGCCAGAGTCGAATCGTCTCCGGGTAAATTTCTTCCCAACTGGTGTAGGGTTCCAAACGGTTGAGTGTGAACCCATCCGTCCGAAATTGCGCCTGCGTCTTTTCATCAGGGCTCTTGACCAGAACGCCCAGTTCGCCATGTTTAAAGTCCGGCTTCCCGACCGCTCCGCCAATATCAAGTTTCGCGAGCACGGTCCGAATCTTGCCTTTAGTCGGGTATTCCCGCTCAATTTGTCGTGCCAACTCCTCAAACTTGTGGACAGGGAACCCCTCCCCCAGCTGCACTCGAAAATCGATCAGCGCTTCGGTGATCGGAGCACGTTTCAAGTGCCGAGGACGGGCAGGGCCAAGCTCCCCTTGGATACCGTCAGCTCCTGCCGGGATGGTCATGCTTTCAACAATCTCTACCACCGTTGGATCAAGCAGCACCCGGTGACTTCGGTTCTAAGCATACCTGAAAACTGTTTGGTGGAAAATAATTTTCCAGTTGAAATAGGTTATTTTCCGGCTGATACTTTAGAGACTCATCTGAAGATGAAATCCACATTCGGAGAACGCCTTCAAGCGATCCGCGAAGCGAAGGCTCTGACGCTTCCGGAGTTGTCGAAGCGTTCACAGCTTGGAGTGGGCACCTTGTTTCGCTATCAGAAGCTGGCACACCCAGGAGCAGTCACTTACGACGCACTCGTGCGGCTTGCCAACGGTCTGGAGGTTGACGTGCGTTATCTGACGGGGGAAGACCCGTTGTTGTTGCCTCTTGACCCATCTCAGGTGGCGGCACGCGAGTCCCTGAAACGATTCCTTGAAGAAGTGGTCGTGTCATACCGGTTGCGCAGGGGCTTTATCCGGGTTCAGGACGATCCAGCTGCTCCAAGGTCGGTTCAGCAGTGGAAAGACTTCTGGCGGCTGTTACAGCAATTCACCGGGCAAAGCGGTCCCAAGAAATCTACTGAAGCGGCCAGCCAACGAAACGAGAGGAAGCCGGTCCTTCGAGTCCTGCCATCGAGGACAACGGGGAAGCCGTCGCACGAAGACACCACCCAGCCCCTACGGTTCGGGTCCGGCTAACCTTACTTGCCCGCACTTGCCCGCGTGTGCCGCCTCGCGCCATTCCACAATCATGGGCGCTCGGGTGCCCGCCGGCCGAGTCTGGACAAAAAATCAAGGACAAGCAGGCGAGTCCAAGTGAGTGCTGACTCCGAGTCCTGAAGGTGCAGCGTCTCTTCGTGGCGGTCGCGGGCTTGAGCGCGTTTGCCGCGGATGGAGGCGTCATTTATACTCGGAGTTCGTTCTAGCGGAAATCTTTTGAGCAGGAGCGCCATCGTCCATGCCGAAGCGCACATTCCAGCCGAATCGTCGCCGCCGCTCCAAGACGCACGGGTTCCGTGTCCGCATGAAGACCCAGGGCGGGCGGGCGGTGCTTGCGCGACGCCGCGCCAAGGGACGAAAGCGCGTCTCGGTGAAGCCGGGCTTCCGCGAGTAGTGACTCTCGCCATGGCGCATACGGAGGCAAGTCCCGTGCCCACGGTGGGCGGCGCTCCCGCGCGCTTTTCGCGGCCAGCGCGGCTGCGGAAGCACGCCGACTTCGAGAAGGTGTACCGCAGCGGCCAGCGGCTTTTCTCCGCGCACATGACGGTGTTCTTCTTGCGATCGGACTCGGGTCCGGCGCGCGTGGGCTTCACGGTCCCGCGAGCGCTGGGCGCGGCGGTGGAGCGCAACCGCATACGGCGGCGGATGCGCGAGGCCGTGCGCCTGAACCTGCGCGACCTCGGAGACGCAGTGGACGTCGTGATCCATCCCAAGGAGTCCGCGCTGGCGGCCGATTTCGCCAGGCTGCGGGAGGAGATGGCGCGGGCGTTCGCAAGAATACGGTCGTCGGCTGTCGGTCGTCGGCCAAGGACAGCGAGTCAGTGAGTTCAGAATGAAGTGGATCGCATTAGCTCTGCTGCGCGCCTACAAGTGGCTGGTATCGCCGCTTCTCGGCCCAGCGTGCCGTTACGTCCCCAGTTGCTCGGAGTACGCCATGGAAGCCGTGGCGCGGTACGGCGCCGTGCGGGGCGGATTGAAAGCGGCGTGGCGGCTGGCGCGCTGCCATCCTTTTGCCAAGGGCGGGTTTGACCCAGTCGTCGGTTGCCACCCGCCGGTTCCCGGTGGGAACGAGCGTCATGCGAATCACGTATATCTGAGTGCGGCGCAGTTCCCGCGCTGAAAGAGTCTACCGAGTTGGCCGACTTCCAGAATCCCCAGCACGAACCCGGCAGCGAGAAGCGCATGCTGCTTGCCTTCGCGCTGACCATGCTCATCCTGCTGGCCATGCAGCCGTTCATCAGCCGCTACACCAAGCAGCAAACCCCGGCTCCCACCGCAACGCAACCGGCCGTGACCACTCCCGCGCAAGGGGAAGCGAAGCCTGCACCGCCCGCTGCTCCTGCCGGCGTAGCCGCGAAAGCGGCTGCGGCGGAGAGCGAGACCGTGGTGGAGAACGATCTCTACAAAATCACCTTCACCAACCGCGGCGCACAGGTGAAGTCGTGGATCCTGAAGAACTACCGCGACGACAAGGGCAATCCGCTGGAGCTGGTCAACGCGCCGGCGGCCGCGAAATATGGCTACCCGCTTTCGCTGTGGAGCTACGACGAGGGCCTGCGCAAGAAACTGAGCGGCGCGCTCTACGTGGCCAGCGCCACCGGTGAGCAGCATGCGCCTGTCTCACTCACCTACGAGTATTCCGACGGCGGAACCATCGTCCGCAAGACCTTCAGCTTCGACCACTCCTACGTGGTGAAAGCCGAGACCTCGGTTTACGTGAACGGCAGCGCGGTGCAGGCGTACCCGGCGTGGCCGGCGGGCTTCGGCGATCAGACGGGCGCCTCGTCGTACGCGGCGGCGCGCATCGACTATCAATCCGGCGACACTATCGAGCGCATCGACGCCAAAAAGGTGAGCGGCGGCAACACCCTCCGCGGTCCCTTCCACTGGGCGGGCGCCGTGGACCAGTACTTCGCGGCCGTGTTCCTGCCGAGCCAGCCGGAAGACGCGGCCCTGGTCACCCTGCATGAGCCGCTGGAGATTCCCAAGGACCTCGAGAAGCCTGATCCGACCAAGGTCGACAAGGTCACGGTGCTGGGTGCGGCCGTGGGCAACGTGAACGGGCCTACCGAGGAGCGGATCTTCGTGGGGCCCAAGGCGCTGGACGTGCTCAGGGCGGTGCATGCTTCCCTAAGCCGGGAAGAGCTGGCGCGCCTTGCGCCGGGCGCGCGGACGTCGGCGGAAGGTCCCAACCTCGAAGGCCTGGTGGACTTCGGCAAGTACCTGGGGTTCATCGCCAAGCCGCTGTTCCTGTGGCTGAAGTGGACGCACGATCACTGGGTGGCGAACTGGGGATGGTCGATCGTCGTTCTGACCCTGATCATCAACATCGCCATGTTTCCGCTGAAGTGGTCGAGCATGAAGTCATCGCTCAAGATGGCCAAGATCGCTCCCCAGATCAAAGCCATCCAGGAGAAGTACAAGAAGTACAAGCTGGCGGACCCGCGGCGGCAGGAGATGAACCAGGAGATCTCGGCGCTGTACAAGAAAGAGGGCGCGAACCCTGTTGGCGGGTGCATCCCGATGGCGCTGCAGATGCCGTTCCTGATCGCGTTCTACTCCATGCTGGGTGTCGGCATCGAGCTGCGGCAGGCGGCGTTTCTGTGGATTCGCGATCTCTCGTCCCCCGATCCCTACCACATCCTGCCCATCGCCATCATCATCACCATGTACCTGCTGCAGAAGATGACCCCGGCGGGCGGCATGGACCCGGTGCAGCAGAAGATGATGTCGGTCACCATGCCGATTTTCCTGGGCGTTATCAGTTGGTCGCTCTCGGCAGGGCTGTGCGTGTACTGGGTGCTGGGCAACGTCATCGGGATCGTGCAGCAGATGGTCGTGAACCGGACGAAATTCGGCCGCGAGATGCGTGAGCACATGGAAAAGCAGGCGCGAAAACGAGCGCAGAAAAGCTAGGAAGCGGGAAGCAGGAACACCTGGATATTTGTCTTGCGTCACAGAGTATTCAAGGTACGCTTCGTATAATCTGAGCGATGCCACTCGAGGACAAAGTCGCCGCCGCAAAAAGCATCGATCAGTTGCTGCGCGACCTGCTGAGCGCCGGCGGCTTCCGCCTGAAGTACCGCATCACCGTGGACCCGCCCGTCGAAGACCGCGACTGGGAACGCCCGCAGATCCTGGTGGCTTTCTCCGGGCCGGACGGGCCGCTATTGCTGGAGCGCGGTGCTGAACTGCTGCGTTCCCTCGAACACGTCACGCAGAAGATGCTGCGGCTGGAATCGGACGACCATGACAAGGTCGTCTTCGATTGCATGAACCACCGCGCCATGCGGCTGGAGGAGCTGCGGCTGGCGGCCAGCGTGGCCGCGGAGAAAGTGCTGAAGACGGGCGTCCCCTACGAGTTTGCTCCCATGACCGCGCGCGAGCGGCGCATCGTCCACTTGGCGCTGCGCGACCACCCGGAGCTGAAGACGGAAAGCCGCGGCGAGGGTCCGGGGCGCTGCGTGGTGGTGCTGCCGAAGAAGACCAAGCCGCAGAAGAAATAGCCATCCCCAGTAGGTTCTTTCTTTCGTTCCCGATTTTTCTCCGCGCCTCCGTGTCTCATTGGTGAATCCACCCGCTAAAATCAACCCGTGGAACTCGATGACACCATCGTGGCCATTTCCACCCCGCCGGGCCGGGGCGGGGTCGGCGTGGTGCGGCTAGCCGGCCCCGAGGCGAAGGCCATCGCCGCGCCCATGCTTCGGCTGAAGCACGAGCTCGAGCCGGACCGCGCCGTCTTCGGCGAGCTGATCGAGCCGGCCACGGGCGAGCGCATCGACGAGGTGGTGGCTACGTTCTTCGCCAAGCCGCACTCGTACACAACCGACGATATCGTCGAGATCTCGGCGCACGGGGCGCCGGTGGTGCTGCGCCACGCGGTGGAGCTGGCGGTGGCGGCGGGGGCGCGGCTGGCCGAGCCCGGCGAGTTCACGATGCGAGCCTTCCTGAACGGCCGCCTCGACCTGACGCAGGCCGAGGCGGTGCGCGACCTGATCGAATCGCAGACGCTCTACCAAGCCAAAGTGGCGGCGCAGCAGCTCGAGGGCGCGCTCTCGCACCGGCTGCAACCCATCAAGCAGAAGCTGGTGGAGCTGATCGCGGTGCTGGAGGCGAGCATCGACTTTGCCGAAGACGATGTGCCGGTAGCCGCGGCGGAAACCATCCGCCGGCGCCTGGCCGAAGTCCGCGAGCCGCTGGCGGCGCTCGATGCCTCGTTCGCCTACGGCAAAGTCGTCCACGAGGGCATGACGCTGGCTATCGTTGGCCGGCCGAACGTCGGCAAATCGAGCCTGTTCAACCGGCTGGTGGAGCGCGAGCGTGCCATCGTCACCGCCACGCCGGGCACCACGCGCGACCTGGTGAGCGAGACCGTGTCGCTGGGCGGAATCCCGGTGAAGCTGGTGGACACGGCGGGGATCCGCACGGCTTACGACGAGGCCGAGAGCATCGGCGTCAGGAAATCCTACGAGGCGCTGGCCGACGCCGACCTGGTCCTGGTGGTCATGGACCTATCGCAGCCGGCAGCGGAGGAAGACGCGCGCCTGGTGGAGATGGTCGGTCTGCGGCCGAAGATCGTGGTGGAGAACAAGGCGGACCTGCGGAGGGAGCAGGGACTAGGAAGTAGGGGGCAGGAA
>DASQGF010000149.1:0-15669 GCA_035632755.1 Terriglobales bacterium
GACCGGTGGCGTAGTGTTGTACCGAACTTTGCGCGGGCCACCCGCACCATTCTGGGATGAATGCGGTCCAGCCTTAGCCCGGCAGGACACGTCCTGTCGTGTCCAGTTTTTTTGATCGGTTGCATCAGAATTTTGGCAGAATCGGAAGCGGAAAGTGACGATATACTAAGCGTTCATCATGCTTGAGTCCGGCCAGAATTCGAGTGTGTTGCGGCTGCTTAGGGTGATGGCGACAACAGCCACAGCTATCCGTCTCTCTGGCAGAGGGACTTGAGCGAGCGGATCCAACAACAGCTCCTGAGCCCACCGCCAGACAAGGCGAGTGGGTTTTTTGTTTTAGGAGGACGACCTGAATGCGTTTGCGACGGGCGGTGCGGCCATGATCGTCATGAAATTCGGGGGTACTTCGGTCGAGGATGCGCCAGCCATCGAGCGTGTGGCCGAGATCGTAGGCAGCCGGTCCGCAGAAGACCCGGTAGTCGTGGTCAGCGCGCTGGCCCGCGTGACCGACCAGTTGCTGGCAGCCGGCCAGGCCGCTGCCGCTGGCGACCGCGAGGCCGCCCTCGAGTCCATTCGGGCCTTGCGACAGCGACACCTGCGCGCCGCTTCCGACCTTCTCCCCGGCACGTACTTCTCCAAGCTTCAGCCCGAGCTGGAGTCCAGTTTCGACCTCCTGCAAGAGCTCTTGACCTGCATCGCCACCCTCCAGGAACTCTCGCTCCGCAGCACTGATAGCCTCCTCTCCTTCGGCGAACTGCTGTCGAGCGAGATCGTGAGTGCGGCCTTTGCGGCGCACGGTCTCGCGTGCGAGCGGGTGGATGCGCGCGAATGCCTCATCACCGATGCCACCTACACCAAGGCCGCGCCGCTTTTCGATGAGACCCGGGCGCGGCTCGAGGCCCGGCTGCGGCCGCTGGTCGAGGGACACGCAATCCCGGTAATGGGAGGCTTCGTTGGCTCGACGCTGGATGGCATCCCGACCACCATCGGCCGCGGCGGTTCCGATTACTCAGCGTCAATCGTCGGCGCGGCCCTGGACGCCAGCCGCATTGAGATCTGGACCGACGTCCCCGGGATGATGACCACCGACCCCAATCTCTGCCCGGAAGCGCGGTTGATCGCGGAGATCAGCTTCGACGAAGCTGCGGAACTGGCTTCGTTCGGCGCCAAGGTGCTGCACCCGGCCACGCTGCTGCCAGCCATGGAAAAGAACATCCCGGTCTGGGTTTTGAACTCCCGCGACCCGGCGGGCGCTGGCACCTGCATCCGGGCGCACGCGCCCCGCAACCACCATCCGGTGCGCGCCATCGCCGCCAAGCGCAACACCACCATCGTCAATGTCGCTGGCGAACGCGCCTGGATCCCGCGCGGGTTCCTGCGCGAAGTGCTGGCGGTGTTCGACCGGCATGAGTGCCAGGTGGACATCGTCGCCAGCTCGCAGGTGCGCATCTCGCTGGCGGTGGAGTCCGACTCGGTTACACCGGAACTGGTGGCGGCCCTGGAAGGCTTCGCGCCGGTCAGTTGCGAGCCGCGGCAGGCGATCGTGAGCGTGGTGGGCGAGAACCTGCGCGGCCGGCAGGGCATCGCCGCCCGTGTGTTCTCGAGCGTGGCCGCCGCCGGCGTCAACGTGCGCATGATTTCGCAAGGCGCTTCGGAGATCAACATCAGCTTCGTCATCCAGGAGGAGGACGTGCCGGCGGCAGTGCGCCGCCTGCACAGCGATTTGTTCGCCGACCCGAAAGCTGAGGAGGACTGGCGATGGCTGCCCTCCAGCCTCCGCCGGGGACAGCCCGCACCTGCGACCGACATTGACGAAAGCAACGAGGGGAATGCTCATGGGTCCAAAATCTGAATTCATATGGATGAATGGCAAACTGGTTCGCTTCCAGGACGCCACCTTGCACTTCATGACCCCCGGCCTGCACTACGGAATCGGCGCGTTCGAGGGCATACGCTGCTACGCGGCGTCGAATGGCCCGGCCATCTTCCGCCTGCACGATCACATGGAGCGGTTGGTGGACTCGGCACGCGTGCTGGGCTTCTTGGAGCTTCCCTACACGCTGCGCGAGTTGATTGACGCGGTGAAGGCGACGGTCGCCGCCAACGGCTTCCCCGAGTGCTACATCCGGCCGCTGATCTATCTCGCCGAGGGCGGGTGGAATCTTTCCCTCGATAGTGGCGTGCCGCACGTGGGCATCGCGGTGTGGAAGTGGGAGAAGTTTCTGGGCGAGGAAGCGCTGGAGAACGGGATCCGCGCCAACACCGCGTCGTTCACGCGGCATCACGTTAACGCCACCATGACCAAGGCGAAGATCTGCGGCAACTACGTGAACTCGGTGCTGGCACGGACGGAATCGCTGCGCCTGGGCTTCGACGAAGCCATCATGCTCGATCCCCAGGGCTATGTCGCCGAGTGCACCGGCGAGAACCTGTTCCTGGTGCGCCGCGGCGTGCTGTACACCACGCCCAGCGCGGCCATCCTCGAAGGCATCACGCGCGACACCGTTTTGAAGCTGGCCCGCGACCTCGGTGTCGAGGTCGTGGAAGAGCCGGTCTCGCGCGACCAGCTATATCTTGCCGACGAAGTGTTCGTCTGCGGTACGGCGGCGGAAGTCGCCGGCCTGCGGGAGATCGATTTCCGGCGGATCGGCAGCGGCAAGACCGGACCGGTGACGCGCCGGCTGCAACATGCCTTCCAGCAGGTAACGCGGGGCACGCATCGGCTCTCCGCCAACTGGCTGGAATACGTCCCTTTGGTTGAGGTGAGCTATGGGCACGGAGTGTGACGGATGAGCGGGATGAGCGAAACCCCGCGTTTTTCCCGGCAGGCAGGCGGGCCGCTCGGTGGCGAGCCCACTGGGTCTCTGCCGACGCTCGCCCATCCGGCAGCGAGGCTGGCGAACGTGGCGCTGGTGGGATTTGGGACGGTCGGCCGCTCGGTGGCGCGCATCCTGTGCAGCCAGCCGTCGCGGCTGCACTTGACCCACATCTGCAACCGCGACGTAGAACGCAAGCGGGTGGACTGGCTGCCCAGCCACATCTGCTGGACCGACAACTTCGAAGACGCGCTCGAGGATTCCGTGGACATCGTCGTCGAACTAGTGGGCGGGCTGGAGCCCGCGGGCGAGTGGGTGCGGCGGGCGCTTATGGCGGGCAAGTCTGTGGTCACCGCCAACAAGCAGTTGATCGCCCACCATGGAACGGAACTGCTGGAGCTGGCGCAGCGCCAGAAATGCCAGCTCGCCTTCGGAGCCTCGGTCGCGGGCGGCGTGCCGGTGGTCTCCGGACTTCAGGAGGGCTTGGCGGGCGATCGCCTCTACAAGGTTTGCGGGATCCTGAATGGCACCTGCAATTACATCCTCAGCAAGATTGAAGAAGGCGGCGTCGGTTTTGCGGAGGCGCTGCGGGAAGCTCAGCGACTGGGCTTCGCAGAAAGCGATCCCACCGACGACGTTGAAGGCTTCGACGCGCGGGCCAAACTGGCGATCCTGGCGCGCGTCGGATTGAATTGCGAAGTTTCGCCGAGCGACATCGCCTGCCGCTCCATCGCCAGTCTGGAGGCGGTCGATTTTCACTATGCCCGGGACCTGGGCTGCACCATTCGCCAGATCTCGTGCGCAGAACTAAAGGACGGGCGTCTGTTCGCATCGGTGCAACCGGCGCTGGTGCCGCTGGCGTCGCCGCTGGCGCGGGTGCAGGGCAGCCAGAACCTGGTGATGGCGACCGGCGAATTCGGCGGAGAGACGGTGTTCTCCGGATATGGCGCGGGCGGCGATCCGACGGCGGTGGCCGTGGTCTCCGACCTGATGGCCATTGCCGAAGGACGAATGAACGGCTGGCATTCCGCCCCGGCGCGCAAAGTGCCGGTAACCTCCGAGTTCAGCGCACCGCATCACGTGCGCTTCACGGTAAGCGATCGCCCGGGGATCATCGCTGCCGTCTCCGGGATTCTGTCGAAGCATGGCATCAGTATCGAGGCGGTGCTGCAGAAGCCGGGGTATTCCAAGTCGCGGTTGCCGTTCGTCATGACGCTCGAGGAGTGCCCGAACTCGGTGGTGGAACGAGCGCTCGGGGAATTGCGCGGCATGGACTTCCTGGTGGAACCCATCCTGAGCCTGCCGCTGCTGCGCTGAAGGAGCCGAATGTATCTGCGATGCAGTGACGAACGCTGTGCCACGAAACTGGAGCTGCACGAGCGCGTGCTGGCATGTCCGAAGTGTGGCGACCTGCTTGAAGTGGCTGCTGGCCCTCTGATGTTCAGCCCCCAGGTGCTGAAAGATTTGTGGTGGAACCGACGCTGCTCGCGTGATCCCCGCGACCGCAGCGGAGTGTGGCGATTCCGCGAGTTCCTGCCCGAGTACCCGCCGCGAGACATCGTCACCATGGGAGAAGGGAATGTGCCGCTGGTGCCGGGCATCAAGAGCGGCGCCTGGGCCGCGCTCTCGGACATACGCTTCAAGCACCTGGGCTGGAACCCGACCGCTTGCTTCAAAGACCTGGGGATGACCGTGGGCGTCACCGAGGCCAGGTTCCAAGGGGCGCGCACCGTGGCCTGCGCCTCCACCGGCAACACGGCAGGCTCGATGGCCGCCTACGCTGCGCGCGCCGGGATCGCGGCCCGCGTCTATCTGCCCTCCGGCGCCGTCTCGCCCAACAAGGTTGCTCAGGCGCTCGATTACGGCGCGGAGATCGTCGAAGTGGAAGGCAGTTTTGACCGCGCGCTGGAGACGGTGCTGCACGAGGCCGGTCGGGACGTTTACTTCCTTAATTCGATCAATCCCTTCCGGATCGAGGGCCAGAAGACGGTGATGTTCGAACTGCTGGAAGAACTGGGGTGGCACCCGCCCGACTACATTGTGGTTCCAGGCGGAAACCTGGGAAACACGGCGGCGTTCGGCAAAGCTCTCTACGAGCTCAAGACCGCCGGGCTGATCGACAAGGTGCCGCGGCTAGTAGTGGTGCAGGCGGAAGGCGCGAATCCGCTGGTCCGCACCTGGCGCGCAGGTTCGGACGAACTGCTGGTGGTCAGCGAGCCGCGCACCGCGGCCACGGCCATTCGCATCGGCGCGCCGGTTTCCTGGAAGAAGGCGTTGAAGGTGCTGCGCTTCACCAACGGACTGGCCATCGACGTGACCGATGACGAGATTGCGGAAGCCAAGTCGGTGATCGGCCGCGACGGCATCGGGTGCGAGCCGGCCTCTGCCACCACGCTTGCCGGCGCCCGCAAGCTGGCGCGCGAGGGAACGGTTCATCGCGATGCGAGCGTGGTCGCGATCCTGACCGGGCACGTGCTCAAGGACACCGATTACATCACCAGATCGCGGTACACGCGTGCCCTGAGCGCAGCCGAAGGGACGGCCGTGCGCTCCACGGCGGAAGTTCAGGCGGACTAAGAATGGGAACCAAATCCATGGCGATGCGAACGCGACCGGGGCCGGTGGAGATTGCCGTCCCGGCGTCGGTCGCGAACCTCGGGCCCGGCCTCGATGCGCTGGCAGTGGCCTTGCAGCTCTACCTTCGCGTGCGCGCCGAGAAGGCGCCCGGTGAGGGGAAGAACGAATTGCAGTTCGACTTCGGTGGCTTCGAGCTGGACGGTGAAAACCTCGTCGAGCGCTCCTTCCGCTACATGGCGGCTCGGGACGGCGTGGACTTCCCTTCCCTCCGCGTGGAAGTGCGCAGCGAGATCCCCAGCCGCTCGGGGCTGGGGAGCAGCGCAGCAGCCACGGTGGCGGGATTGCGGCTGTACGATGCCTTGTTCGGCCCGTGTCCGATGCAGGAGTTGCTGAACGTCGCCTGCGAACTCGAAGGACATCCCGACAACGCCGCGGCCGCGCTCCTTGGCGGCCTGACCACCAGTTGCGAATTGCCGGACCATTCGGTCATCGCCATTTCCATGCCCTGGCCGAAGGGGCTCAGCTTTGTGGTGCTGACTCCTGACCTCCCGCTGGACACTGCCGCTTCCCGCCGCGCGCTGCCGGAGCAAGTCCGCCGCGAGGACGCGGTCTTCAACCTGCAACGCGTCGCCATGCTGGTGCAGGCGCTGCAGAGCCGGGAGTTTTCGCTGTTGCGCGAGGCCTTGCGCGACCGCTGCCATCAACCCTTCCGCTGCCCGCTGGTGCCCGGATTGGAACAGCTCCTCGAACTGGAGCATCCCGACCTGCTGGGGGTGTGCCTGGCGGGTGCGGGGCCGTCCATCCTCGCGCTGGTGGAAAAGAACGTAGATGCGGTGCAGGAAGCAATGGCTCGTGCCTACCAGCCGCTCGGGATTCCCTTCACGATGCGCACCCTCCGCGCTTACCAAAATGGTACGTGGAAACTGCAGCATTGCCTGTTGCCCGCGGCAACGCCTCCCGCCGATGTACGATTGCAGAGCACATCCTAGGAGAATCCTCTCAAGGCCGGAACTCATGCTGACCGAGAAAGCGTTCGAAGTCCTGGTAGCCAAGAACCTGCAACACGTCCGCTCTCCTATCCGCGATCTGGCCGCGGTGGCCGATGAACTGCAGCGGCAGGGTAAGACCGTCCTCATGCTGAACATCGGAGACCCGCTGGACTCTGATTTCGCCACTCCTGCGGAGCTGGTGGAAGCCGTGGTAAAGGCCATGCGCGACGGCAAGAACGGCTACGCTCCCGCGCTGGGTGTCGGAGAAGCCCTCGATGCCATCCGCGCCGACGCCGAGCGCAAGGGGATCAGCAACATCCAGGATGTGTTCATCACGGAGGGCGTGAGCGAAGCCGTGGACATTTGCCTCACCGCGCTGCTCAACCCGGGCGACGATTTGCTGGTCCCGCGCCCGGGATATCCGCTGTACACCGCCGTGCTGGCCAGGATCGGCGCCGGGCGCAATCCCTATGACTTGGCGGAAGAACTCGAATGGGAGCCGGACGTCGAGAGCCTGGCCGCCAGAGTCACGCCGGCCACGCGCGGGATCGTGCTTATCAACCCCAACAATCCTACCGGTGCGGTGCATTCGCGCCGCACGCTGGAGGCGATCGCCGAACTGGCGCGGCAGCACAACCTCGTCATCTTTGCCGACGAGATCTACGACCGGGTGACCTTTGATGGCGCCGAACACGTGCCCATTGCAACACTCGCACCGGACATCCCGGTGGTGACGTTCGGTGGCTTGTCGAAAGGATTTCTCGCCACCGGATGGCGCGTGGGCTGGTGCGTGGTGAGCGGGCCGGCGGCCGCCGTGCGCTCGTATACGGAAGGCATGCACAAGCTGCTGCGCTCGCGCTTGTCCGCCAACCATCCGGTGCAGTACGCGGTGCGGCCGGCGCTAGAAGGCATGCAGCAGCACCTGCCCGGCATGATCGCCAAACTCCAGGCCCGCCGCGACCTCACCCTGCAGTGGTGCGACTCAACGCCGCGTGTCCGCTGCGTGACGCCGAAGGGCGGGTTCTACGCTTTTCCACGCCTCGACATCCCGGAAGATGACCTGGACTTCGTGAAGGCGCTGCTCCTTGAAAAACAGGTACTGGTGGTGCACGGCGGAGGCTTCGGTCAGCAGGCCGGCACACGGCACATCCGCATCGTCTTCCTGCCCCAGGAACCCACGCTGCGGAGCGCGTACCGGGCCATCGGCGAGTTTATGGCCGGACGATACGACAACTAAGCCTGGCCACGGATTCTCACGGATTGGATTCGATTCTGTCGGGTTATCCGTCCTCATCCGTGCCAATCCGTGGCGTTCCCTTGTCCCGCCGGTGTGAGCCATCGCGAGTGAGATCCACCCCTTCGAGGCTGGGGCCTTCGCCCAGGAGAAGCTCTTTGAGGGCGGGGCGCTTGCCCGCGAGCTTGTCGCTGGCGCGGGCGGCGGTGCGTTGCCGGACCAGCGCGATAAAGGCGAGGGCAGCGCGCGGAAGGCTGCGGTCCTTGCGGTAGATCAGCCCCAATTCCCGCCACAGCTCCACTCCCTTAAGCGGGATCAACGCCACCTGGTGCGCGCCGGCCTCGGCCTGGGCGAAGCTGGCGCTGATCAGCGTGGCGCCCAGCCCCGCCGCCACGAAGTTCTTGATCATTCCCACGCTGGGCAGCTCCATGGCCACCCGCAACTTCTCCCGGTAAGGACGGAACAATTTATCGAGCAACTGGCGGGTGTAGCCGGTCTTGGGGAAGATGAGCGGGTGCTGGGCGATCTCCTCCACGGAAACGGCAGCGTGCTTGGCCAGCGGATGGCGCGGGCCGACCATGACCATGAGGCGGTCGCGGAAGATGGAATGGATCTTCAGGCTGGGAGAACGGACCGGCAGCGTCACCACGCCCACGTCGAGCGCGCCGGACTCGATCCGTTCCACGATCTTGCGGCTGAAATTGCGATAGATGTTGATCTGCACCGCGGGATAGAGGCGTGAGAATTCCGCGAAGGCATCGGGCAGCACGTAAAGGCACGTGGCTTCGTTCACGCCGATGGCCAGGATGCCGCGCGGGGTGACATTCTGGTCGGCAACGGCGCGCAAGGACTCGTCGCGCAGGCTCAGCATGCGCCGGGCGTAGTCGAGCAACACCTCGCCGGCAGGCGTGAGCTGCACGCTCTTGCCGGCGCGGTCGAGCAGCTTCTCGCCGTATTCTTCTTCTAACTGGTGGATCTGCGCGCTCACCGCCGATTGCGAGCGGAACACCTTCTGCCCGGCGCGGGAGAAGTTTCCCTGCTTGGCAACCTCGAGAAAGGTGGTGAGAACGTCGAAATCCATAGCGATCAAATGTCCTGCAATAGCGCCTCGGCCAGGGCCTGCTGGCGATCGGCATCCAGCTTGGCGCCGCCCGCGGTCAGGTAGAAAACGTCGATGGCCTTCTGACCCTCGGTATCGATGAGCGCAACCTCGATGTTGCACCCGTGCTTGGCCAGCTTCGAGCTGATGCTGTACAGCAGGCCGGGACGGTCCTGCGCAATCAGTTCCAGAAGCGTGCTGTGCGAGGAAGACTGATCGTCGAACGTGACCTGGGGATGAATCGTCACCTTGGCGGGACGCGTGCCGCCCGGCCTGGCCCTGCCCGCCATCAGCGCGGCCAGACTTACCTCGCCGCTGAGCACCGCCAGCAGGTTGTTCTTAAAACGCTCGGCCTCCGACGGATTCAGGTCGAAGGTGCGGAACAGATCGCTGAAATGGAACGTGTCGAGCACGATGGCGGCCTGGTTGCAGAACGCGTCCGCCTTCACGATGTCCATCCCCCACGCGGCCAGCGTGCCAGCGATGGTGGCGAACAGCATGGGGCGGTCGGTCGTGATCAGCGTCAGCTCGTAGAGGTGCGAACGTTTGCGCAGCGACAACTGGACTGGGGCCTCGGCCAGCGCCGTCGCCATCCGCAGATGTTCTGTCACCTCTGCCGGAGAATGGGTCAGGAGGTAGCGCTTGGGGAATCCCGCCAGAAACGCGTTGAGACCCTCGGGGGCGCTCTGGTGGAGAGAGGGCATGCCCTCAACTTCGAGTTGCCCGGGACACAGGCGCTCGTCGTCGAGGCTGCGGTTCATGTGGTTGATGGTGGCGGCGTAGAGCTGCCACAGCATCTTCGCTTTCCACGGCGTCAGCGCTTCCGGGTTGACGGACTTGATGTCGGTGTAAGTGAGCAGGCACAGCATCTTCAGCCGCTCGGGAGTGCCGATTTTGGCGGCAAGGCTGCGGACCGTCTCCGGATCGAAGATGTCGCGGCGTGACAGGGTCATCGACATCTCCAGGTGACTGGAGACCAGAAAGCGGGCGGTGTCGTCCGCCTCGGCGTCCAGCGGGAAACGCGCCAGGATCTGGTCGAGCGCCTGCAGACTGCCGACGATGTGGTTCGCGGCCGACATCCCCTTGCCGATGTCGTGGACCAGCAGCGCCAGGAACAGCAACTCCGGGCGCTCCGTTTCCGCCAGGATCTCGGCAAACTTCTTGTCCCAAAGATCCTCGGCCTGGCGCAGGCGGTGCAGGTTCTCGATGGTGAGGAACGAGTGCTCGTCTACGGTGTAGCGGTGATAGTAGTCGCGAACGACGAGCGCATCGATGGCCTGGAACTCCGGCAGCAGCACCGTCAGCAGCCCGGTGCGGTGCAGAGCGCGCAAGGCATCGGCGGCATAACGCAGGGTCAGGATCACGCGCAGGCGGTCCCACAGTCCGGGCAGGCGCGGCAGGCGCTCCCGCAGCAGCGGCAAAGCCTTTTCGATGCGATGCTCGGCGTCGCGACTGAGCTTGAGCCCGTGCCGCGCCACAAACTCGAAGAGCGAGAGCGCGGTGGTGGCGTCCTCCATGGCGGGAGCTTGCCGCAGCAGGACGCGGCCGTGGCTGACGTGGAAATCGGCGTTGGAAAGCCGCGACCGCCAGTCGTCGAAGGCGCGGTAGAGCGAGGAGCGCGCCCCCGCGGCGTCGTCCAGAAACTGGGTGACGACGCGGTCGATGGTGCGCGCCTGGCGGAAGTAGAATCGCATCCACTCCTCAGGCTCCATGGCTCCCCGCGCTTTTGCCCCCACGCCCTCGGCCGCGGCTTCGGACTGGAGTTCGTAGCTGAGCGCATTGTCGTCCCGCCCCTGACGATAGTGCAGAAAGCAGCGGACGGCGCACAGGAAGTCGAAGGAGCGCAGGCAATCGTCGCGCAGCTCCTGCGCCAGGAGCTGTTCGACAGGCGGCCAAGCGCGGCGCTTCTCCATGGCTGAGATCAGGGCCAGCCAGCAGGCAACGTTGTAGTCGCGCAACCCGCCGGGTCCCTCTTTCACGTTGGGCTCGAGGTGAAAGATGGTCTGGCCGTACTTGGCGTGCCGGGCGCGCGTCAGCTCCGCCAGGTTCTGCACCAGGGGCTGGCGTTCACGGACCACCAACTGTGGCACCACTTCTTCATGCAGACGGGCGAACAACTGCGCATCTCCGGCAAGATAGCGACAGTCCAGCAGCGACATGTTGAACTCGAGGTTGTCGCGGTACAGCCGGCCGCATTCCGCCAGGCTGCGGGTGGTGGGGCTGACGCGCAAACGAAGATCCCACATCTCGCGGCATAGGTTGGCGATTCCCCGCTTGTATTGCTGCTCCGCGCGCGCGTCATCCGAGAGAAAGAGAATGTCCACGTCGGAGCCGGGGAACAGGACCTTGCGTCCGAAGCCGCCCAGCGCCGCCAGGCAGAAGCGCTCGGGACCGCCGGGTTCAGGCGCGACGAAGGTGGCATAGAGCTGGAGTGCGATGGACTCCACCAGCGCCGCGCGCTCGTGCACCGCAGCCAGGCCGTCTCCGCTCTGCTTGAAGCGCTCGCGGATCTGCCCCGACTCGGAGAGATAGAGATCCCGCAGATTGGGTATAGCAGCAGCCGACATGATCTTTGCCCGGCCTCGGTACGCGATCGGTTCTGGCGTACCGAGGGCAATACGGCGAAGCGCTACAGCGCGCCTTGGCCTCGCTCATCGTTGCGGATGCGGATGGCGTCGTCGATGCGGGAGACAAAGATCTTGCCGTCGCCGATCTTGCCGGTCTTGGCGGAGTTCAGGATAGCGTTGATGGCCTTCTCAACCAGATCGTCGGGCACCACCATCTCGATCTTCACCTTGGGGACCAGGTCCACGGTGTACTCCCGGCCGCGGTACACCTCGGTGTGACCTTTCTGGCGCCCGTGACCGCGCACGTCCGTGACCGTCATTCCATCCACTCCGACCTCCTGCAGTCCTTCCTTGACCGCTTCGAACTTGGACGGCTGAATAATCGCCTCGATCTTGGTCATGCACTCCGCTCCAGGCTCTGGCGCGCGGCGCGAGCCGTGCCTTTTTCCTGTTAATACTCCAGGTTGTAACCTTCTTCACCGTGCTGCGAGAGATCCAGCCCCTGGACCTCATGCTCCGGCGCGACACGCAACCCGATCACGACATCGACGACCTTCAGGATCACGAGTGTCCCAACGATCGCCAGGACCCATGCGATCACAACGCCCACGAATTGATTGAGCAACTGGTGCGCGTTGCCTTCTATCAGACCCACTGCCATCGGATTGCCTGCGCTGTCTTTGAAGACCGGATTCACCGCGCTGGCGGCGAAGACTCCAGTCAGCAGGGCTCCGATGGTCCCGCCGGCGCCGTGGACACCGAATGCGTCCAGGCTATCGTCGTAGCCGAAGGCCGCTTTCACCCTGGCGACCATCAGATAGCAGAAGACACCGGCGATGAAGCCGATCACGAGCGCAGACATCGGGCCCACGAACCCGGAAGCCGGCGTGATGGCGACCAGCCCGGCGACCGCGCCCGAGATGGCGCCCAGCGCACTGGGCTTGCCATTGCGCAGCCACTCGGCAAGGCCCCATCCCACCACGGCGGCGGCGGCGGCAAAATGCGTCGCCACGAACGCGCTGGTGGCAAGGCTTCCAGCCGCCAAAGCGCTTCCGGCGTTGAATCCGAACCATCCCACCCAGAGCAGGCAGGCTCCGATAAAGCTGAGCACCACGCTGTGCGGCAAAATCGATTCCTTGGGATAACCCAGGCGCTTGCCGAGATACAGCGCGCACACCAGCGCCGAAACCCCGGAGGTAACGTGCACCACCGTTCCGCCGGCGAAATCGAGCGTGGGGAAACGCCCGCCCAGGCTGGCGTTCAGCAGGCCTCCTTTGCCCCAGACCATGTGCGCCATGGGGTCGTACACGATGATGGACCACAGGACCATGAACAGCGCCATGGCACTGAACTTCATACGCTCGGCAAAGGCGCCGGTGATCAATGCCGGCGTGATGATGGCAAACATCAACTGGAAGACCATGAAGGTCTGTTGGGGAATGGTCGCAGCATAATCGGCGTCGGGCGCCGCCCCCACCCCGCGCAGGAAGATGTGCCCGAACCCGCCGATGAAGTCCGTCCCCGAGGCAAAACAAAGGCTGTAGCCGAGGATGGCCCAGAGTACGGTCACGATAGCCATCAGGGCGAAGCTGTGCATCATGGTGCCCAGCACGTTCTTCTTCCGCACCAGGCCGCCGTAGAAAAGCGCCAGGCCGGGACCGGTCATCAGCAGGACCAGCGCGGAACTGGTAAGCATCCAGGCGTTGTCGCCGGAACTCTAGGCCTGCGCCACGTCCTTCTCCAGCTTGGCAAGCCTGTCCTGTGCGGACGTCGTGGGCACCTGTGCGGCCGCGCCGCTCGCCAATGCTGCCGCCAGAATCACCAACGACAGAAAACCCCGGATGACGCTACGCGTACCCATCCTTGCTCTCGTGCTCGTGTAATTACCCATTCGTGTCTGTCGCGATTCGAACTTGCGGCACGGCATACATGCGGCAAGACGGAGATTCGCCGCGCCGACCGCTCGCCGCGGGCCAGCATCGACTTCACGACAAAGGGTTAAACACTAATTCTTACCGTGCGCCAACAGGGCTGGGGAAATCAAAAATTCTTATTCCGGCCATCAGTTATTCCTATGCGGAGGTGCGTGGGCAACGAGAGACGCGGCATGCTGCGTTTCTACAGTCCCGTATGCGGGGGCGGCCGGTTCGGGTGCAAGCACGAAAGCCCTGCGAAACAGGACGCAGGGCTTCAGCAGCGGCGGGAGAGCCCGCTACTTGGACTTGGGCTCGAGGATCATCTCACGCGCCAGGCGGTCGCCGATGATCTCGCGCCAACTCGCGCGCTCCTGGTATCCCTGAATCATCTTCTGATCGTTCAGGTCAAGGGCTTGCATGGCGACGGCTTCCATCTTGTCTTCGTTGGCTTCCAGTGTGGCCAGGTCCTTGAACTCGGTCATCAGCATCAGGTCCCAGTCGTTGGGGCTGTGGGATTCGGCGCCGATGACTTTGTAATCGAGGATCAATCCTGCTTTTTTCAGCGCATCCTGTTCCTTCTTCCACTCCGTGGCCAGGTATTCCATATATTTGAGACCGAACCCCGGCTTGGTGTGCACGAAGGTAATGGTCCACACCGGGCCATCATGGAAGGGGCGGACCGGGGGAATGGCGGGGGAAGTCGTCGTCGACTTAGCCTGGGCCAGCAGCCGGGTCGGCAGAAGCAACGCAACACAAACCAGCAGGGCGGCGATCGATATCTTCTTCATGATCTTGTCTCCTCTTCACATTAGTCAGATCCCAGACAGCACAACGGCACAAACGATGACGGCTCAGCCCAATTCGCCCGCAGTGCTCGCCTGGGTCAACGCCGGCTGGGCACCGAAAATCAGCTTCCTGCGGAATTCCCGGGACAACAGCACGAGATTGCTGACGGCCTGGATCGTGACCGTCGCCACTGAGAGATACCAGACTTCGCGTATGGTGAATCCCGGCCGCAACGAGAGCGCCGCGGCTGGAGCGGCGAAGATGAACAGCCGCAGGGCCGAGCTTCCCAGCGACGGCCAGGTGTTGCCCAGCGCCTGGAAGATGCTGGAGCTGGTGAAGATCAGGGCCATGGCCGTGAAGTTCCAGGAAATGATGCGGAGGTAGTTCGTCCCGAAGGCGATCACCTGCGGCTCGCGCGAGAAAAGCCGGATCAGGGCTTCCGGAAACATCTGGCAGAAGAGCGTGAGCACCAGCATGGCCGCGACGCCGATGCCTGCTGCCGAGTAGAACGTCTGCCGCACGCGGTCGGGGTGGCGCGCTCCGAAGTTCTGCCCCGCCACCGGCGAAGCGGCGAAGCTGACGGCCATCACCGGCAGGAACATGGACTGCATCAGGCGTCCGCCGATGCCGAATCCCGCCTGGGCCGCCGCCCCGAAGTTGCGGATGATCCAGTACACCAGCCCGATGTAAACCCCCATCAGCGCGAACTCACCGCCGGCCGGCAGTCCGACGTTCAGCATCTCCTTCCAGATCTTCACTTGTGGAGACCAAAGGGAGCGGTCGAAGGAGACATACTTTTCCAGCTTTACGAAGTACACAGTGATCGCAAGCACACCAAAGGCGATGGCGATGAGCGTGGCCAGCGCCGCGCCGCTCACGCCCAGCGGATGGTGCGTGCCCCAGCCGACGATCAGCACCGGCGCCAGCAGGATGTTCATCACCACGGTGATCACTTGCACGATCATCGTGGGTTTTACGATGCCAGTCCCGCGCAACGCCGACGCCATCGAGATCAGCGCGAACTGCAATCCCAGCGCTGGAACGAACCAAAGCAGATAGGCAGCGCCGTCGCGGACGGTTTGCGCGTCGGCGCCCAGCCAGCGGCAGTAGGGCATCCGGAACAGGTACCCGAGCACCACGACGACCGCGCCTACCAGCAGCGCCAGCACGAACGACTGGTTGAACACCATCTGCGCCCGAGGCTGGTCTTTCCGTCCCGCCGCGTGCGAGATCAGGACGGTCGTGCCCACGCCCAGCATTTGCGTAAGCGCCAGCACTACCAACATCAGGTTGCCGGCCAGCCCGACTCCCGCGATCGCCTCTTTTCCCAGCCGCGAGACGAAGTAGAGGTCCACCAGATAGTAAAGCGTCTGGAAGACCATGCTGACGGCCATAAACACCGCCAGGTGCAGGACGTGCCGCGTGACTGAGCCCTGTGTCAGGTCCCTCATGTGAAATTCTCGTGCCGAAAGCCGCCGCCCCGAATCGCGTAGGCCCAGCCGCCCTCGGCTGGGCGGGGAAGTTCGCCTCCACTCCGGCTTGCGATGGTAGACGAACTCGGTGCGCCCGTCCACCCGGCCTCGGGTTGGGTGCTGTCCTAATTCCGTGTTGCTGACTCAGCGTTTAGCCCCAAGCATTACGATGGCCATCAAGCCGCCAAACAGAATGACCGCCAGCAGCACGGT
>DASQGF010000150.1:0-36218 GCA_035632755.1 Terriglobales bacterium
AGAAGTGACGGCGCATTCAAGCAGAGCAGTTGGCACTTAGCATTTGGCACTTAGCCCATGTTCCCTAGGGGCCAAGTGCTAATTGCTAAGTGCCAATTGCTCGTTTCATGCCCTCGCTTTCACCCGGTTCGTCATTCTCTCTAGGCCCAACTGCGCCGTGAACTCTTCCAGGAACGAGGTCTGCTCGCGGTCGGGACCGCTGGACACCATGCCGATGCGCGCCCCTGTCTCCTTCTCGAGGAACTGCAGGTAGGCGCGGGCCTCGGCCGGCAGCTTCGCGAGACTGGTGATACCGGAAGTGGGCTTTCGCCAACCCGGCAGCTTCTCGTAAATCGGTTCGATGCGCTCGTAGCCGCTGGCGTGCGCCGGAATCTCGGCTGTCTTCTTGCCACCCACCTTGTACGCCACGCAGACCGGGATCTCCGCCAGTTCGTCCAGCACGTCCAGCTTGGTGACGACCAGCCACGAAATGCCATTGATCATGCGCGCATAGCGCAACAGCGGCAGGTCGAGCCAGCCGCAACGCCGCGGACGTCCCGTGACCGCGCCGAACTCGTTGCCGCGCTTGCGCAGCTCGTCCCCGGCGGGGCCTTGGATCTCCGTGGGGAATGGACCTTCGCCCACGCGCGTGCAGTAGGCCTTGGTGACCCCGATGACGGAGCCGATGGCGGTGGGCCCCACGCCGGTGCCGGTCACCGCGCCGCCGGAGGTGGCGCTCGAGGAGGTGACGAACGGATAGGTGCCGTGGTCAATGTCCAGCATCGTGCCCTGCGCGCCCTCGAACAACACCGATTCGCCGGCAGCGATGGCATGGTTCAGCAGCACGGCGGTGTCGCAGACAAAGGGCGCAACCTGCTCCGCCGCGCGCGCGTACTCCTCGTACATGGCGTCGGGATCGAGAGGCTCGGTGTTGAACAGCGCGTGCGCGATCATGTTCTTCTCCGCGCAGGCGTTGGCGATATGCTTGCGCAGCAGCGCGGGATCGAGCAGATCGGCCACGCGCAGTCCGCGGCGCCCCATCTTATCCTCGTACGCCGGGCCGATGCCGCGGGAGGTGGTGCCGATCTTCACGCGTCCGGGCGCGTTCTCCGCCGCCAGTTCGATCATGCGGTGATAGGGCAGGATGAGGTGCGCCCGGTTGCTGATAAAGAGGTTGGGCTGTGCAGAATCGCCCGAAGCGGCGCCCGGCCCTTTGACCGTGACGCCAGCTTCGCGCAGCGAGCCGATCTCCCGCAGCAATGCCATGGGGTCGAGCACCACCCCGTTGCCGATGACGGCGCGGCAGCCCGGGCGCAGGATGCCGCACGGGATCAGTTGCAGGATGAACTTCTTGCCCCCGAGAATGACGGTGTGGCCCGCGTTGTGCCCGCCGGCATAGCGTGCCACGACGGAGAAGTTCTCCGAGAGGACATCGACGATCTTGCCCTTCCCCTCGTCGCCCCACTGGGCGCCGACCACCACGACTGTGTTCGACTGTCTCACTGCGGTTCTCCGCGCACTCTTCGCCCGCCATAAATCTAGCGTGGAGCAGGAATACGCAGGAAATCCGGCGGGAAAAGTTACAGAGCATCATAGCAGTGAGTAGCAGACCATCGCCAGCGCTGGGGCTCTGGTATAAAGCTAGGAGCCAAGAGCCGCCCTTCATGCCCGAACTTCCCGAAGTCGAAACCATCGCCCGTGGGCTGGCGCAGAACCTGACCGGCGACGTGATCGAGTCGGTGTGGCTGGGCAACAAGCCCGAGCCGCTGAAGTCGCCGCCGGGAGAGATCGTGAGCACGCTGGAGCAGGCACGCATCGCGGGCGTGCGCCGTGTGGGCAAACACATCGTGGTGGACCTCAGTCGCGAGCCGGGAGCCGCGCGTCACAAGAAAAAGCAGGTCCTTCGCTCCGCTCAGGATGACAAGCGGCAAAGAGAGCGACACGCGCAGACGCAGTGGATTGTTCACCTGGGCATGACAGGGCAACTTTTGATTGCGAAGCCGGAGAACGAGCTTCCCAAGCACACCCACGCCATCCTGCGGCTGCGCTCGGGAAGAGAACTGCGCTTCGTTGATCCGCGCCGCTTCGGGCGGCTGGCGGTGGTGCGCCGCGGTTTTCAGGCGCCGGGGTCGGAGCCGCTGAATGTGGGAGTCGAGCTGTTCGCCGGCCTGTTCCGCAAGCGCCAGACTCCGATCAAAAGCGCACTGCTCAACCAGAAGCTGCTGAGCGGCATCGGCAACATCTATGCCGATGAGTCGCTGTTTCGCGCCAATGTGCGGCCTCGACGGCGCGCCACTTCGCTTACCCGGGCTGAACTCCAGCGTCTCCATGGGGCCGTGCAGAAAGTTCTGAACGAAGCCATCGCGGCAGGGGGTTCTTCGGTTTCCGACTACGTGGACTCGAACGGCGATGCCGGTTTCTTCCAGTTCCAGCACCGCGTCTATGGACGCGAAGGCGAGCCCTGCCTGGTTTGCCGCACGCCCGTCAAGCGGATCGTCATTGCCGGCCGGAGCGCGCACTATTGCCCGAAGTGTCAAAGATAGTTTCTGGTTTCTCGTTTCTCGTTTCTTGAAAGAATCACTTCGGAGCTTCTGTCGAGAAACGAGAAACCGCTCGCCCGACCGCTGCCTTGAAAATGATCTAAACTCGTAAGCCATGCCTACCTTCGCCATCGGAGTTGATCTGGGGGGGACCAATCTGCGCATCGCTGCCGTGGACGAACGCGGCACGCTGCTGGAGAAAACCACTACCGGCACGCAGGTGGCGCGCGGACGCGATTACGTGATTAACGAGATGTGCGAAGCAATCCGTGCGACCGCGGCCAAGTTTTCCTCTTCCACGCTGGCGGGCATCGGCATCGGGGTGCCCGGGATCATTGACATGGATACCGGCATGCTGCGCGAGTCGCCGAACCTGCCGGGCTGGCACGATTACCCGGTGCGCGACGAGATCGAGCGGCGCCTGGGCACCAAGGTGATTCTGGAGAACGACGCCAACGCGGCGGCGCTGGGCGAAAAATGGCTGGGCGCCGCGCGCGATTACGACGACATGCTGATGCTCACCCTGGGTACCGGAGTAGGCGGCGGCATCGTACTCGGCGGCCGCATCTGGCACGGCATGCGCGGCATGGCGGGCGAGCCGGGGCACATTACGGTCGAGCCCGAGGGGCCGCCTTGCCCTTGCGGCAACCGCGGATGCCTGGAGCAGTTCGCTTCCGCCACCGCCGTGCTGCGAATGGCGCGGGAAGCCATCGCGCTGGGCAACGCGCCGACACTCGCCCGATCTGCTGAAGAGAACGTTGAGTTCGGTGCGAACGTCGTCTACCAGATGGCAGTACAGGGCGACAGCGTCGCCCAGCGGATCTTCCAGCGCGTGGGATGGGCACTGGGCATCGGTCTCGCCGACCTGATCAACCTGCTGAACCTGCCGATCTACGTCATTGGCGGCGGCGTGGCCAATGCCTGGGAAGCGTTCCTACCGGTGCTACTGGAGGAAGTGCGGAAACGTTCGTTCGTGTATCGAGCGACGGCTCCGGAAGAGTCGTCCGGCTCCGGCAAGAAGACCATCATCACCCGCGCGCTGCTCGGCAGCGATGCCGGACTGTTCGGCGCCGCACGCCTCCCCATGCTGCCCGCCGAAGTGACCACGCACGAGTTCGGGCGCAAGCGCGCGTGAGACTACCGTACTCCGGCTTTTTCCGTGGCCCGCGACAGCACCGCGATGAACTGCTCGTTCTGCTCCGGCTTGCCGATGGTGACGCGGATGGCGGTGGGAATCCCCCACGGCCCGAGCGGCCTCACGATGATGCCCCCTGCCTGCAGGCGCTTGCCCAGCGCCGCTGCATCCTCGCCGGCGTCGAAGAAGATGAAATTCGCAAAGGTGGGGATCGGCCGGTACCCCATCTCAGAAAGCTTGTTCATCAGGAACTCGGCGCCGCGGCGGTTGTTGGCGATGGTCTTGCAGAAATGTTCCTGGTCGTCGAGCGCGGCCAGCGCGGCGGCTTCCGCCAGCGCCGTGACCGAGAACGTCGTCCGCATGCGGTTGAAGTACTGCATCAGGGCGGCGGGCCCGAGCCCGTATCCCACGCGCATTCCGGCCAGGCCGTGCGCTTTGGAGAATGTCCGCAGCACGACCAGGTTCCGCTCCTGGCGCACGTAGTCGATCGAGTGCGAGTAGTCGATGCCCCGCGCGGCAGCGAAGTCGGTGGCGAAATCGCAATAAGCCTCGTCGAGGATGACGATCGCGTGCTCCGGCACCTGGCGCAGAAACGCGTCCATGGCCGGAGCGTCGATCAGCGTGCCCGTAGGATTGTTGGGATTGGCGATGAAGATGATGCGGGTATCGGCGTCGATGGTGGCGGCGATGGCGTCGAGATCGTAAGTGTCATTCTTCATCGGCACGGTGATGAGCCGGCCGCCGGCCGCCGTGGTCGCGATGGGATAGATGATGAACGAGCGCTCGCTGGTGATGGCGTTGAGTCCGGGCCGCAGCAGCGTGCGCGCGATCACTCCCAGCAGCGCGGTCGAACCATTGGTGACGACGGTCTGCTCCGGGCGTACGCCGTGCAATTCCGCCAGCCGCAGCCGCAGTCGCGACACGTCGTTGTCAGGGTATAGGTTGACCTCGGACATCACCGCCCGCATCGCTTCCAGCGCTTTAGGCGACGGCCCGAAGGGGTTCTCGTTCGACGCCATCTTGATCATGCGGACGCCGCTCTCCCGCTCGGCCTGGCGTAACTGCTTTCCCGGCGTATACGCCCCGAGCGCCCGAATGTGTTCGGGAACCAACTCCTCAAACTTGCTCATCGTGTTCCTTTGTACCACGAAGCGGTTTGGACTCGCGTCGCGCCTTCGCCGAGGCCATGCTCTTCAGTCGCAGCACTTCTGAGGAGGTCAAGGCACGCCACTTGCCCGGCTCCACGTCCAGTTCCAGGTTGCCGTAGCGCAGGCGCTTGATCTTTTCGACGTGGTGTCCGACCTGCTCGAACATGCGGCGGATCTGCCGGTTGCGGCCTTCGATGAGCGTGACCTCGTACCACGGGTTGGGCGCATCGCGCGCCAGTTGGATGCGCGCCGGCGCCGTCTTCACTCTGCGCTTCTTCCCGTGTTTGCCGTCGAGTTCAATGGTGACGCCCGACCGCAGCCTGCCCAGCGCTTCTGGGCCGGGCTTCCCCGCAACCTTGACCAGGTACGTCTTGGGCACGTGCGAAGAAGCGTGCATCAACTTCTGCGCCAGGTCGCCGTCGTTGGTCAGCAGAACCAGGCCTTCGCTGGCGTAGTCCAGGCGGCCGACGGGGTAGACGCGCGCACCGATCCCGCGCACCAGGTCCATGATCGTGGGCCGCCCCTCGGGGTCGCTGACGCTGGTCACGTAGCCCCGCGGCTTGTTCACGACGATATAGACGGGGCGTTCGGGAGCGCGGAGCAGTTTGCCGTCCACACGGATGTGGTCGCGCTCGGCGTCAGCTTTGGTCCCCAATTGCGTGACCGGTTGCCCGTTGACGGAGACACGTCCGGAAGTGATCAGCTCCTCCGCCTTGCGGCGCGAGGTGATCCCTGCGGCGGCGATGATCTTTTGCAGGCGCTCCTCTGGCATGTGTGGTTCGAAGCCGGGCCCGCGCATCACGAATCCGCAGCGGTGACTTCAGCAGCGCGAGGCTCGCCCAGTTCGATGGTGGTACGGTGCTCGGGCTCGGCCGCGGGCGCCTCAGGCGTTGTGTCCGGCACGCCGGTAGCGTCAGGAACCTGGAACAAATCTGCCTGGAAAGACGCTACGGCCAGCTTCTCGAATTCCTCCACGCTGGGCAGTTCGCCAATGTCCCCCAAGCCGAAGCGCAGGAGGAAATCCTTGGTCGTGCGGTAAAGGATGGGCCGTCCGATCACCTGCTTGCGGCCGGCGGTGGTGATCAGCTTGCGGTCGAGCAGAGTGGCGATGACGCCGCTCGAATCAACGCCGCGGATCTCGCTGATTTCGGGAACGGTGATCGGCTGCTTGTAGGCAATCACCGCCAGCGTCTCCAGCGCAGGCAGCGACAGCCGCACCGGGGGCTTCAGATTGCGCGCGAACCCGCGCACCACGTCGTGATGCTCGGGCTTGGTGGACATGCGATACCCGCCGGCAACCTGGCGAATCTCCATGCCACGGTCGCCGGTGACGTAGTCCGTGACCAGCTCGTCGAGCGCCGCGCGCAGAGTTGCTTTCATCTGCGCAACATCGGGTTCAGCGGCGCTCTCGGCGGATTGGGCAACCGCCCGAAGATCGTCTTTGAGCGCGGCCAGCATCTGCTCCAGCGTGACCGGCTCTTCCGCCGCGTAAATGATGGCTTCGATTTGTGACTTTAGGCTCATGGCTCTTCTTTGTAGAGACGAAACAGACTAGCCGCGGACCTCCTGCCATTCCCTATTTATTGTCATCCTGAGCTTGCGGCCGCGTGGTTTCTTGTTCTCGGCCCGTCTTTTCAGGACCGCGCGGTCGCAAGCGAAGGATCTTGGTTCTGGCATCCCCGCGACAAAACGTCTAGTGAGCCCTTCTGACGGCATGGGCTCGCGTAACAAAATATAGATCCTTCGTTCGCCCTCACCTCGCTTGCGCTCGGTTCAGCCTTCACTCAGGATGACACCTATATCATCATCTCCAGTCGTCGCGCACCGCAGCTTCTTCGCCTATGACGGTGTCGAACATTGCGTGCTTCTTCACCAGGATGTCGCCGAACACGCGGTCCTGCCGCAGCATGATCGCCTGCAGCCGTACCAGCTCCAGCAGCGCCAGGAAGGCGCAGATCAGGGCATTGTGCGAACGCGTGTACTGCAACAGCGACTTCAGCCGCACCGGACGGTCTTCCAGCAGCAGACGCCGGCGGATGTAGTCGATCATCTGTGCCACCGTCACCGTCTCCTCATCCACCTGCAGCACCGGGCGCGCCTTGGCCCGTTCCAGGATCTGCCGGAACGAGCGCACCAGGTCCACCACGTCGGCGGCGAGCTCAGGCTCGGCGCCTTCGTCGTCTTTGAATTCCTTGAGCGCCGGGTTCGACCAGGTGGCGTCTTCGATCTGCTGCTTCTGCATGAGCATCTGCGCGGCGTTGCGGAATTTTTCGTGCTCCAGCAGGCGCTCGACCAGGTCGGCGCGCGGGTCGTCTTCTTCTCCGGCCGGCGCCGTGGGATCGCGCGGCAGCAGCATCCGCGACTTGATCTGGATCAGCACCGCTGCCATGAAAATAAACTCGGCCGCCAGGTTCACGTCCAACTGCTTCATGCGCTCAACGTAGGCGAGGTACTGGGCCGTAATCTGCGCGATGGGGATGTCGTAGATATTGATGTCCTGCTTGCGGATGAGGTCGAGCAGCAGGTCGAGGGGGCCGTCGTAAACCTCGCCGACGGTGATGGCGAAGGGAGAATCGCTGGCCGCGGGGTCCCCGTCACGCCCGGTTTTGGCGTGATGGGGTGATGGCGGCGCGCTGTGATTCACCGCGTTGGTGACTTCCGGCATCCCGAAACTATTTTCCCCCACTTCCTCCGGCGCCCGGGGCAGGCGGCGCGTACTGCCTGGACATGTGCATCGCCTCGCGAACTTCGTTCATGGTGGCCTCGGCGACCGTCGCTGCCCGGGCGGAGCCTGCTTCGAGGATATCCCAGGCGAGCTTCGGATTGTCCTCATATTTTTTTCGCCGCTGCTGGATAGGTGCCAGCCGGGTCACCATGGCGTCGGCCGCCCAGCCCTTGCATTCGATACAGCCGATGCCGGCGCTGCGGCAGCCGGCGTCCACCTTGGCCAGGGTCTCCTGGTTGCTGAATATCTTGTGCAAATCGCCGACCGGACAGACGTCCGGGTTGCCGGGGTCGCTGCGGCGGACGCGCGCCGGGTCGGTCACCATGGTTTTGAGCTTCTGCCGCAGGCTCGCCTCGGGCTCGCTCAGCAGGATGGTGTTGTTGTAGGACTTCGACATCTTGCGTCCGTCGGTACCGGGGACTTTGGCGGCGGGCGTCAGCAGCGGCTGCGGTTCGGGGAAGACGTCGCGCCCGCGATATTGATAGAAGCCGTTGAAACGCCGCGCGATCTCGCGCGTGATCTCAACGTGCGGCACTTGGTCTTCGCCGACCGGCACGTAGTCGCCCTTGTAGATCATGATGTCGGCCGACTGCAGCACCGGATAGCCGAGGAAGCCGTAGGTCCCCAGGTCCTTGTCCTTGATGTTTTCTCTTTGCTCTTTGTAGGTGGGGACGCGCTCCAGCCATCCCAGCGGCGTGATCAGCGAGAGCAGCAGGTGCAGCTCGGCGTGCTGCGGCACGTGCGACTGGAGGAAGAGGGTCGAGCGCTCGGGGTCGAGTCCCGCCGCCAGGTAGTCGAGCATGACCTCCAGCGAATTCTGCTTCACCGCGGAAGTATCGGCGTAGTCGGTGGTCAGCGCGTGCCAGTCGGCAATGAAGAAGAAGCAGTCGTACTTGTCCTGCAACCCGATCCAGTTGGCCAGTGCGCCCAGGTAGTTGCCCAGGTGCAGCCTGCCGGTCGGACGCATGCCGCTCAGCACACGTTTCTTAGGTCCAGTAGCCATCACGAGATCACTCGAAGCAGCGTCGCGAAGAAGTTCATGAAGGGCGCTTCCAAAACCCCAATGATATTGCGGCCTGCTACGAACAGAATCAATAAACCAAATACCCCAATGCGGTCGTAGATCGCGAGGGCCGTGCCGGACAGAGCATGGCGAAGGACATGGCTGCCGTCCAGCGGAGGGACCGGGATCATATTAAAAACGGCCAATAGGACGTTGATCTGCAGTGCCCCCAGGAACAGGCGAAACAAGGGTTCAGCGGCGCTGCCCAGTAGAACCTGTCCACGGATGACAATCGCGAGCACCAGCACCGATCCGGTGGCTACCAGCAGGTTACTGATGGGGCCGGCGACGGAGGTCATGATGTCGGCGCGGATGTGGTTCTTGCCGAAATTCAGCGGGTTGACCGGAGTGGGTTTGGCCCAGCCGATCATGGGCATCCCATAGATCAACGCGATTGCGGGAAGCAGGACCGTGCCGATGGGATCAATGTGGTAGATGGGATTCAGCGACACGCGTCCCAGCATGCGGGCCGTGGGATCGCCGTAGCGGGACGCCGTCCAGGCGTGCGCCGACTCGTGCACGCTGATGGCGAACAGAAATACGACGATCTGGATGACCAAACTGAAAATCTGGTCGGAGCTCATGCGGCAAAGGTCGATGGTACCACGGAGGGGCTTGCGATTCAGGCTAGCCGCCTTTGCAGGGCGCGGCTGTCGCCGTGCCCTTGGGAACCTTCTTGAGCGAAGGTGCCGCCCTCCGGGCTCACGGTTTTTCCTCAATTCCCTTCCCAGCGCTCGCGCGCTGGGCTCACACAAATGCCGCCCTCTGGGCTCCGGGACCTGGCGCCGAACCACGCTGCGTCGCAAAACGTAACCCTTCCGACTAAGGCCGGGCGGGAAGAATGCAAGCCGCGTAGCGGCGACATTTGAGTGAGCCCCGGGCGTAAGCCCGGGGGCAGGAGCGACGAAATCATCCAGCCCCTTCCAGGGGCGACACTGGGAGCGCGAGCCTTACGCGCAGCGATTGCCAAAAGCAGTTGCTCTTACTTCTGTACCGGGTCACTTGACGTTCGCCGACCACGGCGGTGTCGATGCGGTCAGGCATCTGGAAGCGTGTGTCAATCCCGATCTCGGGATGTTTCGGCTTGATGTAGCGGTCGATGAAGAACTGCAGAGCGATCTGCGGCACCTCGACGTTGTCGAGGGTCACGCGATCGACGTGGACGTATCCCTCCCCGCGCTCGCCGTGGGCGTGGGCGGCGACCTGCACATCGTGCACGCCGCTGAACAACGCCAGCAACGGGTTCATGGAACGGCTGCCCTGGGTGATCTGGTCGAAGTCCACGCGCGTGTCTGCCGTGACCGCTCCGGGGCGGCCTTCGAGGTGCACCCGCTGCACGCCTCTCGGCAGGTGAACGGCCCCCGAGTTGACGTAAGCGTTCACCTCGGCCTCGGTCAAGACCGTGGGCGTCGAGTCGGGCGTTGGTCTCTCGGCGTTGCTTTCGATGTGCTCGAGCTTGCGCTCCATGCTGCGAGCGGCTGGACTGGCGGCGGTCGTCGAGACGGTGTGTTGCGCGAGGGCGACACCGACACCGAGCGACAGGGCGAAAACTGCGGCTGCGGTTCGGAGCAACTTCAACTCTCGCCGCCTTTTCCTTGGAGGTCCCTCGCTGCGCTCGGGATTTCGGCAGCGGGCTCCCGCTTGCACCCCACTACGCGCAAAAGCGGCGCGTCCTGGGGACCCCGCTTCGCTCACGCCCGCTAATCGCCTCAAGTTCATTTACCAAGCGCCGCCTGCGTCTCCGACGCGGACAGCGTGGTGACGCGCGGCTTCTCCAAAGTTCCCGAGACCGCGTAGCCGTGCGAATTCCGGTCCGTCAACTTGAGTTCCAGCCGGCCCAGCGAGGCGGTCCCGCTCACTACATAGATGCCGTCGGCGGTTTCAATTCTGCTTTGCTGGAACTCCAGGCGGCGGTCATTCAGCACGGCGTGTCCTGTAAAGCGCTTCAGCCGTAAGGGGACACCGGCGTCATTGAGCGCCACATGCTGCAACGCGCCGTTCTGCCAGTCAAAGTCGAGCGCGCCTTGGGCCGACTCCGCCAGCTCGGCGGCGTTCCATCCCGCAAGCTCAAGCTTGAACCTGCCGCTCGCTGTACCCGTTGCCCAGGGATCGTGGGTTAACGCGGCCACCTGGGGAAGCCCGATGCGCTCCAGCGCCCCCGAGCCGCGGTACACAGGCGCGGCGCCGGTAAAATCGGCGCTCCATTCCGCGCGCACCTTGCCGCCCAGTGTCTCCCCCCGAAGATCAGATAGGCGCAGCCTGCGGTCTCGCAGTTCCGCCTGCGCAGCCACATGCTGAAGCGCCAGCCCCTTGAGCACGACGTGGTCTGCCCGGATGCGTCCTTGGGCTGCGAACGTTCCTACGCTCGCGGTGGTGTCTCCGGCCAGCACCCGATACCACGGCACGCGCTGAAGCTGCGGGTTCAGCAGGCGGTTCAAATCCTCGAGCGAGATTTCTGTGGAGTGCAGGTCGAACCGGACCGGACAAGACTCGGTGGGAGCGCAGACGCGAGGCAAAATCAGCGAGCCGTCCACGGCAGTGTGGCCGCCTATGAAGGTGGCCGCCAAGTTCTCGACCTGCACCTCGTCCGGCAGCAGGACCGCGTTGGCGCTACGTACATGAGCAGGCCCCCGAACACCTGCCAGCAGAACCGTCACATTGCGCAACTGCATCGAGCCGGTGCTGACCGGCGGGGTGAACCCTGTCCAATTGCCCGCGATCTGCAAGTCCAGTCTGGCGTTGCCGCTGGCGCCCAGGGCAGGCGAATGCAGTCCCAGTCCGCGGGCCACGCGGAACAGGCGCTGGAGTTCGGCATCGCCCTCGATCCCCACGTCGTAGTCGGTGGCGGAAAGCGAAGCGCGGACGGTGGCGGGCGCGGTCCCTCCCAGCGGCACGGGAAACGGCGCCAGCACCAGGCGCAAGCCGGTGCCGCCATCGCCGGCGGAGGACACGGTGCGGACCTTGCGACGGTTACGGATGTTTCCCGCCTGCGCTTTCGCTTTCTCCTGGGCGACCTCGAACTTGATCGAGCCCAGCTTCAGCTCCTGCCCAAAGACTCCCGAGCGCAAAACGAAATCGCTGGTGCTGCCGTCACCCGCCCAGCCTTGCTGACCGGGTCCGGTGCGGTAGGCGAATTCTGCATCGAGAGCGCCGGCGGCGGTCAGGTCCGGAGGCAGCGCGAACTTGGCATGACGCGCCAGGCGCGCCAGTTCCGCCATCGGCACCCGATCAGCAACTAGGGCCAGGTCGTACTGCTGGAGACCCAGCAGATCCCTGACGCTGCCACGCAACGCCAGTTCGCCGTTCTGCACCCGGCAATCGATTCGGGAGAGTTCCTGCGCTCGCCAGTGATACTGTGCGGTGCAGCTTCCTGCGAGACGCAGCGTGTCCGGGATGATGATGTCGTAGCGGCGGAAATCGTCGATCGATCCCGAGCCGCTGAGCTTCAAGTCCTGAGGCGTGCCGGTGAGATCCGCCGCCAGGTTCACCGAACCGCGCCAGCCGCGGTCGCGGCCGTACACCAGGCGGGTGAGCTGTCCCAGTTGCGCTCCGCGCAGGGAGACGCGCAGGCGCAAGGGGGTTTCATCCAGCCGGGCCGCCCGACCGACGGTCCCGCTGATCTCGGCGGCGCCGGTGTCGCTGAGGCTGGCATCGGTGCGCACCGGACGCGCGCGCAGCCGCAGGTTCCACTCGTTCTCGGAAGCCAGCCACAGGGAGAAGTCGGCTTCGCTCAGGGCATAGGCTTTTTTCTCCATGCCGGACTTGAAGTTGATGCGGCCGCCTTCGCCCTCCAGATAGGGGAAGCGAGGACGCGATTCAGGACGGGGTTTCGTTGTTGGGGCAGCCGACGTCCGGGAAGCGCGCATGAGAAGCGATTGCAGGTTCCACCGCCCATCCTGCCGGCGCACGACGTTCAAGCTCCAGGGTTGGGCCCCGGCCGGGGACTTCAAAGTCAGCGAGCTGATTTCCGGCCGCCAGCGCCACAGGGAACTCCACCGCAGGATGGCCG
This sequence comes from Terriglobales bacterium, assembly GCA_035632755.1. Taxonomy (GTDB): domain Bacteria; phylum Acidobacteriota; class Terriglobia; order Terriglobales; family Acidobacteriaceae; genus JAHFUA01. Next base: position 12,600 of record DASQGF010000150.1, read on the forward strand.
TGACCTCGTCGGCGCGCAGCATAGGTTCGGCGCTGAAAGTGGGATCATCCTGCACCAAGAACCCTTCCAGTTCGAAACCGGGCTGGGGAAAAAGCCGAAGCCGGACCTCGCGCACGCTGACTTGCCGTCCCAGCCCTGCGCCGATCGCGTCGACGATGCTTTTCCGCAAGCTTGTCAGCTTGATCAGAGGCGGCACGAATACGACCAGGGCCAGCACTACCCCGGCCGCGAGAACGACCCGCCGTATGGAGCGGCCCGAGGGCATCAGTACACCATCTTCAGCATGCGCCGCCAGCGCGTCTGGGTGGGAAAGTGCACGATGACCTTGAGCACGAAGGCCAGGCGCTCGGGAATGGTGGTCTTGCGGTACTGGTCGGGAGGAGTCTCGAACGACCAGTAGATGAACATGGGACGGCCGATGATGTTCTCCCGCGGGATGAATCCCCAGTAGCGGCTGTCGTAGCTGACATCGCGGTTATCGCCCATGGCGAAGTAGTGGTCAGGCGGCACCACCAGGTCGGCATCCTGGATGTAGTTCGGCATCAGCAGGTGCCACTCCGGGGTCACGCTGGCACCCATGGTAGGCGGCACCGCCGGGAAGTTGTCGCGATAGGGGTTATAGCTGGCCGGATTGTGCAGGACGTAGGGTTCGTCCAGCTTTTGCCCGTTGCGGTACACCACCCCATCCTTCAGATGGATGTGGTCCCCTGGGATGCCGACGATACGCTTCACAACGTACAAGCCCGCTTCCGCCGGCGAGAGAAAGACGACGATGTCGCTGCGATGGACTTGACGATACGGGATCACCGGTCCCAGCCAGCGCGTTCTCGGGGCCAGGGTCACGCGGTCCACGAACACGTGGTCGCCGATGAGTAGCGTATTCTCCATCGAGCTGGAGGGAATCTCGAAGGCCTGGAGGTTGAAGGTGATGATGAACAGCCCGACCACCAGCCCCAGGGCCACCGAGGCGATAAACTCGGGTGTAGTCTCGCGTTTCTTCTCCGGCTTGGGCGGATCGTTCTTGCTGGCCTATGGCGCTTCCTCGCACCGACGGCTGGCTATCGTACGATGCGAAATGTGCGGTCCCAGCGCGTGTCCTGTACCAGGTGGGTCACGCCGTACAGGAAAGCGGAAAGTTTATCACCCCGGGTGCTGGAGGCCTCCGCCGCCGGGCGCGCCGCGCGCACCGACCAGTAGATCATCAGGGGCCGCCCGATGATGTTCTCCCGCGGCACGCATCCCCAATAGCGGCTGTCGAGGCTTTCGTCGCGATTGTCCCCGAGCACGAAGTAGCGGTCCGGCGGCACAATCAGTTCGCCATTGCGCACCAGCCCCTGCATCTGTGCCCACCAGCCCGATGTCACGTTCAGGGCGGGGAAATCAAGTCTGGGGAAGTCGTCGCGGAACTCGTCGTGTTCCGCCTTGGTATGGATGACGTAGTTTTCCTCAACGGGAACGCCGTTCACCAGCACCCGACGATCTACGAGGCGCACGTGGTCACCCGGCAGCCCGATCACGCGCTTCACGAAGTGCTGCTGCGGGTGCACCGGATAGCGAAACACGATGATGTCCCCTCGCTGAATCGGGTTATAGGGCAGGATCTCGCCCCAACGACCGCCGTGACCGTAATGCACTTTGTCCACCAGCAGATAGTCGCCGATGAGCAGCGTGTTCTCCATCGACTCAGAGGGGATCTGAAACGCCTGCACCAGGAAGGTGATGACAAACACCGCGATCACCACGGTGACGGCCAGCGACTGCACGGACGACAGCCATCCCGGCTTGCGCCGCGGCGGCACTGCGGGGGGCACGGGTGCCTCGGTCACGGGCTGCTCCAGCACGTCGCTCATGCGAGATCCTGCCGGCCGTGCGCAGCGAGATCCATCTTCCGCAACTGCTCCAGCGCATCTTTCGCCGCCCGCTGCTCGGCCTTCTTCTTGGTCGACCCCTCGGCGCGGCTTACCAGCAGTGGCTTGCCGTTGCCGCTGCCGTTGAGGACCCGCAGTTCGATGGTAAAAGTCTTCTTGTGTTCCGGCCCCTGCTCCTGAACGACGGAGTAGGAAGGTTGCGGCCGGCCGGTGCCCTGCAGAAATTCCTGCAATGCCGACTTGTGATCCGTGACCGGGAACCCAGCTTCGCTGGGTTTGCCCAGGCGTTCCAGTTCGGGGTCAAGCACTTTGGCGAGAATGAACTCCCGGGCTTTTTCCAGGCCGGCGTCGAGATAGAGTGCGGCCAGCACCGCCTCCAGCGTATTCACCAGCAGGGCGTGCTTGGCCCGGCCGCCGCTTTTTTCCTCCCCGCGTCCCAGGCGGAGGTAGCGGCCAAGCTCCAGTTCCTCGGCCACCTGCACCAGGTGCTTGGCGCTGACCAGGTGCGCGCGCAGCTTGGACAATTGTCCTTCCTGGTACTGGGGGAAACGCTGGAACAGCTCCTGACTGGTGACGAAGCCGAGCACGGCATCGCCCAGAAACTCCAACTGCTCGTTGTCGCGCACGTCGGTGGAAGCGCTGCGCGCTTCGAGTTCATGGGCGTGGGAGCTGTGGGTCAGCGCCTGCTCCAGCAGCGCCGGACGCCGGAAGCGGTGTCCCAGGGCCGTCTGCAGCGCCGTGATTTCCTCGGTCTTCATCCTGATCGATGGCAAAAGCGTTGAAGCTGCGCGCTCACTTGGGTGCCACCACTTCCGGTTCCGGCTGGGTGGCTTTCGGGGCGGAGTTCGGGGCCGCGCCGCCGGCCGCCAGTTGCTTCAACCGGCTCTGTTCCGCCTTGGCCATGCTGGCCACCGGGGAGTTGGCCGGCGCCAGCGCCACGGCGGTGGTGATGGCGGCGTTGGCGTCCGGGTACTTGTCTTGATGGTCCAGCGCCAACGCCAGGCGGTACCAGAGGATGGCATCACCCTTGCCCTCCGGACTTTCCGTTGCCTTGCGTAGGTTCTGCTCCGCGGCGGCGTTGTTGTTGCGCACCAGTTCGGCTGTGCCCAAGGAGGAGTAAGCCATCCCCGTGACCTGGTCTTTGAACTGCTGCACCTGTTCGGGTGTAGCGTTGGGAGACAGCAGGTAATTGCCGGTGCGGATATTCTCCAGCGCGCGCTGAGCGTCGGTGGTGGCTTCATTCAGCCGCTGGTCGCGGTCGATGTCGGATTGCCGCGTGCGTTCCGCCAACACCGTCGCGTTCATCACTAGGGCGCCGAGGTTGTCGGGATCGTACTGCAGGACCTTGCGTCCCATGTCGAGGGCCTTATCGCCGTTATCCGCCTTCTGATACTTGGCCATCATCTGCTGATACAGGATAGGCAGCAGTTCGCTGTTGGGGAACTGCACCTCGAATTCCCGGGCCAGACCTTCGGCCTTTGCCGCATCGGGGGTGTTGGCGGCCGCCAGGTAGGCGTCATACTCCGGCTTGGTCTTGGCGCTGGGCGGGCGCCTGGCCTTGGGATTGGTGTTGCTGGCCTGCGGCGGCGGAGGCTGTGGGCTCGAGTTCTGGGCGCTGGCCGGCGGGTTGGAGCCTTGCGTATTGGCGGGCGGGGTCGAGGTTTGCGCCACCGCCATGGCGGCCGCCAACAGTAGCGCCGGGATGGGGAATCTTGATGGTGTCATCGCTGGTGTCCGCTTTCCGCGATTATTCTTCCTTATTATTCTTACCATCCTGCGGCTGGCCGGTCGCAGGACGGGCCGCGGCCGGAGGTTCGTAGGGCCGCTGCAATCCCCGCTCCGCCGCCGCTTGGGTGTCCGGGTGGTCGTCCCCGGCGGCAAGGGCCGCGCGATAGTGTTTCAGGGCCTCTTCCCGGCTCTCCTGCAAGTCCAGGATCCTGGCCAGATAGATATGCGACCAGGCGACCATCCTGGGCTCGCGGGCGACCTCCAGGGTGCGTTCGAAGTAACTGCGCGCACCCTGCAGGTCGCGGCCGAGCGTCGCCGCCCGCGCCAAAATGAAGAGAGCGCGCGCATGGTCCTCTTGCGGATTGGCCAGCGCCTCCCCCGCCAGTTGCCGCGCCCCTTTTAAATCTCCTGAACTTAGACGTCCTTCCGCCACCTCCAGCGCATCCGCGGCTTTTGCCTTCCCGACGTGGACGACCTCAAGGGCAGCCTGGCGGCGGAAGCTCACCGCCCGTGCCCGCTTCTTCTCTCGATCCGCATCGATGGCGACGAGGAAGTCCCCGTAGGCATTGCGCAGGCTGTCCGGTGTCTTCTCGAACTGCGCGAGCTGCTGGTAGAAATGCTCGGTGAGGATGAAGCCTTCCTCTACCGATGCCTGCACCATCTCGCGTTTCTGCGCCTCCGGCGCCTTGCCGTCCCGTAGCGTGCGCGCCTCGATGGCCCGGATCAGTGATTCGGTCACCAGCAAGGAGACATCCCGCTTGTAACTGTCGTCCATCGGCGCCTGCTGCACCGCCGCCAGCAACGGTTCCAGGCGCTTCATGGCGTTGGCTCGCTTCAGCGCGAAGGGATCGAGCACGTAGTGCAAGTAGGCGTGGCGGATCTCGCCCATGCGCAGCGTCCCATTCTCCGGCGCCACCACAATGAAGTAGTCCGAACCATAATTGCGGGCATTGACCTGTCCCGGCGCCGCCAAGGGTTCAAGGAATAGCACGAACCTTCGCCCCACGTAGCCGCTCATGGGCAGCTTCAAATAAACCTCGGTTGCCAGCATCATCCTTGAGACCGGATCGTGGAACTGCTCTACCAGTTGCTCGTATTCCGGCTGGTGCACCTGCCAGATGGCATGCAGGTTCTCCTGCTCGTAGTAGGTCTGCAACAACGGCGCCAGGCCGCGGACGTAGGCGGCGTCGGGCGGAAGATCCGGGTCGCTGATCAGGGTCGGGAACTTCGGCGGATCTCCCAGGTTCAGTGCCAGCGAGAGGTATTGCGCCAGATCACGGCCGGCATCGACCTGGCGATGGTCGCGGTAGAACTGGCAAAGCTGGTCGCGAGCGCCGGCGGCTTTTGCCGAGGCTTCCGCGGCCCGCGCCAGTTCCGCCCGGATCTTCGCGCGCACCGGGTACGAGGAACCCAATTCCTGGTTGTACCCGCACGCGTTCAAGGCCGCCAGCACGCTGAACAGGGTCTCGCTGGTTTCCAGCGTGACCCCTTCGACTTCGCTCAGGGCAGGCTTGGGGGGTTGTTGCGCGGCCGCACACGCCACCAGCGCCGCGCACAGCGCAAACATCCGCAATGACCGGGAGACAAACCGCAGACTACTCCTCCTGGAAAACAGGTGGGGAACTGGCTGAATATAAAGTGTACGGGCTAGGGTGGAGCAGGGTCAAACGCGCAACCATCCCGAGGGACCGGCGCGGAAAATCGCGGCACCCACATTGTACATGTGGCCTTTGATACGAGTGACCCTCAGTAATCAGACTAGTCTCTTGCCACCCTGAGCGGACGTCCCTAAGATTAGCTCAATGTTCTTCTGCGAATCTTGACTCTCGCAGCACAGCAATAGCAGTCGGCCTTCATTGTTCGATAAAGGGCATAGCCAATGGCTGATCGTTGCGAAGTAGTCGGGGGGTGTCCTAGAGAACCCGGCGCTGCTAGCCGGCGAGAAGTCCCGTCGAACCGGAGGAGTGCGTGTCCGACCATCCCCATCTCCTGAACCAGGACCCACAAAAACCAATCCGCATTTCCACGCGAACGACAGAGTTGTTCAGCGCTTTACTGGAATCGGCCCCGGACGCGATGCTGATTGTGGACGAACACGGCACCATACTGCTGGCCAATTCACAGACCGAGAAGCTGTTCGGCTACAGCCGGGAAGAACTCATCGGCCAGCCGGTGGAGAAGCTCATGCCACCGCGTTTTCGTGAGGCCCACACGGAGCACCGCGGCCAGTTCTTTTCCACTCCTCGACTGCGCCCCATGGAGGCGGGACTGGACCTCTACGGCTTGCGGCGCGACGGCAGCGAGTTCCCGGTGGAAATCAGCCTTAACCCGATAGCGACCGAAGGCCGTGCCCTGGTCACCAGCTCCATCCGCGACATTTCCGACCGCAGGCGCGCCGAGCAGGAACTCCGCCGGGCCTACGACGAACTGGACCAGCACGTCATGCAGCGCACCGCCGAACTGGAGAAGGCCACCGCCGAGTTGCGGGCGCGCATCAGCCTGCACGAGCATGCGGAGAACGAGCTGCGGCAAAGCGAAGAGCGCTTCCGCCTCCTGGTAGAAGGGGTCAGCGATTACGCCATCTTCATGCTGGATCCCGAGGGCGTGGTGGTGAGCTGGAACGCGGGAGCAGAGCGCATCTATGGATTTACCGCCGAAGAGGCGATCGGCGGCAGTTTCAGCCGCTTTCATGTCTCGGAGGAATCGCAGGTCGAGACGCCGGAGTACGGTCTGGAGCAGGCTGCGGCTGCCGGACAGTTCGTGGAAGAAAGCTGGCGGGTCAGGAAAGACGGCCGCCGTTTCCGGGCGAGCGTGGTAACCACGGCGCTGCGGGACGAGAGCGGGAAACTACGGGGGTTCTCGAGGATCACGCGCGATGTGACCGAGAAGCACGAACTGGAGCTCCGGTTACGCCACGCACAGCGTTTGGAAGCCATTGGACGCCTGGCCGGGGGCGTGGCCCACGAGTTCAACAACTCGGCGACTGCCATTCTCGGCTACAGCAGCCTGATCATCGACAACCTTCAGGACAATCCCCAACTGCGCCACTATGCCGAGGAAATCCAAAAGGCGGGGCAGCGCGCCGCCACGGTCACACGCCAGCTTCTGGCCTTCAGCCGCCAGCAGATCCTGCAGCCCACCATGCTCAACCTGAACGACGTGGTAGCCGACATCGAGAAGATGCTGCACCGGCTGATCGGCGAAAACATCCGCGTGCTCACCGAACTCGATCCCTACCTGGGTGTGGTCAGGGCCGACCCTACTCAAATGGCGCAAGTGATTGTCAACCTGGCGCTGAATGCCCGGGACGCCATGCCGGATGGCGGCGTCATTATCATCGAAACCGGCAACGTCGAGGTGGACCTCGCCTTTGCCGCCGAAAACAACCTTGCCCCGGGTCCACATGTCCGGCTCAGGGTCACTGACACCGGCACCGGGTTAGACAGGCAAACCGCGGCGCATATATTCGAACCCTTCTTCACCACCAAACCGGTAGGCAGCGGAACCGGGCTGGGCCTGTCCACCGTGTACGGCACCGTCAAACAAAGTGGAGGAGGCATCCTCGTTTTCAGCGAACTGGGTCAGGGTGCGACCTTCGAGATCTACCTTCCGCGGCTGGAGCAGGCCTGTGTGAAGCCGGAGCTCCTCTCTCCCAGGAGAGAGTCCGATGGAGGTTCAGAAGCCGTTCTGGTGGTGGAAGACGACAACTCGTTGCGCTGGCTCACCTGCCAGATGCTGACTCAATTCGGGTACACCGTTGTGGAGGCGCAGGACGCATCGCATGCCTTGGCCCTGGCCCGGGAACGTGCCGGCGACATAGACCTGCTGATCACGGACGTAGTCATGCCCGGGCTCAACGGCCGGCAACTCGCCCGCCAGGTCCGGCAACTCTATCCGCACATTAAGGTGCTATTGATGTCCGGCTACACGGCAGAGATCGCCGCCCAGACCGACACCAGCGAAGCTGCTCTGGCGTTCCTGGAGAAACCGTTCACCCCGGAGGAACTCGGGGCGAAGGTGCGGGAGGTACTGGACCAAAACAACCCTGCGAGGCTCTCGAAAGGAGCATAAATCGGACAGGCACAGGCTGGTCCGGACGCAAGTAGTTGCACGGGGCTTAAGCAAGGCGAGGAGCACATTGATGGATAGACGCATGATTTGGATTGAGGATGATGAGTTCACCGGCTGGTGCTGCTCCGATTGCCAATGGGGCATCATTGTTCCGCGCCTGGACAGCACGGTTGCCGCGCTTGCGTTCAACCGCGTGGCGCAGGAGGAGTTCGAGAAACACGACTGCGCAACCGGCACCAACTCCGAGACTGCCGCCTAAAGGCAGCCCATACCGCACGCATCCAGTTCGACCGGCCTGCGGGGAAGAATGACCACACCACCACTCACGCCAGCGACTTCACAAGGCTAGAGGAACACTCCGGGAACACCAGGTATCCGTCCCAACGCGCCACGACTCGATTCGGCGCTATCCGCGGACGTTGATCTTGGCGAACGACAGCACTACCCGGCCGCTGGTGGGAACCCCGAAGGTGGTGGCCGGCTGGAAGGTGGTGAAGATCATGATGTTGTTCAGCTCCGGCTGCAGCCCGCGGGCATCCGCCGGTCCGGAGATGATGCGATAGTCCTGCACCCGGCCGTTGGCATCCACCAAGGTCTCGACCACCACCGGTTCCGAGTTGAGCGCGGGCACCGATCCCAACCCCAGGTTGGAAGGCAAAGCTTGCAGCCGTGGCGGCGTGTAGAGCAGCGTGGGCACATCGTCCCGCGAAGCCGACAGTTGCATCGGCAACGCCATGAACCCGATCAGGACTCCGAAGAAAATGATGGCGCTGACCAGCCCGGCCGTGGCGGGCAGCATGAAGGCATCGGCAAGATTCTCGATCCGCACCAGCAAGCCCTGCAGGCGGCGCTGGGGCCGTTGCGCCGCTGCCTGCGAGATCGCCACCCGCAGCCGCAACGCCAGCTCCGGCGGCGCCAGCTTCGGTCCCAGCGACGAGAGCAGCCGCTGGGTGCGCTGCCACGCTGCGTACTCCTCCCGGCAGCCGGCGCACTCTCCCAGGTGCTGGGAGACGGCCTGCATCTGCCGGCCGGGCACAGCCCCGTCCAGGTAGGACGAGAACAGGGAGCGCACTCGATCGCAGTTCATGGACTTCCTAATCTCCGTGGACCTGGGCCGGGACCTCCAGCAATCCCAGCTCGGGGCCGACTTCCTGGGCGTACGATGCCAGCCGTTTCTTCAGCGCTTCGCGGCCACGCATCAGGCGTGACTTCACCGTGCCCAGGGATATTTGCAGAATCTCGGCAATCTCCTCGTACGACAGCCCCTCGATGTCGCGCAGGATCACTGTCGTGCGGTACGGCTCCGGCACCAGCCTAAGTTCGCTTTCCACCTTGGCGCGGACTTCCTGCTGCGCCACGTTGTCGAACGGACTCGAGCTGGGGTCCACCAGCGCTTTCCGGAGGGCGGGCGTCCTGGTGGCATCCTGCTCCATCGAGGTTTCCCGGCCTTTGTGGCGGAACCACCAGCGCCGGTGGTTCGAGGCTTCGTGGATCGCGATGCGATAAATCCAGGTCTTCAGGCTGGCTTCGCCCTGGAACCGCCGCATGCCGCGAAACACCTTCAGGAATACTTCCTGGGTAGTGTCGGCGGCATCCGCGGGATTATTCAGCATCCGATACACCAAGCCGTAGACAGGTTGGTGAAACCGGTCGATCAGCCAAGCGTAGGCCTCCTCCGAACCGCTCTTCAGCTCGGCCAGGATCGAGGCTTCTTCGCCCCGGACCGGAAACGCGCTCGCCAAATCGCCCAAAGCCGCTACTCCCGCCACCAGCTTCATGGCTGGTCCGCCATCTATGTTAGCGAGATAGTTGCCCGGCAACAACTGTTAATCACCTGGCGGACGCCGGCCTGCCCGGCGGTAACCACAAAAAGCGAGTACCCTCAGATAGTTAGACTCCGGCCCACGCTGGGGAGTTCCCACTTGGATTACCGAAGTTCGGGCCGTGGCGGGGTTGCTTCGCGCCTACTGCGGATTGCTGGGCTGGGCAGGGGAGGCCTGGGTGGCGGCCGCGGCAGGCGGCTTCTTCTTGGTAGTCTTCTTCGCCGGCTTCTTCTCGTCGTCGTCCACGATGATCTTTTTGGGCGGGGCAGAAGCTGCGGTCCGCGCCGCATTGACCTGATTCCGGAGCTGCGCGACCTCCGCATCCTTGGCACTGGCCAGCGACTCCAGGCGGTCCCCCAGGGCGCGGCGCGCCTGGTCGATGCGATTCAGGTCCGACGCCAAGGGCTCGAATTCGTTCTTTGATCCGAAAGCGCCGGCCGACTCCGCCAGCGACGAAATCACGTCGTAGAGCACGCCCAGGTTGCGGTACAGCTTGAAATTGGCGGCAAAGTCGTTGGGCGAGGCCTGCACCTGCGCGACGATGGTTGGCAGCGCCACCACGAGGTTGCGCTGGATGGCTTCCGCTTTGGTCTCGGCGTCGTTCTTGACGTCATTCGCAACTTTCCACTTGCGGATGTTCAGAAGGCTGACGTCGGCGGTGGTGGTCCGGGCCGCGGACTGGATCTGAGCCAGCAGAGGCGAGACGTTGTCGGGGGCTGTTACCGGGATAGCAGACGCAGCCGCCGGCCGCGCCGGTGTAATCTTGCCGCCGGTCGGCCCTGCCACCTGCGCTCCCGCCGGCAATGACACCGCCATCACCACAACACAAAGAAACTGTTTCCCTCTCATGCGTACTCGCTTCCAGACGAAGTGGCAACATCCATCCGGATTCAGATGGCCGCACAGCCCTTTTGGTTATATCCTATCGCATTCGACCCTGAGGTTTCGGCCGCGCCTTTTTTTGTAAACGTCGTTCAGCGCAACCATAATCGACGTTCGCACGTCTAAATCACAGACCCTACAGGTGAGCATGGTGTTGCCTCCCCTCCTCCAGAACCGCGTCTCCGGACTGGTCGCGCTGGCAGTCCTGATCGCAATCGCCGGTGTGCTGATTTCGCCGGCGGTGCCCTGCACACCCACCCTGCTGCCCGTCAGCGCGCTGCTTCTGGTCGGCCTCATCATCGTCTGCTTCTATGCCGCAGCGCGCATGCGATGGCCGGCGCTGGAGCTTCTCAGTCCCGCAGAACCGACCGGGCCGGCTGCCGGACTTGAGTTCGTAACCGCCGGTCTTCCTCTCCGTCGCTGAGAGCGTCGCGCGGCCTGCTATACTCCTTCGATCCTCAGCAACCCCACCATTGTCAGCCCATTGAGGAGAGGCATCGTGACAGCTAAGACTGCAACCACATCATCGAGGAACCTGAGAGCGCGAGAGGTGCTAGCGGCCTGGTACCGCATCCTGACCGGAAGCCCGCCCATGCTTTCCATCGAGATCACCAAAGAATGTCCTCTTAGCTGCCCGGGATGCTATGCCTACAACGAGCAGCACCTGGGCGGCACGGCAACGCTGCGCGACCTCAGCGATTTTCGCGGAGAAGAACTTGTCCGCCGGGTTGTGGGCCTCGTCAGGCAACACCGGCCCATGCATGTGTCGCTGGTGGGCGGCGAACCGCTAGTGCGCCGCAAAGAGCTCGACCAGATCCTGCCGCAGCTCGGCGAACTAGGTGTCTTTACGCTGCTGGTGACCAGCGCCGTAGCTCCCATTCCCGCCGCTTGGATGGAGATTCCCCGGCTTCGCGTCACGGTCTCGGTGGATGGCCTTCCCGAGCACCACGACATCCGGCGCAAGCCGGCAACCTACGAGCGCATCCTCAAAAACATCGCCGGGCGGGAGGCCAACATCCACCTCACCATCACCCGGCCCATGGTGCACAGCGCCGGATACCTGGAGGAGTACTTCGCCTTCTGGAGTGCTCGCCCCGAGGTCAACCACATCTGGGTGAGCACTTACACGCCCCAGGTGGGCGAGGAGACCAGCGAGATGCTGACCCGGAACGACCGCGCCGCGCTGATCGAGCGCATGCCTCACTGGCAACGCATGTTCCCCAAGCTGCTGATGACCCAAGCTATGGCGGACGCTTTTGCCCGGCCTCCGGAGAACCCTGACGAGTGCATTTTCGCCAAGATGTCAGTGAACTACTCGGCGGATTTGAACACTCGCGTGGAGCCTTGCATCCTGGGGGGCGCGCCCGATTGCAAACAGTGCGGGTGTGCCGCCAGCGTCGGGTTCCATTCGCTGCGCCATACTGCCCTGATCGGACCGCTGAAGGTGGGGCACTTGGTCTCAGCTTCGGTCGCGGTCGGCGCGACCGTCGGCCGCTGGCGCCGGTCCATCGAACCGGAGCGGTGGCGGAAGCCGGAGCCGGTGAAAAAAGAATTGGTCCAGATCCAGGCGCCCTAGCTTGGGGCGTTTCCGCGACGCCCGAGCCGCGGCCGAAATCCCGAGCATAGCGAAGGACCTCTCTTGACGGTTCAGAGCGGAGCAAAGGATTCTAGAGGAGATTGGTGGACCTGTCGGGTTCGAACCGACGGCCTCTTCCATGCCATTTCTCATCTCAGTCTCGGATGGTGCGAGACAGAAGCAGTGCGAAGGATACAGAGAGGCAGTGTTCATGAGGGCTTAACGCGTATCCGCTGCCTCTTGCTTCTTGCCAAGCGACACTCTCCGACGCCGCCTGATTCCGATAGGGATACCAGAGTTACGATATAAGTCGCTACACAACCTGACACTGCGAACAAGGTAACTGCTGGAAGGTGTGGTACGAACGCGGAGGAACTGAGATCCACATGCGGAAGAACTGAGGTTCTCCCGCATTGGACGGCGGTCACGGTCACGGAGGGCTGCCGCGCTGAGATGCATGCCTCACCTTGCTTTCGGCGCGTGCGGACCGGGTCGGTCTCCATTCGGCACGGGAGAGGCTTCCGGCCTAAGATGGAGTAGATATGAACTTATCCCTGGCAATCGAAACATCGCAACACGCGCTTCTGTACGATTGTGTGCGTGCAGGCAGGAGGGAAAGCATGAAAGAGGGTTCGCTCATTACTCGCGTCCTGGCGCTGTTGTTGGTGGTGGCGTTCAGCGCGACGGAGGTGCGAGGAGCCGTCTCCACCCCGCAGTTGCCCAACCCCGGGGACACCGGCGTCAGCAAACAGCAGCAGGAGCAGATCGGCAGGCAGGCCATGGGTGAAGTCTACAAGCAGATTCCCGTGCTGCCTGACTCCAGCCCGGAGACGCAGTACGTCCGTCAGCTGGGACAGAAACTGGTCGCCGTCATTCCTGAGCAATACTCCTGGCCCTACGAGTTCCACGTCATCCCGCAGAAGGACATCAACGCTTTCGCCTTGCCCGGCGGGCCGGTTTTCATCAACATCGGCACCATCACCGCCGCCGACAATGAAGCCGAGTTGGCCGGCGTGCTTGCCCATGAGATGTCGCACGTCTACATGCAGCACTCCATCAAGCAAATGAAAAAAGCGCAGTGGACGCAGGGCATCGCCGGCGTGCTGGGCGCCGTGCTGGGAAGCGTGGGAGGCGCGGTCGGGACCCTCGGGCAGTTAGGCGCCGGGATCGCCGGAGGCGTGCTAACCATGAAGTACTCGCGCGCCGACGAGGCCCAGGCCGATGCTGTGGGCGCCATCATCATGTACCAGGCCGGCTACGATCCTCACTACCTGGCTAAATTCTTCCTAAGGCTGGCGGGCATGGGGAATAGCGGTCCGCAGTTCTTGAGCGACCACCCCAACCCGGGCAATCGTGAGCATGCGATCGAAGAGGAGGTCCAGAACTGGCCGGCGAAGAAGTTCGTGAACGACAGCCAGGTGTTCGTCCGAGTGAAACAGGAGGCGCAGGGCGTGCGAGCTTACAGCGCGCAAGAGATTGCAGACGGCGCGAAATCCGGCTTGTGGGCGCAGCAGAACCGCGACAGCGGTTCGATTCCGGCCAGCGTCGCCTCCTCCTCGACTGCCGGGTCCAAGACCGCGACCGGCGGTAGCATCTCCAGCGTGTCGTATCGCGAGGTCAGGCCCAGCGGCAACCTTACGTCCATGCAGAACAAGATGTTTGTGATCTCCTATCCGGACAACTGGCAGCTCTACCAGGATCAGGGCGGCAACGGCGCCACCATCGCTCCGCCGGCGGGTGTCTCGGAAGGGGCCGTCGCCTATGGCGTGGTGATCAATGTAGCCAATCCGAACACCTCTTCGCTCGACCAGGTGACGCACGACCTTATCAGCACACTCGAGCGATCGAACCCTGGGCTGCGCGCCAGCGGCAGTCCACAACCGGTGCGCGTCAATGGCGTCGAGGGCCGCTCCGTGGATCTAGCGGGACAGTCACCGATCGAGCAGGACGGGAAGCCCGTGGCCGAACACGACTGGCTGGTGGTGTTGCCGCGGCCTGAGGGCGGCATGCTGTATGCCGTCTTCATCGCTCCGGAGCGGGACTTCAGCGAGCTGCGGCCTACCTACGAGAATATGCTGCGAAGCCTGCAGTTCGCGCCGACGACCGCCGCACCGGCAGGGCCTCCGGCGTCGGTGTCCCAGTTATCGGCTGCACCCGCCAAGACGCGGAAACTCGCTTATGAACTCGATGTACCCGGCGCCAGCCAATGGACGGACACTGGGATCGAACTCGTCCCCGGCGACCGGGTAGTGATCACCGCTGCCGGAAGCATCCAAAATTCAGCGGGGCAGGCGGCCGGGCCCGAGGGGTTCGCGCGCGGCTGGCGCGACCTGTTGCGAGCCTTGCCGGTCAATGGCGCCGGCGGTGGCGCGCTGATCGGACGCACTGGCGATCCCGCAGCGGCGGTTCCCTTCCTGGTGGGCGCCAGCAAGGAACTGACGGTGACTAGCCCCGGGCATCTGTTCCTGGGCATCAACCAGCCTGCCGGCGAACAGAGCGGCGGCAGCTTCCACATGAATGTCAAACTCGTTCCCGCGGAGACGCAGGCGGCAGGCGCACAGCCTGCAGACACCACCGGCACCGGCCTCAGCAACGCCAAGATTACCGCTGGCCTCAAGGAAGCCCTGACGGTCAGTACAGGGAACGCGGTAGCCACAACCGGTCGCACGGATGGGTTTCTGAAAAACGAGGCTATTAAGATCCTGCTGCCCGACAAATCGCGCGCTGCCGGCAAAGGCATGCGGTTGATCGGCATGGGTGCGCAGCTGGATGAACTTGAGGTAGGGATGAACCGAGCTGCGGAGCAGGCGACTCCACTGGCGAAGCAGATCTTCATCAAAGCGGTCAAGAAGATGAGTTTTGCGGATGCACGCAAGATTCTTTTCGGCAATGAGACAGCCGCGACCGACTACTTCAAGAAACAGAGTTCGGGAGAATTGACAACGGCTTTTCAGCCCATCGTCCACAAGGCTATGGAGAACGTGGGCGTGATTAAGCAGTACAACCAACTGATGCAGAACTCCGTGGCCGCGCCGTTGCTGGGCGACCAGAGTTTCAATCTGGATAAATATGTAGTCGGAAAGACTCTGGACGGCCTGTTCTACATGCTGGGCGAGGAGGAGAAAAAGATTCGCGAGAACCCTGTGGCGCAAACGACCTCTTTGTTGAGGGAGGTATTCGGCAAAAAGACATGAGACTCCAAGGGGCGGTCCCATTCGGCGCCGGAGCGTTCACATCCGTCTGCCGTTGGAGGCGTTCACATGCACAAAATTGAACCGCCCACCACGGGCGATTTCATGTCAGCAATGAGGAGTCCTGCTCCATTGCTCAAGGTAGGAGGCGCCCCCATGCTCTGGAAGCGAGCGCAAAGCGATGGAAGCCCTCGCCGCAAGCACCAGAACGGCGGGTTATGACACAACTCATGACACAAACGTCATGGCTGCGAGCACTCGCACCGTCTAAATTGTTGAGAGATTTGGTGGACCTGGTCGGGTTCGAACCGACGACCTCTTCCATGCCATGGAAGCGCGCTCCCAACTGCGCCACAGGCCCACTCACGGCAAGGTTGGCATCAGTAATTCTGCGCTGAGGCAGGCCTGAAGTCAAACCGGGCGTGCACCCTCTAGAGAGCACGCCCGGTATCGGCCAGATAAACTCGTCTTTCAGCAGTCGCTCGCGCCGGCGGTCTATCCCACCGGGCTGCCGATGGTCAGGCAATTCGAAGAGCTGTTGGGATCTACCCGCACGCTAAAGGTGTCGTCGGTGCAGAAGTGCCGGCTGCCGCTGGTTCCCGGAGCACTGGGGTCCGCCAGCCATTGATAGCTTCCGGTTAAGCCCGTTCCGATGACATTGCAGGTCCCGGGTGTGAAGGAGTATCCGCTCTTACTGCCGCTGGCTAGGTTGGAATCGATGATCGCGGCCGCGGCCGAAGTTGGCGGGCTGCTGCCGCTGGGCGGTCCCAAGGCCGCGAGCGAGCAGGTATAGGAATTGTAGCTGGTGAAGTAGGTCACTTCCGAGGTATTCAGCGCCCGCAGCGAGCCCACTGCCGAGGCTTCGTTGGCGGCGATACGCGATCTCATCAGGTTGGGAATCGCGATCGCGGCGATTACCAGGATGATCGCCACTACGATCAGCAGTTCGATCAGAGAAAAGCCGTGCTGTTTGCGCATAAACTCTCTCGTTGATTCACCGACACATAAAGACGACTGCAGGGGCGCAGTTTTGGGGCCAGCCAGAGCATAGCGGAAGCGTGTTGTAAGTTATTGTTAATGTGCCACTTGGCATGTGGCCTCTTGGTGTCTTGCACAGCCCCTGCGGTCGGAGTGACGGAATCTGTCAGTCCAAGCGCCGTTTCTTGTCAGTTGACGCGGATTGCCAGTCCCAGTCTTGGACTTAGTCCCCAGCAGCCAGATGGGCGCGGATCTCGACCGGGCCCACCGGGACCCCATCGCAGTAGCGCACGGAGTTGCCCGAAATCGCCGCAATGCGCTCGCCGGGCACGAGGACCCCGACTAGGTTCAGGGGATCAGCCGCCGACACGGTCACGATTTCATTCCCTGGAGGAAGGTTGCGGGTCGCGCGCAGCGACTCCACCGCCGCCGGCAGCGCGAACTGTTCTCCAATGAACCCGCTGATGAAGCGCCCACCGCGAATCTCGCCGCGGTCTTCCAGGCGCCGGAACCCCAGCAGCAATTCACGCCACTTCGGCACTACCGATTCGCGAGCCAGCAGGTCGCGGAAGACCACGCCGTAACGGTTGAGCAGCATCCAGCAGGTGGCTTCGACCGACCGCTGGCGGTCGGCCGCCTCGCCGGCGTAGAGCAACGACCAGCGCCCCGAGCTGTGCCGCGGGCGAGCGGTGCGGCCGGAGCCGTGACCGCTGCGCCGCTTGGGATCGATCAGCGCGCGCAGGTTGTCGAAGCCGTCGGCCGTTATCTGCCCTCCGGCCACCAGCTCCCAGAGCGCGGTCTCGACTTCGGCCTTCAACTTGCCGGTTCCGCGGACGATGTCGGCAAAGAACGACGCGCCGCGCGTCTTCAGGAACTGCAGCACCTCACGTCCGCCCGGACTCAGGCCGCGCAGTTCGCCGTCGTTGGCGTGGCGGGGCGTCATCCAGTCCGCTTCCTCGCGCACGAAGAACGTGATCGGGGCGACGCTGGTCGGCACCACGCGCCGTCCGCCGCCCGATTCCTCGAGCGTGGCGGGATGCGGCGAGAGTCTGCCCCATCCCACCGCTCCCGTCAGCGACAACTGATCGAGGAACTTGGGATCGTAGTTGGCCACGCGCTGCACCAGAATGTGACGCTCCCAGGCGTTGGCCGGGATCTCGAAACCTTGCAGTTGCCGCAGCACTTCCAGCGTGCCGCGCTCGCCCAGCACCTGGCTGCCGGCTGCGACGTGCTGCCAGCGCAGCAACCAGCGCATGAACTGCGCCGCCGTCACCGGCTCGATCTGCTTGCGCAGCCGGCCCAGCGTCAGCCGATGGATCCGCGCCAGCAGCCGCCGCTCGCACCACTCGGTCTGCTCCGGGTCCTTCTTCTCGAACTGCCCGCGCAGGATCGCGCCACTGGCTTCCAGGCGCAGCAGGGCTTTGTCGATCTCGGAAGCAGGCAGCCCGAGCGGGCTGCCGAGATCCGCGGCGGTTGTGGGGCCGACGTGCTGCATCCATCCCCGGACCATGGCCAGCAGCGCGTCGTCGGATGTCGGCGGCGCTGGCTCGATATCAGCCGGCTCGCTCTCGAACTGCGCCTGCGGAAAGATGCCGCGGAAGCTCTTCACCTTGTCCGCCGCGACCCAGTAGGCGCTCCCGTTCTGTCTCGCTCTGCCTGCCCGTCCCTCTGCCGCCAGGCGACGGAAGGGTTCGGTCCATGACGATGCGATCGTTTCCGGAACGGCAATCAACGTTTGCAGCACGTCGTGCAGTTCGTCGGCGTCGCGCACTTCCGGCCAGGCATCCTGCCGGACCTCGGCGATGGCCTCGGGATCAAGCGCGCCCACTTCGTTGAGCACCGATTCCGGCAGCGTGCGCCGCATCTCCACCGCCCGCGCCCGGCGCTCCTCGAGCGGCGCGTCGTCGAGATACGCGTAGGGATTGGCGTTCAAGATCTCGTGCGAGAATGCCGACGGCACCGGCGTATCCACCGCCAGGCAACGGACCTCTCCCGCAGCGATGCCGCGCAGCACTTGCCTGAGGCCGTCGAGGTCCATGGCTTCGGTCAGGACGTCTTTCATCACCTCGCGCACCAGCGGGTGGTCGGGAATCTGGATGTCGCCCTCGATGTTCTCCTGGCATGCCGCCACGTCGGGGAACACAGAAGCCAGCAGGTCGTCGGAGCGTATGCGCTGGATCTGCGGCGGGACTTTCTTGCCGCGCTCGAAACGCAGCAACGCCAGCGCCCGCTCCGCGTCCCAGCGCCAGCGCGTGCCGAAGATGGGAGACCCGGTCAGCACCGCCTGTTCCAGCACTGGCTGCACGCTCTCAGGCTGCAGGAAATGGAAGACGTCCGCGAGCGGAAAGCTGTGCTGTTCGGCCAGCGCGATGTTCAGCCCGTTGTCCGTGGCTGCGGCCTGCAACTCGAAATTGAATGACCGGCAGAAACGCTTGCGCAGGGCCAGACCCCACGCCTTGTTGACGCGCGCACCGAAGGGGGCATGAATCACCAGTTGCATCCCGCCGCCTTCGTCGAAGAAGCGTTCGGCGATGATGGTCTGCTGCGTCGGCACTTCACCCAGCACCGCCCGGCCTTCGACCACGTACTGGACGGCCTGCTCCGCCCCGGATTCGTCGAGGCCGCATTCGCGGCCCAGCCACTCGACTGCCGACGCCATCTGGGGCGAAGTGCGGTCGAGGAAGCCGGGCCGCAGATCGCGGGTCAGATCGCTGATCCGCGCCCGCAGATCCGCAACCTGCTCGGAGAGTTCGGCGGTACGTCCCGGGGCTTCGCCGCGCCAGAAGGGAATGCCGGGCGGCGCGCCGTGCGCGTCTTCCACCAGCATCCGGCCGGAGGCTTCGATCCGGCGGATCCGCCACGAGGTGTTCCCCAGCAGCATGATCTCGCCCTTCATGGACTCGACAGCGAAGTCTTCGTCCACGGTGCCCACGACTATGCCTTCCGGTTCGGCGACGACGGTATAGAGCGCATTGTCCGGGATGGCGCCGCCGCTGGTGATGGCCGCGATCCGCGCCCCCCGCCGCGCCCGCAGCCGTCCGTTCACGCGGTCGCGGTAGAGATAGGCGCCGTAGCGCCCGCGCCGCGCGGCTATGCCGTCGGAGAGCATCACGAGGATCGCTTCGAACTCCTCCCGCGGCAGGTTGCGGTAGGGATAGGCGCGACGTGCCAGGTGGAAGAGTTCATCTTCTTTCCACTCCTCGGCAGCGCACGCGGCCACGATCTGCTGTGCCAGCACATCCAGCGGCGCCTCGGGAATCATGATCCGGTCGAGCTCGCCCTGACGAATCGACCGCACCAGCGCGGCACACTCCAGCAATTCATCACGCGTGGTCGCGAAGATCCGGCCTTTCGGGACCGCGCCGCGCCAATGTCCGGAGCGTCCGATGCGCTGCAGGAGCACGGCGATGGAGCGCGGCGAGCCCAGGTGGCACACCAGGTCCACAAAGCCGATGTCGATGCCCAGCTCCAGCGACGCAGTCGCCACCAGCACCTGCACTTCGCCATTCTTCAGCTTCTTTTCCGCGGCCAGGCGCAGCTTGCGCGCCAGGCTGCCGTGGTGGGCGGCGACCGCATCTTCACCCAGGATCTCGGCGAGATGATGGGCGACCCGTTCCGCCATCCGCCGCGTGTTGACGAACACCAGGGTGGAGCGGTGCTCTGCCCCATCGCGCGCAACATCGGCGTGCGACGGGGGCCCCGGCTGCTGGACAAGCTCTGAGATGCGGGCGTAGATCTCGTCCCACATCTCGTTCGAGGCAACCGAGCCCAGTTCGCTCGCCGGGATCTCGATCGCGAGGTCCATCTGCCGCTGGTGACCGACGTTGACGATGGCGGGATCGGGGCGGTTTGCCCCAGTGAGGAAATGTGCGATCAGCTCAATGGGCTTCTGCGTTGCCGAAAGCCCAATGCGCACCGCCCGGCGATGGGTGAGGGCGTCCAGCCGTTCCAGCGAGAGCGCCAGGTGCGCGCCGCGCTTGTCGTCGGCCACGGCGTGGATCTCGTCCACGATCACCGTCTCGACGTCGCGCAGGATCTGCCGGCTCTTTTCCGCCGTCAGCAGGATGTAGAGCGACTCCGGCGTGGTCACCAGGATGTGTGGCGGCCGCTTCAGCATGGCGCGGCGCTCGTGCGCAAGAGTATCGCCGGTGCGGACCGCGGTGCGGATCTCCGGCATCAGCAGCCCGCGCTCGCCCGCCAGTTGCAGGATCTCGCTCAGCGGGACTTCCAGGTTCTTCTGGATGTCGTTGCCCAGCGCCTTGAGCGGCGAAACGTAGAGCACCTCGGTGCGGTCCTGGAGGTCGCCCGCGAGCGCTTTCCGCACCAGGCGGTCGATGCAGGCCAGGAATGCCGAAAGCGTCTTGCCGGAGCCGGTGGGAGCGGAGATCAGCGTGGTCCGGCCGGCGAGAATGTGCGGCCAGCCCTGTTCCTGCGGCTCGGTCGGCGTGCCGAACCGACGCACGAACCACTCCTCGACAATAGGATGGGCCCACCCCAAGGGCCCGCTGGCGGGAGGCATTGGTTCATTCTATGCGAAGTCCTCTGTTTCGCCAACCGTTCGCCCTTAAAGTCGTGGTGGGTCAGTTGCCGGTTGAACCGGTTGCACGGTCTTTTCGTTTCAAACTGATTGTCACCCTGCGCACCTCACCATCCACCGGATTGATCGTGAATGCCGCCCTGGCGGCGTAAGTTTTCGTGTCCAGCCTGTATTTGTACATACTGAACCACTGGAAGATGATCGTGTCGTACGGGGCGCCATACTTTTCCTGGAGCTGCGCAGCGGTGTAGCTATGTTCGGTAAAGTCGAGAACGAGGTATGCGTCGCGATGCTTCTGCGTCTTGGCAGCCGCAATGCTGGTGAACGGGAAAGGCTGCCCAGTTAGCGGGTAATCTACGCGCGTGATCTTGTGTCGGCGGAAAATCCCTTCCCGGACGATCTCATCAATCTCCCTCGTTTCCGCTGCCTGCAGCATGGAACCGTCGCTTTTGGTGCCGCATGGTTGCGCGCCCGGTTTGCACTGCGCCTGAATGTCAGTCGCGACATAGGCGCGAAGTACCCTGGAGTTTTCCAACATCTCCTTGATGCCTTCCTCCGCAGGCAGACCGGCAGCCTCGTAAAGAGAGGGGAGCATGTCGCGCCAGTCGAAGTCGTCGGCAGAGAGCTCCACCGGCCCGCTGGTGCTCGAGGGCTGACTATTGTCACTCGATGCTGCTCTCGATCCCAGTGCAGCGAAACCGGAGAGCAACAACGACATCATCACCAGGCAAATCATCGGTTTCATGGCCATGAGCAGGGCCGAGATGATACCTGATGTGCCGCGTCCACACCAGCAGCGCCAGAAAGCGGACTACGACATCGGAGGTCATCCAGGAGCTGCAGGAGTCGTTGTTGCTTTTCATTGACTTGCCGTTCACAGCCGCCTACGATTGGCCCTCTTGTTGGCTCGCCCCTCGCGTGATCGGCCAGACCATCTCGCATTACCGCATCGTCGAGAAGCTGGGCGGCGGGGGGATGGGTGTGGTTTACAAGGCCGAGGACACAAAACTCGGCCGCCGCGTGGCACTCAAGTTCCTGCCTGAGGACGTTGCCAAGGATCGGCAAACTTTAGAGCGGTTCCAACGCGAAGCCCGTGCCGCCTCCGCACTGAGCCATCCCAACATCTGCACTATTCACGAGATCGACGAGTACGAAGGCCACCCTTTCATCGTAATGGAGTTTCTGGATGGCGAGACGCTCAAGCACCGCATCAATGGACGGCCGATGGACTCCGAGACGCTGCTCGACATCGCCATCCAGGTCGCCGATGCGCTGGACGCGGCGCATAGCCAGGGCATCATTCACCGCGATATCAAGCCCGCCAACATCTTCATCACCAAGCGCGGGCAGGCCAAGGTGCTGGATTTCGGACTGGCCAAGGTGCTGAAGCCCAGAGCGCAAGCCGTGGGAGTGGACGCCACCGCCGCGACAGCCGTAAGTCAGGAGCACCTGACTAGCCCCGGCAGCACGCTGGGCACGGTGGCCTACATGTCGCCCGAGCAGGTGCGGGGCAAGGAACTGGATGCGCGGTCCGATCTCTTCTCGTTCGGGGTGGTGCTCTATGAGATGGCGACTGGCATCTTACCGTTTCGCGGGGATACCTCAGGTGTGATCTTCAACGCCATCCTGGAGCGCGCTCCGACGCCGCCCATCCGCATCAATCCCGATGTCCCGGCAAAGCTCGAAGAGATCGTTACCAAGGCTTTGGAGAAGGACTGCGATCTGCGCTATCAACACGTTTCTGAAATGCGCGCCGATCTGAAACGGCTTAAACGCGAAACCGAGACCGGCAAGACGGCGGCGCTCACTCCGGTGGCCGGAACAAAGCCGTGGTGGCGGCGCAAGACAGCGACGATTTCTGCGGCGGTTTGTGTGATCGCGCTGGCAGTCCTGGCTGCGATTTGGGGGTATTTCGTCCCGCACAGTGGTCAGAAGATTGATTCGCTGGCGGTGCTGCCCTTCGCCAACGTGACAGCAGATCCGAACAGCGAATACCTGAGCGACGGGATCACCGAAAGTCTTATTAGCAGCCTTTCGCAACTACCCGATCTGGCCGTGCGCTCGCGCAGCTCAGTCTTCCGCTACAAGGGCAAAGATGTTGACGCGCAAAAAGTCGGTAATGATCTGGGCGTCACCGCGCTGCTAACGGGGCGAGTGACGCAGCGTGGAGATACGATTCAGGTAAGCGCCGAACTGACCAACGTTCGCGACAATACCGAACTTTGGGGCGGGCAGTACAGCCGCAAGAGTGGCGATATTATCTCGTTGCAACAGCAGATCGCTGGCGACATTGCAGAACGGTTGCGTTCCAAGCTCAGCGGCTCAGAAAAACAGCAGGTCACCAAACAAGGCACACAAAATCCAGATGCCTATGAGCTGTATCTGAAGGGCCGCTACTACTGGAACAAACGAACCGGTTCGGACATCAACACCGCAATCTCATATTTCAATCAAGCCATCGCCAGAGACCCCGGCTACGCTTTGGCGTACTCGGGCCTGGCCGATGCCTATGGGGTGTTGCCTAACTACGGTGGCAATCCCAGCGAGACCTATCCGAAGTCGAATGCCGCCGCCCGCAGGGCGCTGGAGTTGGACCCGTCATTAGCCCATCCCCATGCCGACCTGGGCAGCAATGAGATGGAGTACGACTGGGATTTTGTCGGGGGAGAGGCCGAGTACAGGAAGGCCTTCGAACTCGATCCCAACGATGCCACGGCACACCACTGGTACGCAGATGATATTGGCAGGATTGGTGGGAGAGAGCAGGAGGCCATTGCTGAAATCAACCGCGCTCACCAGCTCGATCCGTTGTCGCCGATTATCACGGCGACGATGGGAACAGTTCACATCTACGTACGGCAATACGACGAGGCCATTGAAATCTGCAAGAAGTTGGCGAATGAGAACCCTACGTTCGCCCGAGCGCACTTTTGCTTGGCCGGTGCTTATTGGGCCAAGCGCATGT